>NZ_CP114065.1:7306748-7611196 GCF_027627575.1 Kribbella sp. CA-293567
CACCCTCGGCCTCGACGAGCTGACCGGTGAGGTGCTCGAGCACAACACCGTCGTACGGCAGATGAACCGGCGCTTCCGCTTCACCGAGGGCGAGCCGGAGCTCCGGTCCGCCGGCGGGCGCGAGGTCACCGTGCTGCCGATCAAGCTGGCCAGGGCAGACCGCCGTCAACCGAAGGAGCAGAGATGAGCGCCACCCGGACCATCGATTTCGGGGGCGTCCCGATCGGCCCGGAGCACCGGCCGCTGGTGATCGCGGAGATGTCGGGCAACCACAACGGTGACTTCGAGCGGGCCAAGGAGATCGTCCGGGCGATGGGCGACACCGGCGTCCAGGCGCTGAAGCTGCAGGCCTACACGGCCGACACGATGACGCTCGACGTCGACCTGCCCGCGTTCCGGCTGCCGGGTGACCACAAGCTGTGGGCCGATCGGCACCTGCACGAGCTGTACGAAGAGGCGCACACGCCGTGGTCCTGGTTCGAGCCGCTGTTCGAGCTGGCGAACTCGCTCGGCATGGTCGCCTTCGCGTCGCCGTTCGACCAGACCGCGATCGATCTGCTGGAGAAGCTGAACGTCCCGGCCTACAAGGTCGCCTCGAACGAGATCGGCGACCTGCCCTTGGTCCGCGCCATGGCCGCGACCGGCAAGCCGGTGATCATCTCCACCGGATCGGCGACGCTGACCGATATCGACGCTGCTGTCCGGGCCGCTCGCTCCACCGGCAACGAGCAGCTCGTCGTCCTCTCCTGTACGGCGAGCTACCCGGCCCCCGCCGACCAGTCGAACCTCCGCGGCATCCCGGTCCTGCGCGACGCGCTCGGCGTACAGGTCGGCCTGTCCGACCACACGATGGGCATCGGCGCCTCGATCGCGGCCGTCGCCCTCGGCGCGACGGTGATCGAGAAGCACGTCACCCTGTCCCGCTCCGACGGCGGCGTCGACTCCGCCTTCTCCCTCGAGCCGCCCGAGGTCCGGGCCCTGGTCGAAGGCACCACCATCGCCCACGAGGCCCTCGGTGAGCCGACCATCGGCCCGAAACAGGCCGAGCAGAACGTACTGCGCTTCCGCCGCTCCCTCTACGTCACCCGCGACGTGCAGGCCGGCGAGCTCGTCTCCCCCGACAACGTCCGCTCGGTCCGCCCCGCCGGCGGACTCCAGCCGGACGCCTACTCCACAGTCGAGGGCCGCCCGTTCCGCACCGACGTACCGGCCGGAACCGCCCTGACCTGGGACTTGCTCTGACCAGCTACCTCTAACGCAACTGCGCCGCAGCCCGATCCCGGATGATTCGGGCGAAGGCAAGGAAGTCGGCCTCGGATCCGACCCGGCCGAAAGCCCGAACCTCACCCGCGTAGGTAGGAGTGCGGAAGAACAGAGTTCGTTCGACCCACGACCGGCCGGCTTTCGGGTAGGTCCTGACGATGTACCGCGACCCGGCGCCGAACTCGGTCAGCGGGCGCTCCTCGATCGACGCCTGGGCCGTCCCTGAGCCGACTGAGATCCGGCGGCATTCGGGCGCCGACTTGAAGCGAAGACGGTGATAGCGTTCCGCCTCCGCGCCGGTCAGCTCGTACAGAACGGCGTTGACGAAGGCCTCCGTACCGGCGGCGCCTACTTCGGCGGTACCGAGGGCCGCTGGGGTGTCGGACCGGAAGCTTGCCACCGACTCGACCGTGAAGCCACCGGTCCGGATCATCGCGCGACAGCTCTGCGGTTCCACCGTCAGCCCGGCCAACGGGTCCTCGCGCTGGCGCATGGTCCGGAGATCGATGAAGTGGCTACCCACGTCGAGGCGTTGACGCAAATACGTCGTCGGCAGGGCGGCCTGGAGCTGGCTGGCCTCGAAGCGGTACTGCGGAGGATCGGGCGTGCTGCTCGCAGTTTTCGTGCTGGCGGCCTGAGCCCCAGATGCGGACGAGGGCGCGGTGGAGCGGCAGGCCGACAGCAGGAGGGCGGCGGCCAGCATCACGGCGAGGCAGCGTGCGTGGCCGGAAGGAATAGTCATCAGTGGAATAATCGCACCGGTCGATCCTTCGTTACTGGATCCCACGGGAAGGCTGGCTGTGCTCGTCTCTGTTGTGGTGCCGTGCTACCGGTCGGCGGCGACCCTGCCGCGGCTGGTGGAGGGGCTGGTCGAGGTTCTGCCGGGGGCGACGACCGGGTTCGAGATCGTGCTGGTGGTGGACGGCAGTCCGGACGACACCTGGCCGGTCGCGAGCGAACTGGCCGACAAGTACGCCGAGGTCCGGGCGATGCGGCTGGCGCGGAACTACGGGCAGCACAACGCGTTGATCGCGGGCGTGCGCAACGCGCGGTACGAGGTCGTCGTGACGATGGACGACGATCTGCAGCATCCCGCCGACCAGGTGCCGGTGCTGCTGCGGGCGCTGACCGACGACGTCGACCTGGTGTACGGCGTACCGGCCGAGGAGGAGCACGGGTTCGCCCGGAGCTTCTCGTCGCGGCTGGTCAAGGGCGCGCTGGCGTCGGCGATGGCGGTGCGCGACGCCCGGTCGATCAGCGCGTTCCGGGCCTTCCGGACCTTCCTGCGGGACGGGTTCGACGGGCTGGACGGCCCGCACGCCTCGGTCGACGTGGCGCTGTCCTGGTCGACCACCCGGATCGCGCAGACCACCGTCCGGATGGAGTCACGGGCGGCCGGCCAGTCGAACTACACGACCTGGATGCTGATGAAGCACGCGCTCACGCTGATCACCGGGTACTCCGTGGAACCGCTGCGGCTGGTCGGCTATCTCGGCTTCATCTGCGCCGTCTTCGGGGTCGGGCTGTTCGGCGTGATCATCGTCAAGTACGTCACCGGCGCGACCACGGTGGCCGGATTCACCACGATCGCGTCGATGGTGGCGTTGTTCTCCGGTGCCCAGATGCTGGCCCTCGGCGTCCTGGGCGAGTACGTCGGACGCCTGCACTCCGGCTCGATGGGCCGGCCGACGTACGTGATTCGTGAGCGGACCGACGTGGACGCCCACCCCGACATCAAGCGTGAGGTCGACTGAGATGGACTACCTGCTCTTCCCGGGCCGGCACCACGTGCTGACCCGGTTCCAGGCGGAGTTCCTGCGCCGGTACGACGCGACGATCGTCTGGGCGGTCACCTCGGCCAACCACCACACCACCAAACGCAACCCGGTGCCCTTCGACCGGCGGGAGGCCGCGATCGAGCGGCTCAGCGTGGCGGTCGGAATCCGGTCGCTGGTGATCGGTGTGGTCGACACCCCACCCACTGACGACTTCGCCGATGTCACCATCAAGGCGGTCGAGGCCGGTACCGACGACCAGGTCCAGCTGCATCCGGGCAACACGATCGTCGCCTGTTCGACACCGGAGGTGGCCAAACTCTACGAACAGCTCGGCTACCAGGTGATCGGCGTCGAGCCCGAGGACCAGCACCGGCCCTGGGACGTGCTGCTGATGATTGCTGAGGGCAACAACGATTGGCGGAAGCTGGCCCATCCGGCCACCGTGGACGTCTTCGACCGCTACCACCTGGACGCGCACATCCAGCGCTGCGTGAACGACCCGGTGGTCGGTGACGACGGCGGGCTCACCACCACCCGCGACTACAAGACCTACGCCGATGCCTTCGAGACCGCGGCCGACCGGAAATGGCTGCAGCTCAAGGACTTCGTCCGGCCCGGGCGGATCCTCGACATCGGTTGCGCGACCGGCGCCACGCTGCAACTGGTCGACGCCGACCCTCGCTTCCACGAGTCCGACCTGATCGGGGTCGAGGTCGCCCGGCACCTGTACGCCGAATGCGTGCACAAGAAGGAGCAAGGGCTCTTCCAGAACCCGAACGTCTACTTCTACCAGCGCAACATGCTCGGCTCGGCGGTCTTCCCGGCGCGCTCGATCGACACCACCCTCACGCTGGCCCTGACCCACGAGATCTGGTCGTACGCCGACGGCTCGCGCCCGGACACCGTGCAGCGTTTCGCCGACGGGCTGTTCGCGCACACGGCACCGGGTGGCGTCTGGGTGAACTCCGACGTCTGCGGTCCGGCCGAGCCGGAGCGCAGCGTCGTACTGGCGCTGGACGACAGCGACGGGGAGAACCCGGACGCGCCGGCCGAGCTGGAGGCGCTGGCCGACCCGGCGGCGTACATCCGCAGGTTGTCCACCAGGGCACGGTTCTTCCAGTTCGCCCAGGACTTCCGGCGGAACGCGTCCGTGCCGTTCGAGTACTCCGTCCGCGGCGGCGAGCTGGTACTGCGGCTGGCCGACGCGATGGACTTCCTGACCCGCAAGGACTATGTGGACAACTGGCTGAGCGAGACCCACGAGCAGTTCTGCGGGCTGAACTTCGCCGGCTGGTCGGAGATCGCCGAGAACGCCGGCTTCACCGTCGACCCGGCGTCGAAGGCGTGGCGGAACGACTGGGTGATCGAGAACCGGATCGCCCCGGTCGCGTCCCTCAGCTCGCTCCAGGGTGAACCGGTCGACTGGCCGGACACCCATCAGCTGCTGATCGCGCGCCGTTAGAAGCGGTTGCCCAGCTTCTTCTGCAGCCGGCGCTTGACCTTGTAGGCGAACTTGCGCGGGTTGCGGATCAGCGCGGCCTTGCGGATCAGCGTGGTGACGGCGAAGGCGCGGGAGTTGCGGAAGCGGGTGCGCTCGGCGTTCGCTTTCTGCACCTGCAGGCGCAGCTCCCGCAGCCGGGTCTCGCGGGTCTTGAGCGCCTTGTCGCGGAAGCCGAGCGTGCGCTCGAGACCGAACACGTGCCCCTGCAGCTCGAACAGTTCGCGCCTCGCCCGCTCGGCGTCGGCGAGGGCGGTCCGTACGTCGGGCGCCTGGATCTCGGCCGTTCCGAGCGCGGCGGTCAGCGCGCCGGCGATTTCCTTGCCGCTGGCAACTTCCGCGTCGGGGACGCCGGACATTGCCAGCCAGGTGCTGACGAGGTCGTCCCCGATCATCCACGGCGGCCAGGGGTGACGGCGGTGGTTGTCGATCAGGCGCGCGTGGAAGCGCTGCCAGGCTGCTGCCAGCAGGTCGGTGCGGGACGCGTCGGCGGTCCAGCCCGATACGCCGAAACCGAAGGAGTCGCCGTCGATGGCGATGTCGTCCCAGCGGAGGACGACCTGACCGGTCTGCGCGAGGGCCCATTCGCCGAGGCGCGCGGCCAGTGCGCGGAACGCGGGCACATCCTCGGCGGCGGCCAGCCGGTGGAGCACGGTCTCGACGCTGATACCGCCGGAGACTTCGGCCGGGACGACCGCTGCGTCGTAGACGACACCACGGATCGAAGGCCGGGGCGTCGCGTCGGCAACCTCACCAGCGTCGTCACCTGCCGAGGTGTCGGTGACCCGGGCAGCAATCGACCAACCAACCTCTGACGCGGTGGGTGTCTGGGTTGCGGTGAGGACGGCGGGGCCGGCGTCGCTGTAGATCGTGTGCTTGACGGGGAGGCCGGTGACCGCCAGCCAGCCGCTCGAGGTCGAGGCCAGGAGGCCGGCTCGGGAGGCTGAATCCGCGGCTTCCGCGATCGGGGCGAGGAGCGGGATGTCGGTAGACTCCAGCGCCTGCGTGGCCAGGCGGGCCGGCAGGGTTCCTGGTCGCGCGGCCGCCGCGACGTCGACTGCCAGCAAGGTCTTGTCGGCGAAGGACGAATAGATGCTCTGCAACGGCAGACCGACCCGGTTGAGTTCAGCGGCCAGTTGGACCGCGGAGACCGGGCGGGCCGGGTCGTCGTGCAGCGGGCGCCACTCGTCGTCGCCGTGACGGTCCAGCGGTGGGCGGCGATCGAGCAGGCTGGTGAGGGCGAACTCGTTCTCCAAGCCCAGCACCAGCACGGTTTCCGGCGTACAGAGTGCGCCGAGGGAGTCGAGGCGCTCCGGCCAGGTGAGGTCGTCGCTGTCGTAGCCCAGCACCCGGTCCAGCCCGTCGACGGCGACGACCGCCTCGTACGCCGGACCGCTGAGGCCGTCGAGTGCGCCCGCGATCACCTGCAGGCCGGGGAACTGCTCGGCCAGCGCGGAGGCGTCCGAGACAGAGCGGACCAGCATCGTCGCGCTCGACGCCTGCTCGACCGCGACGGCGACGAGGTCGGCCGCGTGCGGGCCGACGATCAAGGTGCGTGCCCCAGCAGGGAGTACGTCGGTCAGCAGCGCCCGGAGCACCGGGCCGCCGACGGCACCGCGCTTGCCGCTGTAGTCGCTCCACGGCTGCATCTCACCGCGAACCACCTCGACGGCCAGCTGGTTGTCAGACACGTTCTCTCCAATCGAACAACATCCGCAGTTCGGCGGGCGGCATCAGCCACGGCACGCCGAGTTCCAGCTCGGTGGTCGCCCGCGCGGCCGCCAGGTCGATCTCCTTGCCCAGCAGTTCGGGCCACAGCCGCGCGATCCGCGCCTCGCCGCCGAACAGCGGGTTCTCGCCGGCCATCTGCATCGGATCGCCGTACACGGCCGGTTCGCAACCCGCCGCGATCCCGTAGAAGACCGCGGTCGACAGCCTGTTCGCCGCCACCCGCTTGTGCTTGCGCAGCTCCGCGAGCTGTTTGTAGAGGAAGCGCGGATCCGTGCCCTCGTAGGAGAATCCTCGCCGCCCGAAGGAGACCACCCGGAACCCGGCGTCCTCGTAGGACTTGCGGATCTCCGGCCGGTCGTACTCGGTGTAGTACAGGCTGAAGGTGACCGGCCCGGGCTCGGTCTCGCGGATCTCGTCGATCAGGCGCTTGTGGTCGCCCTCGATCTTGCCGCCCTCCCAGCCGTGGAACAGGAACCAGAGCGTGCCTTCCCGCTCCTCCTCCGGCACCACGCCGAGCTCGGGCTCGAGGTCGAGCAGATAGAGGAACGGCGCGCCGATGCTGTGGTAGTTCCGCCGGCCGAGCGCGTGCCCGCGGCGACGCGGGGCGTCGCTCCAGGTGAACCGCCAGGCGCCGTCGTAGAACTCGTGCACGGGGTTCCAGCCGTCGCCGATGTTCCAGCCGTGCTGCAGGTAGCCGCGCAGGCGGGGCGGGTACTCGTCGTTCAGCCCGGCGTACCGGGCCAGGATGTGCGCCTGACCGTAGTAGTGATTGTGATGGTGCATCAGCGAACCTCGACGTGAAGAGTGCCTGCGTGCGGCCGGACTCCGAGCGTGTGCCCGGCTTGCTCGATCACCAGCGGCAACCGGCCGGCCAGGAACGGCTCGCACTGCACCGCCTGCGCCGAACCGTCCGCGGCGACCGCGAACAGCACCCAGTCCGCCAGACTCGCCAGCGGATCGACCGCGTGGGCGACCGGATTGTCCGGGACCAGCGCGGGCAGCTTCACCGAAGCCGTCCAGTTCCCGTCCGACAGCCTACTGCGGCAGGCCACGTCCAGGTGGTCGTCGGAGTCGTCCAGATAGCGCCGCCAGCTGAAACTGTGGGTGACCTCGGTCAACGGCCCACTGATCCGCAGTTCGTTGCGCTCAGCAACGACCGCGGCCCGGTCGGCGACCACCCGGGAGGGACCTTCGTGCAGGTTGACGTAGCCGCCGGTCGAGCGGGTCAGCGAGATCAGCCGGCCCTTCTCCAAGTGGTTGGCGGCCTGTTCGTCGGCCGTCCACAGCAGCAGCTTCTCGGTGCCGTCGCTGCCGACCAGCCGGAACGCCCAGGTGGTGCGCTGGCTGAACGGGTCGTCGGGGTTGGTCTCCGCGATGATCGGACCGAACGGGATCCGTACGCTGAACCGCCGGTCGCTCGACAGCTCGACCGGCAGTACCTGGTCCTGTCCCGACAGTGGCCTGGTCAGCTGGAGGCTGGGATCGTCCAGAGTGGCCGGCAGCCGGCCACGCAGCACAAGGGCGTCCTCGTACTGCTCGACGGAGGTCAACCGGCAAGGGTCGACCATCCGGCGCAGTACGAACGCGCCGTCGGCCCCGGGACCGGGCTGGACCCAGCTGCTCGGGGAGATCCAGTTGCCGGGCGGCCAGCCGGGACTGCCGGCCTTCTGGCCTCGCAGTCTTCCTTCCCGCCGCGCCTTCCCCGACTTCATCCGTACGGCGAAGTGCGCCGGTACTCCGGTCGCGTTCAGCTTCGCCAGCAGCGGCTTGTCGAGGCGTACCTCGAACCCGACCGGAGCCATGTCGCCGTGCGAGTCGGTGGCGTCGTACCGGCGGACGGCCAGCGGCGTCTCGGTGCCGTCGACGACCAGCGCGATGCGCAGGACCGACGAGGCGTCCGTGGCCAGGTGGCGGATCTCGGCGGTGCCCTTGATCGACAGGCCGCCGTCGCGCCAAGCGACCTCCTGCACGGTCGTCGCGAGCGTCAGCTCACGCGCCGGCAACTGGTAGAGCGAGCGCGGGATCGCCGTGTTCGGCTCGTGCACGCCCGGGTAGTTGTGCTCGAAGTGCCGGCGCCGGCCCGGTTTGGCCAGTGCGCGTGCACCCCCACGTAGCCCGCCGTCGTTGCGGAAGTTCGCCAGCCGGCGGAGCAGGTCGACATCCCCTGCGCGCAGCGCGGCGTGCTGCAGCCGGTCGTAGCCGTGGGCCCTCGCGAGCACCGAGCCGTCCAGCCGGTCGAGGAACCGGGAGGCGAGCTGCACCAGCTCCTGCTCCTCGGTCTCCGGCACGGTGCCGAACGCCATCATCAGCGTCAGCATGTCGATCTGGGTGAAGTGCGAGTGCACGCGCCGCCTGATCTCGCCCAGCCCCGCCTGCCCCGAGTCGATCAGGTCGAGCACGAGCTCGGCCGAGGTGACCCGGTCGGCCAGGTTGCCGAACTGGAACTTCTGCTGGGTGATCGACTCGCCGGACTCGCGCTCGCGCCAGTAGTAGACCGGCACCGCCAGCGCGTCGACGGTGACCGCGTCCAGATGCGCCTGCAGAGTGACCGGGTAGTCCTCGTAGCGGATCGCGGGGAACCGGTAGCCGTGCTCGTCCCAGAAGGACCGCCGGTAGACCTTGTTCCAGACCATCCGGTCGAGGATCAGGTCGGGCGTCTCGATCACGTGGGTGGCGATCCGGTCCTTGGCGAACGGCAGCCGGTGGATCCACGACGGCCGGACGCCGGCACTGTTGTTGAACCGCCGCGCGTTGCCGCCGGCCAGGCAGGAGCCGGTCTCGTCCAGGCTGTGGATCAACCGCTCGAAGCCGTGCCGGCTGACCAGGTCGTCGCTGTCGACGAAGGTCAGGTACTCACCGCGGGCTTCCCGTACGCCGGTGTTGCGGGCCGGTCCGAGCCCCTGGTTGTGCTGCTCGACGATCCGGAACCGGGAGTCGCGGGCGCAGACCCCCTTGGCGATCGCCGCGCTGTCGTCCGGCGATCCGTCGTCGACCAGGATCGCCTCGAAGTCGGCGAAGGTCTGCCGGGCGATCGAATCGAGGCAGGCCCCGATGTACTCCCCGACGTTGTAGAACGGCACAACCACGCTCAGCCGCGGCGTCACAACTGCTTCGGTCTCCTCGGCTCAGTCTTTCCGGTTCGTCATGCTAGCAGTAGCCGATCGGCTACTAAGTGCACTGTCAGCAGGGTATGCACAGGCTCGAACCCGTACCTCGCCCATGCCCTCTGCACCCCAGTGTTATGTCCCTGCGTGGAGATCACCAACCGCGTGCCGGTACTGGCATCTTCGACCGCTGCGAGCAGGTGCCCGTACCGCCCGCGGCCCTGCTCGGCCGGAACCACCCCGGCAAGCTGGACCTCGGTCCACGACCGCTGCTGGTCGACCGTCGCCAGAGCGAGCACCCGGCGATCCGGCCCACGCAGTACGACGGCACCTGACTCGGCGACGCTGCGCCGGGCCCACTCCTGATACCCGGCCAGTGCCTCCGAGCGCTTGAACAGCGGGTTGGCGCAGTAGTGGTTGCCGTAGTCGCCGAAAATGTCGCCGACCAGGTCGTCCACGAGGCCGTCGTCGACCTCCTTCTCCAGGCTGGCGTTGAACCCGGCCAGCGGTGCCGGGCGACGCCCCTTGCCGACCGGTAGCGCCCAGTACACAAGGCTGTCCGCGAGCAGCGCCGTCCGCGACCCGGTGGCGAGCGCCGCGAACCAGGTCACCTCACGGGCGGGGTAGCGCAGTACGACGACGTCGGCGGAGGACTTGTCGACAGCGGCGAGCACCTCGTCGAGCGGCGTACCGGCTGAGGCCGACACGGAGATGCGGTCGACCGAGACGCCGAAACGCTTCGCCTCGTACTCCCCCGGCGTACTGGTCAGCTCGCCGGCTTCCAGGGCGTCGTACCAGCTCATGCGGCCACCAGGTCGTAGGAGGTGACGCCCTCGATCACCCGTGTCTGTTCAGCCGCTGTCAGTTGGCTGAACAGAGGCAGCCGCACGAGTCTGTCGCTGACCCGGTCGGTGACCTCGCAGCCGCCCGGCGCGACTCGGCCATAGCGTTCACCGGCTGGTGACGAGTGCAGCGGGACGTAGTGGAACGGTGCGCTGATGTTGAGCTCCCGCAGGTGGGCTATCAGGCCTTGCTGATCCTCGTGTGTCGGCATCAGCAAGTAGTAAAGGTGTGCTGGATGCGCACACTCGGCAGGCACGGTCGGTACGCCGACACCTCGCGACGCGGCCCAGACGGCGAGCTCCTCGTCGTACCGCTGCCAGATCGCGTACCGAGGCGCCTGGATCTGCTCGAACTGCTCCAACTGGGCCGTCAGAAAGGCGGCCAGCGGATCGGCCGGCAGGTAGCTGGAACCGATGTCGACCCAGCGGTACTTGTCCACCTGGCCGCGGAAGAACTGGCTGCGGTTCGTGCCCTTCTCCCGGATCACCTCGGCCCGCTCGACCAGGCCGGCGTCGTTGAGCACCAGCGCGCCCCCTTCACCGCAGTGCACGTTCTTGGTCCCGTGGAACGACTGCGTCGCCATCAACCCGAAGGAGCCGAGCGGGCGACCGCGGTACGACCCGCCGAGCCCGTGCGCGTTGTCCTCGATCACTGCCAGCCCGTACTTCGCCGCGACCGCCTGCACCTCGTCCATCGCGGCCGCGACACCCGCGTAGTGGACCACCACGATCGCCTTCGTCCGAGCGGTGACAGCGGCCTCCAGCCGGGTCTCGTCCAGGTTCAGCGTGTCCGGCCGGATGTCGACGAAGACGGGGACCGCGCCCCGCAGTACGTAGGCGTTGGCGGTGGAGACGAAGGTGAACGACGGCATGATCACCTCGTCCCCCGGCGCGAGGTCGAGCAGCAACGCGGTCAGCTCCAGCGCGTGCGTGCACGAGGTGGTCAGCAACGACGCGATGCCGCCGGTGAGCTTGGTGATCAGCTCGGTCGCGCGAGCCGTGAACGGACCGTCACCCGTGACGGCGGCAGAGCTGAAGGACTGGCTCACGTAGGCCAGCTCGTCACCTGCCAGGAATGCCTTGACGAACGGGATGGGTGACAGCTCCGGCATGGGTCCGGAGCTTACCGCTGGTCGGTTTCGGGGGTCTCGATCACCTCTGGGAAGCTGTGGTGACCAGGGTCTTCGAGGCTGTCGTACCCGACCAGGAACTGTGGCCGGCGCTGGCTCGACTGGAACAACCGGGCGACGTACTCGCCCAGCAGGCCGAGGCACAGCAGCTGGATCGCACCGATGACTCCTACTGCGAGCACTGTCGACGTCCAGCCGGGAACGCTGCGCCCAGCCAGCTTGATGATCAGTGCGGCGACCACCACCCCGGAAGACAGCAGCCCGCCGAGCAGACCGAGCCAGGTGGCCAGCCTCAGTGGCGCCGCCGAGAAGGCGGTCACGCTGTCGAAGGCCAGCCGGAACATCTTCGACCAGTTGTACTTCGTCACGCCGGCCGCCCGCTCCGCGCGAACGTAGGCGACCTCGGCGCTCGGGAAGCCCAGCCACGGGATCACCAGCCGGAAGACCCGGCCGTCCTCGGGCAGGGCGTTCACCGCGTCCACGACCCGGCGCGAGACCAGGCGGAAGTCGCCGGCGTCGAAGGGGATCTGCTTGCCGACCAGGCGGCACATGAGCCGGTAGTACAGCCGGGCGGTGGTGCGCTTCGGCCAGGAGTCGCTGGAGCGGTCGGAGCGGACGCCGTACACGACGTCGACGTCCTGGTCGCGGGCAGCGGCGAGCAGTTCGGCGATGACCTCCGGTGGATCCTGCAGGTCGGCGTCGATGGTGACGACGTACTCACCGCGCGCCCGGCGGAAGCCTGCCGACAGAGCGGCCTGGTGGCCGGAGTTGCGAAGCAGGCGGACCAGTCGCAGTTGCGGCCAGTGGCCGGCTGCCTCGGTAACCAGGGCCGCTGTCCTGTCCCGGCTGCCGTCGTCGACCACCAGTACCTCGTAGTCGATGCCCAGACCGTCCAGTAGGGGGTGCATCCGCTCGAAGAAGATCGGCAGCACCTCCTCCTCGTCGTACATCGGCACGACGACGGACAGGACAGGCTGGCTGACCGGCATGAGGACCTCCCTTGCGGGGAGATTACTCGGCTGGTGCGCGGATAGGCTGCTCCAGTGTCAATCGTGACGGGCGATGCGCCCGGCAGCCTCGCCGATCGCCGGCGCCAGGCAGCCCTGCGGCGTGACAGTGCCCGTCAGCTGGAGGAAGCCCGCGAGATCGAGGAGACTCGGCTCCGGGAGGCCGCCCGGTTGCGGGCTTCGTCGCGGAAGTTCAGAGGTTTCATCCGGCCGCCGCAGGCCCCTGCTCGCCAAGGGCCGGAGACACTGACCGCGCGCTTGGTGAAGGCCGGCGCGGGTGTCGCGTTGGCCGTGCTGTCGATCTGGCTGATGGCTGGGCACGCGTCCGGGGACAGCATCGTGGCGCTGCTGCGGTTCTGGGTCTTCGGGCTGACGCTGCCCGGTTTCATCCTGTGGCGGCTGGCCAGCCCGTCACGCCACAACCTGATCGAGGACCTCGCGGCCGGAGCGCTGGTCGGCGTGTCCATCCTGCTGCTGGTCTACATGGCCGTCGCCCCACTGGGACTGCAGCAGTGGGCCTGGCTGTGGGCAGCTCCCGTCCTGCTGGTCGGTGTCTCGGTCCCGGCCTGGCGCCGGCGAGTGCTGAGCAAGGTCGATCGACCGGTGCACCCGCTGACCGCCTGGCTGATCGTGCTGGCTTGCGCGCTCCCGCTGTACGGCACTGGCCGCTACCGCAACCTGCTGCCGGCGCCCTATACAGATGCACGCTCCAACTCGCCTGACATGGCTTTCCATCAAGCACTGTCGGCCAGTGCGAAGTACGACTTCCCACTGCAGGCGCCGTACGTCGCAGGCGAGCAGATGGACTATCACTACTTCTGGCACCAGTTCACGGCTGCCACCTCGTGGGCGACCGGCATTGACCTGACCGACCTCGTCTACACCATCGGCTGGGTACCACTGCTGATCGCCGGGCTGGCGTTGATCTTCGCGCTCACCGACCGGCTGGCCCCGAGCTCACGCTGGGCCGGTCCGCTGGCGATCGCGGTGGCCGCCGTCGGCGGCACGGTCAGCGTTTATCCACAGGCATCACTGCTGTCCGAGGGCCTGATGAACTACGTCTGGGGCAGCCCGACGCAGAACCTCGGCGGAGCCCTGGTCGTGCTGCTCGCCATCATGGGGATCGACCTGCTGCGCGACCGCAGCGCGCCCTCTTCGTGGTTGCTGTTCGTCGTGATCGCCGCGGCCGGTTCGGGCTCGAAGGCAACCGTGCTGCCGTTGATCATCTGCGGTCTCGCGCTGGTCGTCTTCATCCGGCTCTGCTACGGCCGGCTGTCCGGGGTCGCCCTGCTCATCGCCGCCGTGCTGGGCGGGCTCTTCGCCGCCTCGATCGTGGTGGTCTTCGGCATGCACTCGTCCGGGCTGGCGGTGAAGCCGTGGGTGACGTTCGCCAAGATCGGCATCTACCCGCAGATCGCCGATCCGTTGCCGTCCGGGCAGTTCGACCACAGCGCGATGTGGATCAGCGGTATCACCGCCTGCCTCGGGCTGGTGCTCGGCACGGCCGGACTGGTGATGCTGCTCGGCAGCTCGGCCCGCTGGTTCCGCGACCCCGGGACGATCTTCCTGGTCGGCATCTCGATCGCCGGCTTCTGCGCGATGATCCTGACCGACCAGCCGGGGACCAGCCAGCTGTACTTCCACCGCACCGCCGTACCGGTGATCGCGGCGCTGGCCGCGGCCGGCGTGTGGATGGTCGTGTTCTGGTTCGCCGACAAGCGGTCCGACCTGATCGTGCTCGCCTCGGTGCTGGGAGGAATCGGCGCCACCGCCGCGGCCCGGGCGATCGTCCGGGCGGACGCCAAGCCGTTCCGGCAGGCCGACGGATCGCTTCAGGGGCTGATCGGGCCCTGGGTGTGGACGATCGGGCTGTTGCTCCTGGTCGCGGCTGCCGTCACCGGCCTGTGGAAACTCGGTCATCGCCGGGGCCGGCCGACCCGGATCGCGCTGGCGTCCTTCCTGCTCGCCGGGATGGGAGCCGGCCTGTTCCTTCCGGTGCAGGCGATGGCGCAGTACCGGCCGGTCACGCTCGCGCCGCAGACGGACAAGCAGTTGCTCGGACCGACCAGCAGCCAGGCCGAAGCGGCCCGCTGGCTGCGCGACCACGCGGCACCCGGAGAACTGATCGCGACCAACGCGCACTGCGCGATGAAGAACACGATCGGCTGCGACGCCCGGCACTTCTGGATCTCGGCGTTGTCGGAACGGCACGTGCTGCTCGAAGGCTGGGCCTACACCAACACTCTGAACGACCTGGTCGCCGGCACCGGGATGGGCCCGAACTCGCTGCCGTTCTGGGACCAGGCCAGGCTGCAGGAGAACGACATCGTCTTCGTCGCGCCGACCCGGGACAACCTGCGGGTGCTGCAGGAGAAGTACGGCGTCCGCTGGTTGTACGCCGACCCGACTCAGACGATCGTCTCAAGCACCCTGAACAGTCTGGCCACCCTGCGCTTCAGGACGGCCGACGCGCTGATCTACGAGCTTCGCTGAGTAACAGTCCGCCTACGCATCGGAGCCGTCGCGGCATTAGGGTGACCGGCATGCACTCCAGGGCTCGACGGCGCGGGCCGAGGGAAACCGGGGCCGGCACCCTCGCCGGGCGGATGGCGGCACTACCGGTGCTGTTGCTGGTCCTGGTGCTGCTGCTCTCCCGCGCGCCGGTCTTCGACGTGGCCAAGTTCGGTCTGTACGTCGTGGTGGCCGTGCTGCTGCCCGGCCTGGTGATCTGGCGACTGGTCGGCGCCTACCGCCGCAACCTGGTGGAGGACTTCGCTGCCGGGTTCGCGATCGGGACAGCGGCCCAGCTGATCGTGTACCTCGCCGCGTCCTCGGTCGGGCTGCAGCGCTGGGCCTGGGGATGGGCACCGATCGTGCTCGTGCTCGGTGTCCTCGATCGCGATGTACGCAACCGGGTCTGGCGCCGGGTCGAGGCTCCGCTGGCGCCCTTGACCGCCTGGTTGACCTCGCTGGCGACCGCGCTGGTGCTGTTCGCGATCTACCGGAACGGGCCGGAGCGCTACGCACCGGCGTACACGGATCCGTCGGTCAGCGATCCAGGGATGGCCTTCCACCAGGCGCTCGCGGCCAGCGCGAAGGCCGACGTACCGGTCGTGCCGCTGTGGCTCGGCGGCGAGCCGATGAAGTTCCACACGTTCTTCCACCAGCTCACCGCGGCGACGTCGTGGGCGACCGGGGTCGAGCTCACTCAACTGATCTACACGCTGGTCTGGCTGCCGTTCGCGCTGGCGGGCTGCGGGCTGGTCTTCGCGGTGATGCAGCGTTTCGTCCAGCCCGGTGAGAGTGCTGCCGCGGTGTGGGCCGGGCCGCTCGCCATCCTGGTCGCGGGTCTGGGCGGGGCGTTGGAGCCACTGAAGGATCTGTCGATCGGCGGGGTCTCGATGGTCTCCGGGGCCTATCTGAGCCCTACCCAGAACCTGGGCCTGATGTTCGCCCTCGTACTGGCGGTGCTGGCGATCGACCTGCTGCGCAAGCAACCGCCGCGGAGTCGCTGGTTGTTGCTGCTCCTGGTGGCGCTCGCCGCGGCGGGTGCCAAGGCGACCGTGCTGCCGATGGCTGTCTGCGGGTTCTTGCTGGTGTTCCTGTTCCGGCGGTCGACCCGCAACGCGTTCTTCGGCGTGGTGATCGCGCTGGGGTTGTTCGTCGGGTCGGTGGTGGTCGTCTTCGGCGGTGAGTCGTCCGGGTTGCAGGTGAAGTTCGGCGACCTGTTCACCCAGCTCCCGCCGTACGAGTCGATCCGGGCGGCGGTGGAGAGCGACCAGCGGGCCGAGTTGATCAGTGCGGTGGTGATCCTCGCGGCCTGGGGGCTCGCTGTTGCCGGGGTGTTGTTCCTGCGAAGGTTCTGGCGGGACGCGGGCGGGATCTATGTGGCCGGCTTCGCCATCGGTGGCTTCGTGGCGGCGCTGGTGACCAGTCAGCCACTGTCGTTCTACCGGATGGCTTTTCCCTTCCTGGCGGTGCTTTCCTGCGTCGGCCTGGCCCGGCTGGTCGAGCGGCTGGACGACCGCCGCAGCGCCGTACTGGTGGCGGTGGCTGCCTGGCTCGGGTTGATCGGTTGTGGCTTTGCTCGTTGGTCCTCTGCGGAGCTGCAAGGCGTCAAGGAGCCGTTGATCTGGACGGTTGCCGCGCTGCTGGTGGTCGGACTGGTGGTTGCGGCCGGCTGGAAGGCCGGTCGGCGCAAGGGCGGCTTGGCGACGGCCTTCTGCGCGGCCGTGGTGACTGCCGGCATGGTCGGTGCGATGACGCTGCCCCTGTTCGGGCTGGTGTCCGAGCAGGCGGGTGACATCGCCTACGGCCGGCCCGCTCGTGGCGGGCCGACCGAGGCTCAGGCAGATGCTGCTCGCTGGCTGAAGGAGAACACGCCTCGCGAGGATCTGATCGCCACCAACGCGCACTGCATCGCGCAGTCGGGTGAGAGCTGCGACAGCCGGCACTTCTGGATCGCGGCCCTGTCCGAGCGGCAGGTGCTGATCGAGGGCTGGGTCCGGACCAACAGGTCCAGCCGCATCTCGGCCACCACCGGGATCGAGCCGAGTCAGGTGCCGTACTGGAACAAGGAGCAACTCGCGGCGAACGACGCCACCTTCACCTCACCGTCGGTGGCGATCATCGCGCGGCTGCGGAAGCTGGGCGTGCGCTGGCTGTACGCCGACAACCTGGCCGGGGAGATCTCGCCGGAGCTGAAGCAGTACGTGCGGCTGCGGCACGCGACGCTGGACGCGACGATCTACGAGATCAGGTAGCTGCGTCGATCAACTGCAGGAGAGCATCGGCTACACGGACCCGGCCTTGGCCGTCCACCAGCTTCCAGCCGGCTTGAGCGAGCTGAGTACGCCGTGGGGCGTCTGTCAGCAGAGACCGCAGAACTGCTGCCGCCTCTGTCGGGTCAGCCTTGAGCGCGGCGAGTGTGCCGACGCCGGCTGCCGCCCCGGTGGCTACTGCTCGCTCGTAGCCCATCTCCTGGTTGTCGACCACGCACACGAGACCAGCGGTGGCTCCCAGACACAGCAGCTCCCAGGTCGACGTACCGGAGGCGCTGACTACCAGGTCAGACTCCACGACGGCTTGAGCCAGCTGAGAGGTCGGCCCGATCACCTGCACCCGCTGCTCGGCCTCCAGCGGCACTGCGGAGATCGCCTCGACCAACTGCTCGCCGGGGGCAACCACTGTCGCTTCGAACGGCACACCTGTCGCCGCCAGCGCGCGTACGACGTACGGTCCGGCGCCGTAGGCGTCAGTGCCACCGAAGAAAGCGAACACCTTGGGCACCCCGGACTGCCGGAGTACAGGTGGGTCGGAAGGTCGGAGAGCCAGCACGTCGTCGCGCAGCAACACGTAGTCGAGCCCAGCCAGCCTCACCGCGCCCGCAGGCAGCACGGGCTGGTCGAACTCTGCTCCCAGATTCTGGTCCACCAGCAGGTCGGCATCGGCTCCACGCAGGTCACCGTCCACGATCGCCAGCGTGGGCACCCCAGACCGGCGTACGGCGCCGAAGACCTCGCCCGGCAGGTCATAGGAGTCGAACACCACCGCATCGAGCCCCAATCGCTCGACCAGCCGCACATGCTCGTCCGGCGTCCACACCGCCGCCTCGACCGCGATCCCCCGCCCCCGGATCTGCGCATCCGCCCAAGGCACGGTCGGGCTGTCGCAGACGAACACCACCTCGACCCCACGCCGCCGCAACTCCTCCGCGAACGCCAGGCTCCGCATCACGTGCCCCACCCCACGCCGCACCCCGACATCACACCTGACCCCGACCCGCAGCACCCGATCCACGCCCAGACCGTATCGGGTCGGCCGGGCCCGCCGTTCGATCCGCGCACCGCACAGGGGAACGGCAGCGCGCCGGGGGCCGCCAGCTAAGGTACGGACTTGCGCGGTGTGATCGCGTGGTTCGGAAATGTGCCTCAGAAGGGTCTGACGTGTCCATCCTCACCGGCTCCGACATTCTCGTCACCGGAGGCACCGGGTCCTTCGGCCGGGCGTTCATCCAGCATGCGCTGGAGCACCTCGACCCGCGGCGGGTGATCGTGTTCAGCCGGGACGAGCTGAAGCAGTGGGAGGTGCGGGCCGCGTTCGGCGACGATCCGCGGCTGCGGTTCTTCCTCGGGGACGTGCGGGACCGGGCCCGGCTGATGCGGGCGATGCACCGGGTCGACTACGTCGTGCACGCGGCGGCGCTGAAGCAGGTGGACAGCGGTGAGTACAACCCGTGGGAGTTCGTCCAGACCAACGTGATCGGCTCGCAGAACGTGATCGAGGCGGCGATCGACTCGGGCGTCAAGCGCGTCGTCGCGCTGTCCACCGACAAGGCGTCCAGCCCGATCAACCTGTACGGCGCGACCAAGCTGACCGCGGACAAGCTGTTCATCAACGGCAACCACTACGCGGCGGCGTACGAGACCCGCTTCAGTGTGGTCCGGTACGGCAACGTGATGGGCAGCCGCGGCTCGATCATCCCGAAGTTCCGGGCTCTGCACGAGGCCGGTCAGTCGCTGCCGATCACCGATCTGCGCTGCACCCGGTTCCTGATCACGCTGCCGGACGCGGTCGAGTTCGTGGTCGACTCGTTCGAGCTGATGACCGGCGGCGAGCTGTACGTGCCGCGGATCCCGTCGATGAAGGTGACCGACCTGGCCGAGGCGATCGCGCCGGGCGCCACGATGCACGACGTCGGGCTGCGGCCGGGCGAGAAGCTGCACGAGGAGATGATCAGCCCGGAGGAGGGCCGCCGGGCGCTGACCCTCGGCAACCGGTTCGTCCTGCAGCCCGACCTGGCCTCCTGGGGCTACACCCCGCCGCCGGGTGGCATCCCGGTCGCGCCCGACTTCCACTACGCGTCGGACACCAACAACCAGTGGTACTCGATCGACGAGATCCGCAAGATCCTCGAGGACTGAGCGATGCTTCCCTACGGTCGCCAGTCGATCTCGGCGGAGGACATCGAGGCCGTCACCGCCGTACTGCGCGGTGACTGGCTCACCACCGGCCCGGCCGTGACCGCCTTCGAGAACGCCGTCTCCGAGCTCACCGGCGGTCATCGGGCGATCTCCTGCACCTCCGGCACCGCCGCCCTCCACATGGCGTACGCCGGTCTGGGCGTCGGCCCCGGCGACGAGGTGGTGACCACCCCGATGACCTTCGTGGCGACCGCCTCGTCCGCCGCGATCCTCGGCGCCAAGATCGTCTTCGCCGACGTCGAGGAGGACACCGCGCTGCTCGACCCGGCCGCCGTCGCCGCGGTCACCACCGACCGCACCAAGGTGATCGCCGCGGTCGACTACGCCGGTCACCCCGCCGACTACGCGGCCCTCCAGCCGATCGCTGACCGCGTCGGCGCCTCGACTCTGGACGACGCGGCCCACTCCGTCGGCGGCTTCGCCGGCGGCCGCCCGGTCGGTGACCTCGCCGACGTCACCACGCTGTCCTTCTTCCCGACCAAGAACCTCACCACCGGTGAGGGCGGCGCGGTCGTCGCCAAGGACCCCGCGGTGGCCCAGCGGGTGCAAGAGTTCCACTTCATCGGGCTGGTCCGCGACCCGGCCCGGTTCGCGATCACCGACGAGGGCCCGTGGCACCAGGAGGTGCACGAGTTCGGCGTGAACTACCGCCTGACCGACCTGGCCTGCGCGCTCGGCCTGTCGCAGCTGCGCCGGCTCGCCGCCTTCAAGCAGCGCCGCACCGAGATCACCGCGCGGTACAACGAAGCCCTCGCCTCCGTCGACGGCCTCCGGACGCCGGTGCAGCGCGCCGGAGTCGATCCCGCCTGGCATCTCTACCCGGTCCGGGTCCTCGGTGACCGGCGGCGGGAAGTGTTCGAGGGGATGCGCGCCGCGGGGATCGGCGTCCAGGTGAACTACATTCCTGTCTATTGGCACCCTGTCTTCGCCGAACAGGGCTACCAGCGCGGCCTGTGCCCCAACGCGGAGCAGTTCTACCGCGAGGAGCTCTCGCTGCCGATGTTCCCCGACCTGACCGACGCCGACGTCGACCGGGTGATCGAGACACTGACGAAACTGGTGCGGTGACTACTACTTCAGGCCTGCTGATGGTCGGCGCGGAGATGCTCAACTGGTCCGACCTCCGGCCTTCCGACGGACGACCGGCGACGGGCGGCTCCGCGACCGCCGCGCTGCTGGACGCGACGCTGCGACCGACCGACAAGGTGCTCGTCGTCGGGCCGCATTCCCTGCAACTGCTCGAGCTGATCGCGACCAGGGCCTCGACGGTCGACGTACTGGTCCGATCGGCTCCTGATGCCGAGCAGATCGCCCGGGTCGTCAGCGGTCGGGTGTACTGCGGCGCCCTCGACCGCTTCACCGGCACCGACCTGTACGACGTGGTCGTGGCCCTCGACGGGCTGCCCCGGCTGATCGGCCCCGACACCCCCGCCATGTCCTGGACGGAAGGCCTCGCGCTGCTCAAGGCGCGGATGGCACCTCGTGGCCGGCTGCTGCTGGCCGCCGAGAACGCCTTCGGCATCGAGCGGTTGATCCAGCCGGACGTGACCGCTGGGGTTCCCCGCAACGAGGACTGGCCCGGCGTGGTGGGCGGTGCGCTCGAGGCCCCGGTCGGCTTGGCGGGTATCCGGACAGCGCTCGGCGCGCTGGCGGCCGCCACCACCGTCTACAGCGTGTACCCCGATCTCGTCGCGGCCGACCTCGCTCTCCTGTCACCGACCGGGCCGCTGACCGCCTCGGCGATCGCCAGGTCGGTCGCCGCGCGTCACAGCGGCCCGACCCTGATGGACCCCTATCGGCTGGTGCAGGATGCGATCACCGCTGGACTGGGTCGCGAGCTGGCGCCGGTCTGGTACTTCGTGGTCGGCGACAAGGCGCCGGAAACGCTTCCGGACAAGGCGATTCCGGTCGGCGACGGCGTACTGCTGGAAGAGAAGTTGCTGGCGGCACTGAAAGTCGACGACCAGGCGGCGCTGCGGCGTACGGTGCCGGCCTATGTGAGCTGGCTGCACTCCCTCGATCCGGAGTCGGCGGCGATCGCGTCTCCGGACAACGTGATCGTCGACGGTACGGCGTACCGGCTGTTCGGCAGTGGCGTCGTGGTGTCCGGCGGCGCCGTGGAGCATCTGGCCCGGTTCGTCCGTCGCGCACAGGAAGCGGGCTCGCGGCAACCATGGGCGGGTGACACGCAGGCACTGACGGCACGCCTCGCCTCGATGGCCGGACTGGAGGTGACCGGCGAGCTGACCGTTGCCATTGACAACCTTCGGCCGCAGGGTCAGGCGGAGCAGCTGGCCACGATCGCCAGGCTGTCCCAGGAGCTTGCCGATGCCAACGAACAGGCGACCTGGTTCGAGAGCCAGCTGGACGGCATCCGGCGGTCCCGGCCATACCGGATCGGTCACGCCGTCCTCAACCCCGCCCGCGTCGTCGTGAAGCGCCTCCGGCGGCTCTGATGCACCACGCCAACCACTTCTACGGCCACGCGCACGTGATGGCGGCGTACGCCGGCCTGCGCGGCTCGCCGCGGATCTGGGGCTACCTGCAGCACGGGTGGAACATCCTGGACGGCTTCGCGTACAACACCGCGTTCGTCGCCGGGATGCCCAAGTTCGTCTGGTCGGACAGCGTGCGGCGCCGCGGCTGGTCGATGGGGCTGCGCGACTACTCGGTGATCGGCGCGCCCTGGCTCTACCTCCTGCAACTGCACCCCGAGCTGGCGGCGCCCGCGAACGATGCCCAGGGCACCATCTTCTACCCGTTCCACGGCTGGGAAGGCCAGCACGTGCTCGGCGACCACGGCCGGATCGTTGCTTCGATCAACGAGCACGAGCAGGGCCCGGTGACGGTCTGCCTGTACTGGAACGAGTACGAGAACGTGGCGATCCGGCAGGTCTACGAGCAGGCCGGCTTCCGCGTCATCACCCACGGGTACCGCGGCCTGCACTGGCGCAAGACCGACCGGGACTTCCTGCTCAAACAGCTCAAGGAGCTTCGCAAGCACCGCCGGGTCGCCTCCAACCGGCTCAGCTCGGCGGTCCTCTACGGCGCCTCCCTCGGTCTGCAGCCCGGCGTCTACGGCGACCCGATGCTGCTGGAGAACGAGCACCCCTCGTTCGGCGGACAGGCCCGGATCAAGCGGCTGTGGCCCGAGCTGGACCAGCCCTACGTACCGTTGCAGCAGGCCCGCGAGTTCACCGACACCGAACTGGGTGTCGAGAACCTCGCTCACCCGGCGGAGATCCGGGACATGTTCCAGTGGACGACGAAGAAAGCGTTTCAATGACGATCGGCATCATCACCCAGGCTCGCGCCACCAGCACCCGGCTTCCCGCCAAGGTGTTGCTGACCGCCGCCGGGCGGACGTACCTCGAGTACCACCTGGAGCGGCTGGTCGCGACCGGCCTGCCGGTGATCGTGGCGACCACCACCAACGTCGACGACGACCCGATCGTGATCCTGACCGAGAAGCTCGGGCTGCCGGTCTTCCGGGGCAGCGAGCAGGACGTGCTCTCCCGGTACGCCGGCGCGGCTTTGCAGTACGGGCTGGACGGGGTGGTCCGGGTGACGTCGGACTGTCCGCTGATCGACTCCGCGGTGGTGGCCGCCGGTGTCGACCGCTGGCGCGCCGAGGACGATCCGGACCTCTACCTGTCGAACGCCCTGGAGCGGACCTATCCGCGCGGGATGGAGTACGAGGTGTTCTCGGCCGCGCGCCTGCTGGACGCCGACGCGAAGGCGACGCTCGCGGTCGACCGGGAGCACGTCACGCCGTACCTGCACCAGAACCGGCCGGGCGACGTACGGCTGCTGAACCAGCCGTGGAGCGGTGGGACCCCCGACGGAGCGCGGTACCGGCTGACGCTGGACACCGAGGACGACCGCAAACTGCTCACCGCGCTGATCGAGGAGCACGACGCGAGCCGCCTCGACTGCGCCGAACTGGTCGCGATTCTGGCCGCTCACCCCGAGCTGGTCGCGCTCAACGCACACATCCAGCAGAAGAAGCTCGGCGAGTGACGCCCCGCGAGGCCACGGCTACGGCATGATTTACGGTAATGACCACCGATGACTCAGCACGCGCGCACTCGTTCGGCGCCGTCGCGGCCGCGTACGACGCCGGCCGGCCGACGTTCCCTGCCGACGCGCTGACCTGGATCCTCGGGCCGGGGCGGCTGCAGATCCTCGATCTCGGCGCCGGTACCGGCAAGCTCACCCAGGTCGCCGCCGCCCTCGGGCACGACGTCGTGGCGGTCGATCCGTCCGAGGAGATGCTGGCGGTCTGCCGCAAGCTGTCCGGGGTGGACACGATGGTCGGCGCCGCCGAGTCGATCCCGCTCGCGCACGCCTCGGTCGACGCGGTGATCGTCGGGCAGGCCTTCCACTGGTTCGACCACTCCCGAGCGCTGCCGGAGATCGCCCGGGTACTGCGCCCGCACGGCGTCCTCGGCCTGCTCTGGAACAGCTACGACACCGTGGTGCCGTGGGTCCGCCGGCTGCACCGGACGATGATCGGCGAGGACTTCCTGGCCGGCAACGACGAGTTCGACCCGATGCCGACGCTGCTCCAGTCCGACCTGTTCTCGATGGTCGAGACGGCCCGGTTCCGGCACTGGCACGACCTCGACCGCAACGGGCTCAAGCAGCTCGCCCAGTCCCACTCGCGGATCGCGGTGCTGACCGAGTCGCGACGGGAATCGGTGCTCGAGCAGATCGACGCGATCTACGACGGCACCGCCCGCCCGCCGGAGCCGCTGCGGATGCCGTACTTCACCAACTGCTACCGCACCCGCCCCAGCGACCTGGCGAACTACCGCCGCACGATGGCCTGAAGAACGATTCTGTTGCGTTCGGTCACAAACTGCCGACCAACCGCTAACGTGCCCTTGTTCGCGTTCCGGACTGAGGGGTGCAGATGTCTGAGGAAACTGGGCAGGAGCGGGAAGCTCGTGCGTACGAGGCCGTGCACGAGGCGCGGGACTTCCAGGAACTGAAACGGCGGTACAAGAACTTCGTCGTGCCGTGGACGATCGCGTTCATGGTCTGGTACCTGGCCTACGTCGCCTGTAACAACTGGGCGCGGGACTTCATGAGCCAGCAGGTGATCGGGCACATCAACGTCGCGCTGGTCTTCGGGCTGCTGCAGTTCGTCTCGACCTTCGCCATCGCCGCCCTCTACGGCCGGTTCGCGAACCGCAAGCTGGACCCGCTGGCCGCCGGGCTGAACGCCAAGTACAAGAGGGAGCGCCGTCGATGACACAGCTGACCACACCGCTGCTCCTGCCCCTCGCCGACGCCGAGCCGGGCAACCAGGCACTGACCATCTCGCTGTTCACCGCGGTCGTCGCCGTGACGCTGTACATCACCTGGTGGGCGTCCCGGCAGAACAAGACGACAGCCGACTACTACGCCGGTGGCCGCTCCTTCAGCGGCGCCCAGAACGGCCTCGCCGTCGCCGGTGACTACATGTCCGCGGCGTCCTTCCTCGGTATCTCCGGCCAGATCGCGCTCTACGGCTACGACGGCTTCCTGTACTCGATCGGCTTCCTGGTCGCCTGGCTGGTCGCCCTGCTGCTGGTCGCCGAACTGCTGCGCAACTCGGGCCGCTTCACGATGGCCGACCAGTTGGCCTTCCGGATGAAGCAGCGGCCGGTGCGGACCGCGGCCGCGTCGTCCACGATCGTGGTGTCGATCTTCTACCTGCTGGCCCAGATGGTCGGCGCGGGTTCGCTGGTCGGGCTGCTGCTCGGGGTGACGAGCGAGGGCCTGAAGGCCGGCGTGATCGTACTGGTCGGCGCGCTGATGATCATCTACGTGACGATCGGCGGCATGCGCGGCACCACCTGGGTGCAGATCGTGAAGGCCGTGCTGCTGATGACCGGCACGCTGCTGATCACCTTCCTGGTGCTGCTGAAGTTCGACTTCAACCCGTCGAAGCTGCTCGGCGCCGCCGCGGCCAACTCGGGCAAGGGCGAGGCGTTCCTGCAGCCCGGCCTGCTCTACGGCAAGGACCTGGTCGGCCAGATCGACTTCCTGTCGCTGGGGCTCGCGCTGGTCCTCGGTACGGCGGGTCTGCCGCACATCCTGATCCGCTTCTACACCGTGCCGGACTCCCGGTCGGCGCGGCGGTCGGTGCAGTGGGCGATCGGCCTGATCGGCTCGTTCTACCTGATGACACTGGCGCTCGGCTTCGGTGCCGCCGCGCTGCTCGACACCAGCAAGGACAGCGCGGTCGCGGAGTCGAAGGGCAACACCGCCTCGGTGTTGCTCGCCGAAGTGGTCGGCGGCGGAGCCGGCTCGCTCGGCGGCGCGATCCTGCTCGCGCTGATCGCCGCGGTCGCCTTCGCCACCATCCTCGCGGTGGTGGCCGGGCTGACGCTGACCTCGGCGTCGTCGTTCGCCCACGACCTGTACGTGAACGTGATCGCCAAGGGCAAGGTGACCGAGAAGAACGAGATCCGGGTCGCCCGCTTCGCCGCGATCGGCATCGGCGCGGTCGCCATCGGTCTGGCGATCCCGGCCCAGAAGCTGAACATCGCCTTCCTGGTCGCGCTCGCCTTCGCGGTCGCCGCCTCGGCCAACCTGCCGGCCCTGCTTTTCAACCTGTTCTGGCGCCGCTTCAACACCTCGGGCGCGGTCTGGAGCATCTACGGCGGCCTGATCTCGGCCGTGGTCCTGGTGATCTTCTCCCCGGTCGTCTCCGGCAAGCCGACCTCGATGATCACCGGCGCCGACTTCGCCTGGTTCCCGCTCTCCAACCCGGGCATCGTCTCCATCCCGCTGGGCTTCCTGCTCGGCGTCGTCGGCACCTATCTCGGCAAGGACAAGTCCGCCGCGAACCGCTACAACGAACTCTCCGTCCGCGCTCTCACGGGTGCGGGTGCTGAGGGTGCAGGCAAGCACTAACCAAGCCCACCACTGGTGGGCTTGAACACCATATGGCGGCCGTGAACAAGATATTTCTTGTTCACGGCCGCCGTTTTCTGTCCGAGCCCCCCACGGTGGGCTCTGCGGTCAAGGGGCGGCGGGTGGGGCACCTCGTCGTTCTGCCCGCCTTCCGCCCCACCCGCTGGTTGACCTCCGACGACCGCCGAGCGCCCCCGGGCGAACAGCACCTGCACGAACCGTTGACGCTCGCGTAGCACTGCCGTAACAATGAGCCAGCGCTGCGCAAGAAATTGGCAAAGTCACGAAACTTCTGCAGGCATCGTGAAATTTTCTTGGCAGCCGTACTCCCTTGCGCCCTCACCACCCCGCCCACCGGAGAGGCCCCGGATGCCATGAGAACCACACCTGGAAAGTGGCGACTGTTCGCTGCCACTGTCGTCGGCAGCCTCGTGCTGTCGGCCGGACCGATGTTCGCCGCAGTCGGCCAGCACGACCGCGGCGTCACCGCAGCGGCCGCGGTACTGGCCGGGCCGAACCTCGCGGCCGGCAAGTCCGCGAGCTCGACCAGCAGCAACCAGAACTACACCGCTTCCAACGTCACCGACGGCAACGCGGGCACCTACTGGGAGAGCGCCAACAACGCTTTCCCGCAGTGGGTCCAGGTCGACCTCGGCTCCTCGGTCAGCACCAATCAGGTCGTCCTGAAGCTGCCGACCAGCGGCTGGGGCGCACGCAACCAGACTCTCGCCGTCCAGGGCAGCACCGACGGGCAGAACTTCAACGACCTGTCCGCCTCCGCTTCGCGCGCGTTCAACCCGCCGAGCAACGCCGTGACCATCGACTACGGCACCTCCACCGTGCGGTACATCCGGATCTGGATCACCGCCAACACCGGCTGGCCCGCCGGGCAGCTGTCCGAGCTCGAGGTCTACGGCCCCGCGACCGGTGACACCCAGGCTCCCACCGCCCCGGGAAGCCTTGCCTTCACCGAGCCCGCGGCCGGCCAGATCCGGCTCACCTGGACCGCCTCCACGGACAACGTCGGCGTCACCGGGTACGACGTGTACGCCAACGGCGCGCTGCGCACCAGCCTCGCCGGCAGCGTGCTGACCTACACCGACAGCCAGCCGGCCAGCGCCTCGATCAGCTACTTCGTCCGCGCGAAAGATGCCGTCGGCAACCAGTCGCCGAACAGCAACACCGTCACCCGCGGCGGCAGCAACGGCCCGGGCAACAACCTCGCGCTCGGCAAGCCGATCACCGCGTCCGGCTCCGTGCACACCTTCGTCGCCACCAACGCCAACGACGACAACGTGCAGACCTACTGGGAAGGCAACGGCAGCCCGGCCACGCTGACCACTCAGCTCGGCTCGAACGCCGACCTCAGCTCGGTCGTGGTCCGGCTCAACCCGGACAGCTCCTGGGGCAACCGCACCCAGACCTTCTCCGTCCTCGGCCGCGAGCAGGGGGCGACCGGCTTCACCACGATCGCCGCTTCCGCGTCGTACAACTTCAGCCCGGCCAGCGGCAACAGCGTGACGATCCCGGTGAGCGCGCGGGTGGCCGACGTACGGCTGAACTTCACTGCCAACACCGGCGCGCCGGCCGGCCAGGTGGCCGAGCTCCAGGTGATGGGCGTTCCGGCCCCGAACCCGGACCTGACCGTCTCCAACGTCACCTGGACCCCGACCTCACCGGTCGAGACCGACACGATCACGCTGTCCGCCCGGGTGAACAACACCGGTAGCGCGGCCGCGCCGGCCACCAACGTCAACTTCTACCTCGGCACCACCAAGGTCGGTACCGCGGCCGTCGGAGCGCTCGCCGCAGGTGCGTCCGCGACGGTGACCGCAGCGATCGGCTCCCGCGACGCCGGCAGCTACCCGCTCAGCGCCAAGGTGGACGAAGCCAACACGGTGATCGAGCAGAACGACGCCAACAACACCGGCAACAGCGCCGGACCGCTGGTCGTCACCCCGGTCGCCAGCTCCGACCTGATCGCGTCCGCGGTGAGCTGGAGCCCGGGCAACCCGGCGGCCGGCAACACCGTGACCTTCTCGGTCGCGCTCAAGAACCAGGGCAGCATCGCGTCGGCGGCCGGCGCGCACGGCATCACGCTGACGCTGCTCAACGGCAGTACCGTCGTACGGACCCTGACGGCGTCGTACTCCGGTGCGATCGCCGCGGGCGCCACCACGGCTCCGATCAGCCTGGGCACCTGGACAGCTGCCAACGGCCGGTACTCCGTCCGCGTGGTGCTCGCCGACGACGCGAACGAACTGCCGGTCAAGCGCACCAACAACACCAGCGAACGGCCGTTCTTCGTGGGTCGCGGCGCCAACATGCCCTACGACCACCTGGAGGCCGAGGACGCCTCGGTCGGTGGCGGCGCGGTCGTGCTCAGCCCGAACCGCACCGTCGGCAACCTCGCCGGTGAGGCGTCCGGCCGCCGGGCGGTCACGCTGAACTCCAACGGTTCGTTCGTCGAGTTCACCACCCGGGCGAGCACCAACACGCTGGTCACCCGGTTCTCCATCCCGGACTCGGCCGGTGGCGGTGGGATCAACTCGACCATCAACGTGTACGTCAACGGCACCTTCCACAAGGCGCTGCCGCTGACCTCGAAGTACGCCTGGCTGTACGGCGCGGAGGCCGGCCCGGGCAACTCGCCGGGAGCGGGATCGCCGCGGCACATCTACGACGAGGCGAACATCATGCTGGACGGGACCTTCCCGGCCGGTACGAAGATCAAGCTGCAGAAGGATCCCGGCAACGACACCAACTACGCGATCGACTTCGTCAACACCGAGCAGGTCGCGCCGATCGCCAACCCGGGCACCGGTTTCCTGGTCCCGTCCGGGTTCAGCCAGCAGGACGTGCAGAACGCGATCGACACCGTTCGGCAGAGCTCGACCCTGCAGGGCGTCTACCTGCCCGCCGGGACCTACCCGACGGCCAGCAAGTTCAACGTGTACGGCAAGGCGATCAAGGTGGTCGGCGCCGGTCCCTGGTACACCCGGTTCGTCGCGCCGACGACCCAGACCAACACCGACGTCGGCTTCGACTCCTCGTCGTCGGCGAACGGCTCGACCTTCAGCGGCTTCTCGTACTTCGGCAACTACGACAGCCGTAACGACGGTCCCGGCAAGGTGTTCAACTTCAACGGCACCTCGAACATGACGATCGACAACATCTGGATCGAGCACCAGATGTGCCTGTACTGGGGTGCCAACACCGACAACTCCACCATCAAGAACAGCCGGATCCGGGACACCTTCGCCGACGGCATCAACATGACCAACGGGTCGTCCGGCAACACCGTCAGCAACAACGACGCCCGCAGTACCGGTGACGACAGCTTCGCGCTCTTCAACGCCGTCGACGGCGGCGGGGGCGAGGTCCGGGACAACGTCTTCGAGAACCTGACCTCGACCCTGACCTGGCGGGCGGCCGGCTTCGCGGTCTACGGCGGCACCAACAACGTGTTCCGCAACCTGTACGTCGCGGACACCCTGGTGTACTCCGGGATCACGATCAGCTCGCTCGACTTCGGCATCCCGATGAACGGCTTCGGCGCCACCCCACCGACCCGCTGGGAGAACATCTCCGTGGCCCGGGCCGGCGGCCACTTCTGGAACGGCCAGACCTTCCCGGGAATCTGGATCTTCTCCGCCTCGAAGGTCTTCCAGGGCATCCGGCTCACTGACGTCGACATCGTCGATCCCACCTACAGCGGGATCATGTTCCAGACGAACTACGTCGGTTCGGCACCGCAGTTCCCGGTCGCCGACACGATCCTGACGAACGTCTCGATCTCCGGCGCCCGCAAGTCCGGCGACCAGTTCGACGCCAAGTCCGGCTTCGGCATCTGGGCCAACGAACTCCCCGAACCGGGCCAAGGCCCCGCCGTCGGCTCCGTCACCTTCAACAACCTCACCCTGTCCAACAACGCGGTAGACATCCGCAACACCACCAGCACGTTCACCATCAACCGCAACTAGGCCCGGTAGTAGCGGCCGCCGGGTTTCACCCCCGGCGGCCGCACTCCCCTGCGTCCCTTATTTTATTGCTCAAACGCTGGTCCCGGCAGAAATTCCAACGGGCAGATCGAACTGCCCCGAGTTGCCCTGTGGATTACTACGATCCATCCCCCAGGATCTGCAAGGCTCGGAGCTTGCACTTCGCATCTCTGGGGGAAGTCAGGCAATGCCAGTCCACGTCTTCGTCGACGAAACCAAGTCGCGCGGTCTCCTGATGGCAGCCGCGCGCTGCCAGGCCGGCGACGTCGCGGTCCATCGCAAGGCCCTACGCGGGCTACTGCTCCCGGGACAGGAGCGATTGCACTTTCGCCACGAAAGCGATCCTCGCCGAAAGAAGATCCTCCGGGTGATCGACGGCTTTCACATCCTGGTCGACCTCTACTTCGCGGAGACAGACACGCTGGCCAACCGCCGCCGATGCCTGGAAGCCATCGTGCGGGACTCCGCGGGAACAACCGAACTGCTGAGGATCGAGCGGGACGAGTCGATCATGGACCACGACCGGCAAGCGGTGCATGCGGCGATTCAGCGGTTCGGTTGTTTCGAGTTGCGGTTCGAGCTGCTGGCTCCGAAGGCGGATCCGCTGCTCTGGGTGCCTGATGCCGTGGCCTGGATACACGGCGGCGCCTGGCGCCGGGAAGTGGCGGCGTTCAGCCAGCTGCGGGAGCTTTGAACGCGCAAGACCCGGCCCACCTACCGTCCGGAAGGCTGCCGGGTCCACTTCCAAGGAACTATTCTGTCCCGAGGCAAAGCCAACTATAGCTGGCGGATCTCCCCTAGGGCTTGAGTTTTGCTATCTGCCCCAAGCTGCCCGGTGCCTGCCCGGTGGCGAGCAGGCGGCGGGCGGTGGGGGTCAGGGAGTGGTGGGCGGTGCCGGCTGTGCGGTGGGTGATCAGCAGGCCCGCGTTGCGGAGTACTCGGGCGTGTTCGCTGGCGGAGGCGAGGGAGATGCCTGTGCGGCGGGAGAGTTGGGTGGTGCTGGCGCTGGTGGTCAGGGCGCGGAGTACGGCGGCTCGGGTGCGGCCGAGGAGGTCGGCGAGGGCGTCGGCGTCGATCTCGTCGGTGGACGGGAGGTCGGCGGCCGGGTAGGTGAGGACCGGGCGGCGGCCGGGGACGTCGAGCATGAGGAACTCCGCTGTCAGGGAGGACGGGTAGAGCATCAGGCCCCGGCCGGCCAGGTCTATCTCGTACACGCGGCCCGATCCGAGGCCGTGCGCGGTGAGGATCGGCGCTTCCCATTCGAGGTCCGGATGCAGGCCGGACAGCAGGCAGTCGACGCCACCGTGCAGCAGCGCCCGCGAGCGGAGCGCGAGGTCCCCGCCGTAGCGGCGCTCCAACTCCACTCCCGAAGGAACCAGCACCTCCTGGTGAAACTCCCGTACGGCGTTGCCGAGCGCCGTACGCGACTCCGCTGCCCCGGCCAGCAATCCCCGCATGAACAGGTCGATGTCAGGCGGCAGATACGGCGCAAGCTCGTCCCGGATCACGTCGGCGGGCGTGTCCATCAGTACGGCGAGACTCGACTCCAGACCGGGTGCCGGTACTTCGGGCGTGAGGAAGTCCGGGACTTGCCCGGATGGGCTGATCAGCTTGAAGAGTGGCTTCATCGACGGCCGGACCAGCGGGGCCGCTGCTCGCCGCCACCGGCGTCCGGCTGACGGGATCGTGTGGTCGCCGAGCGCCCGCGCGGCCAGCGCAGCCTCCCACAGTGGCTCCGGCTCGGCCGGGAACGTCACTCGGCCCAGGTCCTCCGGGCGGAAGCGGATCCGGTACATGCCCCGATTGTGCCTCGTGCGGAGCCCAGTGGCGCCCGCCTTCGGCCCTGCCCGAAACCGGTCGAGCGCCTGGCCACTGAGCGTCCACGCTGACCCGATGATCACCCGACGCACCGCCACCACCGCCCTGCTCGCCGCTCCGCTCATCGCGGCGGGCGTCCAGCCAGTCGCACAGGCCGATCAACGACACCGTCCCCGCCCGGACACCTACGTCGTCTCGACCACTCCGGGAGACACCCCGGAAGGCATCGAGGTGACCCGCGACGGCACGATGTACGTCACCAGTGTCGGCACCGGCGCCGTCTACCGCGGCTCGGTGCGCCACCCGAAACTCAGGCCGTTCCTGCCGGCCGGCAGCGACGGCCGCACCGCGGCGACCGGCGTACATGTTGATCGCTGGGGACGCGTCCTCGTCGCCGGTGCCGGTACGTCGAACCTCTACATGTACGACGCCCGCGGTCACCTCCTCGCGATCCGCCCCGCCGCGCAAGGCTCCTTCCTCAACGACTTCACCTTCACCGAGGACGCCGTCTATGTCACCGATTCCGCGCACAACCAGCTCTGGCGCGCCTCACTCACCGAGAACGGTCTCGGCCGGCTGAAGCCCTGGCTGACCCGCGACAAGATCGAGCCGACGCCGTACTTCCTCAACGGCATCGTCACCGACGGCCGGTCTCTCCTGGTCGGCGAGCAGGGGCAGGACGTCACCTATCGCATCAGCCTGCGCACCAAGACCGTGCGGACACTGGCGGTCAGCGGCGCGAACGGCGTCCTGTCCGGCGACGGCTACCTGCTCGAAGGCCGTCGCCTGTACGCCGTTCACAACGCCGGCGGCGGCAAGTACGTCACCAGACTCGCGCACCTCGACCGGGACTGGACCACCGCCCGGGTGATCGCCGATTCGATGCCCGCAGCAACTAATTCGACCCCGACCACGATCGCCCGGGACGGCGACCGCCTGCTTTGGGTGAACAGCCAACTGGATGCCGCGCCCGGCACTCCGCCGTACACGGTGTCGGTGGTGCCGGGGCTCCGGTGACGAGTTGCCGACACGGCACCCTAGAGGTCGTCGGCCATCCGCGACAGGACCGCGCCGGCCGAGAGCACCAGCGCGCGGTCCTCGTCGGAGAGCCGGACCAGCAGCTTGGAGAGATCGTCGACCGCCTGTCGCCCGACCTCCTTGACCACCTCATCGCCCTGAGGCGTCAGCACGACGGCGGTCGCGCGGCCGTCCAGCAGGTCGGGTTGACGGCGCGCCAGTCCGGCCGCCTCCAGCCCGGCGACCGTGGTGGTCGCCGTCGGTTGCGAGCACGGCACCCGGTTCGCGATCTCGCCGATCCGGATCGGCTGTTCGTCCCCGATCAGCAGCAGCGCGATGAACTGGGTCGGGTGCAGCGCGCTGCTCGCTCCCGTCCGGCGCAGATGACGCACCACCCGATGCATTCCGACCAGCAGTTGCAGGGTCTGCTGCTCCATCACGACCACCCCCGGTAAGACCCGAACACGCATCGTGACACAGGTTCGGGGGTCGGCAGCGGTTTCGAACCGGCCAATTGCAGCAACCTGCAACCGGCCGACCCCATAGACTCCGCGAGTGGCGACCGGTGAGGAAGCGGGACCGAGCGAGCTGTCGGGCATGCCCAGCTGGTTGCTGACGCAGAGCGCGTTGCACGCCCAGCGGATCGTCGCCGAGAGGTTCGCCGCCGGGAACGCCCGTGGCTACCACTACCGGTTGCTCGCGACCTTGTCGGAGTACGGGCCGGCCAGTCAGGCCTCACTCGGCCGGCGGACCGGCATCGACCGCAGTGACGTGGTGGCCGCGATCAACGAGCTGGCCGACCTCGGGTACGTCGTACGCTCCCCCGACCCGGCCGACGGGCGGCGCAACATCATCACTCTGACTCCGGCCGGCGAGCAGCAGCGTGAGCGGCTCGAAACCCTGGTCCGAGCCGCTCAGGACGAGCTGTTCGCCCCGCTCACCCCCTCGGAGCGGGACCAGCTCACCACCTTGCTGACCAAGGTGCTGCGACACCACCAGCACTGATCACCAGCGGGAACCCGCCGGCGCTCAGGTCACCAGCTCGGCAGCAGCGCGCGAGCAGCACGCTGAGTACGGCGGACGCGGTGCTCGCGAGCGTGCACCCGACGACGGGCGGCGCGGGACGGCCGACGCCGCGGAACTGGTTGCGCTGCCACCATCTCGATCTGCTGATTCATCCCGGCTCCTTCGAACGACACATCAGCTCAGATGCACGCCGGCCGCCTCTGGTTCCCGCGAAACGAAGTGAAACCCTTACCTTTCGGGCCGCTTTCCAGCGAACTTGTGCACTCACTTGTCGCTACCGAACGCCACTGCTTGACTCCGCGCTGGCGTCACTCGATGCCGACCCCCTCGCGATCGCGGCGTTTCGCCACGCCCGGTCGCACCTCACGAGGAGACACCGCCCATGTCATCTGTCACCAAGGCCGCGCGGGCCACCATCGCCGCGCTGGCCGGCGGCGTACTGCTGTCGACCGTCCTGACCAGCGCCGCATCCGCCGACCCGCCGCCGATCGACGGTTCGTCCTGCACCGCGAGCCAACTGGGCCAGAAGGTCTGGAGCTACTACGGCCCCTGGATGAGCGTCAAGCCCGTCATCACCGACCAGGTCGCGATCAACATCGCGCCCGGCACCACCGGCACCCGGACCGACACCCTCACCGAGGTGGAGACGGTGACCCGGTCGGTGACCAACTCGGTCGGCGTCGAGGTCTCCGCCTCGGCCGAGGCCGGTGTGGTCATCGCCAAGGTGTCGACCTCGATCAAGGCGACGTACAACTACACCGTCGTCACCTCCGGATCGACGACCACCTCGAGATCCACCGCCGTCACCTGGAACTTCAACCAGCCCGGTTACTACGGCCTGTACCGCGGCGTCCAGCAGGTCAGCGGCTACGACCAGTACACCGAGTGCGTCCGGTACCCGTACCCGAGCGTGCCGATCGGCTGGAAGGTCCGGACGCTGAACTTCAACTTCTTCACCTCCCCCGAGGAGGGCACCATCCTGTGCACCGGCCCGGCCACCACGCTGCCGGACCTGTTCATCACCAAGATCCGGGATCTGGCCCGCAAGCGCCTCGGCGACTGCTGATCGCGATCGCCGCTACGGCTGGTGCCGGGCCCGTGACACCGGGCGCGGTACCAGCCGTTCGGCGCAGATCGAGGCCGACTGGGCGACGCACCAATTCCGTCACTGGTCCGCAATTGGTAGAAATGCTTCGGTAGTACCCGCGACGTGCACCGACAGCTTTCAACAAGGAGTCAGCCACGTGACCAGTTCCGAGTCCACCCCGTCCGATGCGCTGTCGAATCTGATGCACGAGGAGCGCCGGTTCGAGCCACCCGCCGGGCTCGCCGCGCACGCCAACGTGAAGGCGGACGCCTACGCCGCCGCCGACGCCGACTTCGAGGGCTTCTGGGCGGAGCAGGCCAAGCGGCTCACCTGGGCCGTCGAGCCGACCGAGACGCTGGACTGGAGCAACCCGCCGTTCGCCAAGTGGTACGCCGACGGCAAGCTCAACGCGGCGTACAACTGCGTCGACCGGCACGTCGAGAACGGTCTCGGCGACCGGGTCGCCTACTACTTCGAGGGTGAGCCCGGTGACACCCGCGAGATCACCTACGCCCAGCTCAAGGACGAGGTCAGCAAGGCGGCCAACGCGCTGCTCGAGCTGAACGTCCAGGCCGGCGACGTGGTGGCGATCTACATGCCGATGATTCCCGAGACCGTCATCGCGATGCTCGCCTGCGCCCGCATCGGCGCCCCGCACACGGTCGTCTTCGGCGGCTTCTCCGCCGACGCGCTCAAGGGCCGGATCCTGGACTGCGACGCCCGCGTCGTGATCACCTCCGACGGCGGCTACCGCCGGGGCGCTCCGGCCGCGCTGAAGCCGGCCGTCGACGCCGCGCTGGTCGACTGCCCGGACGTGCGCAACGTGCTGGTGGTGAACCGCACCGGCCAGGAGACGGCCATGGTCGAGAACCGCGACCTGTGGTGGGAGGACTTCGTCGGCAAGCAGTCGACCGAGCACACGCCTGAGGCGTTCGACGCCGAGCACCCGTTGTACGTGATGTACACCTCCGGCAGCACCGGCAAGCCGAAGGGCATCCTGCACACCACCGGCGGCTACCTGGTAGGTACGGCGTACACCCAGTGGGCCGTCTTCGACCTGAAGGCCGACACCGACGTCTACTGGACCGCCGCCGACATCGGCTGGGTCACCGGCCACAGCTACATCGTGTACGGCGCGCTGGCGAACGCGACCACCTCCGTGCTCTACGAAGGCACCCCGGACACCCCGCACCAGGGCCGCTGGTGGGAGATCATCCAGAAGTACAAGGTCTCCATCCTGTACTGCGCGCCGACCGCGATCCGTACCTTCATGAAGTGGGGCAAGGAGATCCCGGAGAAGTTCGACCTCTCCACCCTGCGCGTGATCGGGTCGGTCGGCGAGCCGATCAACCCCGAGGCCTACATCTGGTACCGGGAGAACATCGGCCGCAACAACGCTCCGGTGGTCGACACCTGGTGGCAGACCGAGACCGGCATGCACATGATCTCCCCGCTGCCCGGTGTCACCGCCGGCAAGCCGGGTGCCGCGATGAAGGCGATCCCGGGCGTCAGCATCGACGTCGTCGACGACGCGGGCGAGTCGGTACCGGACGGTTCCGGCGGCTACCTGGTGATCACCAAGCCCTGGCCGGCCATGCTGCGCACGCTCTGGGGCGACGACCAGCGCTTCAAGGACACCTACTGGTCGCGCTGGCCGGGCGTGTACTTCGCCGGTGACGGCGCGAAGAAGGACGAGGACGGCGACATCTGGCTGCTCGGCCGGGTCGACGACGTGATGAACGTGTCCGGCCACCGCCTCTCCACCACCGAGATCGAGTCGGCGCTGGTCTCGCACCCGAAGGTGGCCGAGGCCGCGGTGGTGGGCGCCTCCGACCCGACCACCGGCCAGGCCATCGCGGCCTTCGTCATCCTCCGCTCGGAGGCCGGCGACGGCGGCCCGGACGTGGTCCAGGAACTGCGCAACCACGTCGCCAAGGAGATCGGCCCGATCGCCAAGCCCCGGCAGATCATGGTGGTCGCCGAACTGCCGAAGACCCGCTCCGGCAAGATCATGCGCCGCCTGCTCCGCGACGTGGCCGAGAACCGTGAGGTCGGCGACGTCACCACGCTGGCCGACAGCACGGTGATGGACCTGATCAAGACCAACCTGGACTCCGGCAAGTCCGGCGACGAGTGACCGAAACGTCCTAATTTGGTTGCCGGCACCGAGCCGCTCCTGCTGGAATGGCTCGGTGCCGGCACCCAACGGATTCGACTACGCGACCACCCCTGACGGGTCGGTCCGGATCACCCATCACGGCAAGCCGGCGACGGTACTGCGGGGCGCCCGCGCAAGCGAGTTCCTGGCCGAGGTCGACGACGACCCGCAGGAAGTGATGGCCCGCTGGACCGGCAACTACAAGCGCGGCAACGAGCGGATGGGCAAGAACCACCCCCGCAACCGCCGCTGACCTCCGCCGCGGGCATGATCGACCCGTGACCGCGCTGATCGCCATCGTCCACGCCGGCCTGGCCGCCGCCTGGGTGGGCGGTATGTCCTACTCGCTGTTCGTGGTCCAGCCGAAGCTGAAGAAGTACTTCGCCGGCCGCGACGAGGAACGCGAGCACCTCACCGCGGTAATTGCCTCAGGCAACCGCTACAAGGTCCTCGGCCTGATCGGCGTGATCGCCACCACCGGCCTCGCCCTCCTCCTGCTGGACCACCGCAACTGGTGGATCCACGCCGTCAAGGCCCTTCTGCTGCTCATCGCGACCGCCATCTTCTGGTACGTCTCCTGGCGCCACTGGCCCCGCCGCATCTTCGCCACCGACGCCGAACGCCCAGCCCTCCAACGCCAGCTGATCACCCTGGCCACCATCATGCTCGCCCTCTCCGGCACCGCCTTCGCCCTGGGCATCGCCGCAGGTCATCTCTGATCGGGAGTTATCCACAGGCCGGCTGACGACGCCGACGGACGAGGTGCGAACTCCCTAGACTTTCGGGCATGAAGCGCCTGGGGCTCCGCGTCATCACCACGGTTCTGTTACTCGCGTTCGGGCTCGCCGCCGGAGGCTGCACGTCGAGCGACGGCGAGAAGCCGGGGGCTGCTGGTGCCACCATCCAACCGGTCGTCTTCGACGTGCCGACGACTCCACAGGAGGCGGACAAGACCTACTCGCCGGGCGATCGAACCGAACAGGCGCTACAAGCCGTGGCAGCACGAGGCAAGGATGTCGTAGCGGTCGGTTCCGAGGTCTCCGCGAAGGTCAGCCGTCCCCTGTTCCTCTCCAGTACGGACGGCGGAGGCAGCTGGACCAAGCGCGAACTGGACCCCGAGTCGGCCGCCAGGTCGGGCACCTTCGAAAGTGCGACCGACATCGCAGCCGGACCAGGCAGGTTTGTTGCCATCGGCACCTCCAACAACAGACCTGTGCTCTGGCACAGCACCGACGGCAACTCGTGGCAGCGGCTGGCGCTCGACGAGAAGATCTTCGCGGCCACCGACGAACTCACCGCCATCACCGTCTCGACCACGGGGTTCGCGATGGTCGGTCACAGTCTGCTCGCCGCCGCGGGAAACGACGACCACCTGGTCTACTGGCGTTCGAGCGACGGTCTGGTCTGGCGCCGCACCGCCGGGCCGGCCATCGGCCTCGAGCCCACGGTCAAGGGTGCAGTGTCCGCCACGGAGATAGTCGCGTCAGGCAAGACAGTAGTGATCAGCGGCAACTTGTCCACTCCGGATGACCCCAAGCACACGGACCGGTTGCAGTTCTGGTACTCGACTGATGGCGGAAGTACCTTCCGCAGTGCCTCCGTCCAGGGCGAAGTGGCGGAAGACGTCGAGGTCTTCAACAACGCGCTGGCCGTCGGCGCCGGGAAGTTCGTCGCACTCGTCAGGGGCGGCCAGTACACCGGAGACAACAGCAGCTGGGACGGCGTCGTCCTGGAAGGCGGCTCATCCGGGAGTTCCTGGCGACTCACCGCGAAACCGTGGTTGCTCGGCTCCGATTACGACGATTCGCCTGGAACGCTGACCAGGGCAGGAAAGGAGTGGGTGGCGACGAGCTGGACGAGCTCGACCACTCGCGATACCACCGTGGCTGCTGGATCGACCTGGGACCAGTTGACCGATCGCACCGACGAAGGTAGCCAGCGCGGCCGGGGTGACCAGGTGGTGGCCGACGCCGTTGCCGTGGGCACCGACGTCGTTCTGGTCGGCTCGAACGACCGGAGCGGAAGCACCGAACCCGCGGCCTGGCGGTACCACGACGGCGCAGTACTGCCCACCAGCCTGCCTGCGGAGGCGTCGGCGGGCAAACCTTCGACCGGCATCCATCGCCTCCTGAGCACCGGCAAGGAACTCGTCGTGGCCGGTGAGGTCTCCGGCGCTCCGACCGCCTGGGTCCGAAGCGGGTCCACGTGGCAAGCGACCACCCTGCCGGGCCGCAAGAACGGAGTGGCCCTGAACTTGGCCGATGCCGCACCAACCCCTGATGGCCGGGTTGTCGCCGTCGGCACCAAGATTCTGACCACTGGGGACCGAGCCGCGGTGTGGATCCGCGATCAGCAAGGCCGCTGGGCCGAAAGTAGCTCGCCGATCTTCGGGACCCTGGCCAAGTCGCCGTACGGCGGACCGAGTCCGCAGGCAGTCGCCGTGGGCCCTGGAGGTTGGGTGGTCGTGGGGCAGCGTCACGACGGTGACGGCAACTACGACGCCTGGAGCATGCATTCGAGGATGGGAAGACCTGGACCGAAGGTCGCGGAGGCCGGTCGCTCCCACCCGGTCCGGACTTCGAGACCCGGCGGACGCCGGCCCAGAATCTGCGCGGTTCGGACGACACTGACGCGGAGCTGACCAGCGTCATCGCCGCAGGTTCGCGGTTCGTCGCGGGCGGTGACCGGGGAAACGGTCCGGCGGTCTGGTTGTCGGCCGACGGCAAGGATTGGTCATCGGTGGTGCAGTTGCCGCTTCCCAAGAAGGCGTACTCGGCGAGCGTGCGTGCTCTGGGCAGGATCGGCAACACCTTGGTCGTGGTCGGCGAGTACTACCGGTCGGTGGCCGACCTCGAAAGTGGCTGGACCAGCTGGACTTCCGAAGACGGCGGTCGCACGTGGTCAGCGAGCCCGATCGTCGAGCCGAGGAGTGCGTTCGCCCACACCTTGGTCCCAGTGCCGAACGGTCTGGTGGCTCTCGGATACGAAGGCCCCAACGACCAGATCGACGCCGCCGTCTGGTTCAGCCGGGACGGTCGTTCATGGCAGGCATTGCCCCTGCCGGACAAGCGCACCGCCGGGCCGGGCCGGCAAGGGGTCACGTCGGCTGTCCTGGAGAACGGGAAGCTGTTGGCGACCGCGTTCGACGTTCCACCGTCGGGAGGGACGGACTACACACTGGAGGTCGAGCTTCCGAAGTAGAGCGGAATTGGTCTACTTCACTTTCTCCGGCAAGGCTGAAGGTGCCGATAGGTTCTCGGTATGGGCGCAGCTGAGGAGTACCTGGGGAAGGCACTGGAGTTGGCGGCTGAGGCTGCTCGGTCGCAGGTTGGGGCGGTGCGGGTGGCGGCTGGGTTGGTGGCCGAGGCGTTGGCCGAGGGGAAGACCTTCTGGGTGTTCGGGACCGGGCACAGTCATTTGATCGCTGAGGAGTTGTACGGGCGGGCCGGTGGGCTGGCGAGCGTGCGGGCGGTGCTGGAGCCGGGGTTGATGTTGCATGAGGGGTTGCTGAAGAGTTCGTTGCTGGAGCGGCTTGGTGGGCTGGCCGCGGTGTTGTTGCAGGTGAACGAGATCGCGGCGGGTGACGTCGTACTGGTGGTGTCCAACTCGGGGCGCAACGCAGTACCGGTGGAGTTTGCGGAGGGCGTTCGGGAGGTGGGGGCGAAGGTCGTCGCGTTGACGTCGCTGGCGCACAGTACGGCGGTGGAGTCGCGGGCACCCAGTGGGTCGCGGCTTTTCGAGCTCGCGGATGTTGTCATCGACAACTGTGGGGTGCCGGGTGATGCGTTGATCGAGATCGACGGGAGCCCGGAGCGGACCGGAGCGACGTCAACCGTGGTCGGCGCGCTGCTCGTGCAGGCCTTGACGGTCGAGGTCGTCAGCCTACTCGCCGAGCGTGGCCACACGCCCGACGTACTGCGCAGCCTCAACGCCTGAGCGGTGCAGCGCAGCTCAACACCTGAGCGGGTACCCCGCAGCGCAACGCTCGAGCAGTACCTCCCAGCACAACGCCCGAGCGGTACCCGCAGCGCAACGCCTTGAGCGGCGCCTTGCAGCTGAGTGGTACTGCACGGTCGAAGCGTGAGCAGTGCCGGCGCTCAGGTCGCGCGGTAGGCGACGGTGAGGTCGTAGCGGTCGGAGCGGTAGACCGAGCGGCCGAACTCGATCACGACTCCGGACGCGGTTCGCGGGGCCGAGGTGATGATCAGGCACGGGACGGTAGGCGCGATCCCGAGGATCTCGGCGTCGGCCGGGTCCGGTGGGGCCGCCACGATGGAGGCGGAGACCATGCCCAGCGTCACGCCCCAGTGGGTCGACAGGGAGTCGTAGAGCGAGACCTCGCCCAGGTCCAGTTCGTCCAGACCGGGGTAGCGGCGCAGTGACAGCGACGTGCGCTCGATCGCCATCGGCTCGCCGTCGGCGGTTCGCAGGCGAACGAGGTGCAGCACCGGCGTACCGACGGGCTCTTCGAGCTCCGCGGCCAGGGTCTCGTCCGCCGTTGCGACCGTGTGCTCCAGCACCTTGGCGCCGGGCGTGATGCCGCGGGCGCGCATGTCCTGGCTGAAGGACGAGGTCAGCATCTGGGCGGGACGCGGCTCGGCCACGAAGGTGCCACCACCGGGCCGGCGGGCCGCGAGTCCCTCGGCCACGACCCGGTCCACCTCCTGCCGCACGGTCATCCGGGCGACGCCGAAGCGCTCGGCCAGGACGCGCTCGGACGGCAGCACGGTGCCCGCGGTCAGGCTGCGGGTGAGGGTCTCCAGAATCTCGCGGATCTGGTCACCCTTCGGCCGGTCGGTGCGGAGCTCCGTCGGGAGCTCGGCGAGGTCACCGGGGTTGTTCCTTGGGCGGGCCATGACGTCAGTATCCCTGGGAATGTGCCCGGCAAACCGGTTGCCGGGGGTCGCGAGCCACGTCGTGCTCCTGAAAGTTTCCAACTGGACCACTGCTGGTGCCGACAGTACTGTCCGGCACCCGGATCGGCCAGTAATCAGGCGCTGCACAACTTCGCGAGACAACCGCGGTACGGAAAGTGACGACGACTAGGATGACGGCATGGCCGGAGTTCGCTTCGCGCTTGGTGTGCCGGGAAGTCTGGTCGGCGACTGGACCGCCCATGCCCGCGCACACGAGTAAGGGGGCCGCCTGTGCGGCTGCTGCAAAGACGGCGAGCCTTTCCCCGGATCCGGAGATCCGAACGGGCCTTCCTGGCCAACATCCTGCGCACCGAGACGACCGGTGGGCTGGTCCTGGTCGGGGCCGCGATCGTCGCCCTGATCTGGGCGAACTCGCCTTGGCAGGACGGCTATCACCACCTGCGGGACGCCCAGCTCGGACCGTTGACGGTCGAGCAGTGGGCCACCGACGGCGCGCTGACCTTGTTCTTCTACCTGGCCGGCGTCGAGCTCAAACGCGAACTGGTGGTCGGCACCCTGTCGAAGATCAGCGAGGCCGTCGTCCCGGTGGTCGCGGCGTTCTGCGGGATGGCCGTACCGGCGCTGATCTATGCCGTCATCAACCTGACCGCCGAGAACGGCAAACCGCACGGCTGGGCGGTGCCGACGGCAACGGATATCGCGTTCGCCCTCGCTGTGCTGGCGATCGTCGGCCGCTCGTTGCCGAGCGCCCTGCGGGCGTTCCTGCTCACCTTGGCGGTGGTCGACGACTTCGGCGCGATCCTGGTGATCGCCGCCTTCTTCTCCCATGGCATCAACCTGCTGGCGCTGCTGGCCGCACTGCTGCTGATCGCGGCGTTCTACTTCCTGCAACGCCGCCGCGTCCGTACGCCGCTGCTGTACGTGCCGCTGGTCGTCGCGGCCTGGTGGTTCATGCACGAGTCGGGCATCCACGCCACCATCGCCGGTGTCGCGCTGGGCCTGGTGACGCGGGTGCTGCCGGACCCCGACGAGGAGAGATCCCCGGCGGAGCGGCTGGAGCACCGCCTCCGGCCCTGGTCGGCCGGCGTCGCCGTACCGGTGTTCGCGCTGTTCGCCGCGGGGGTCACCCTCAGCGGCGACGCGCTGCGCGAGATGCTGACCGACCCGGTCGCGATCGGGGTGGTCGCCGGGCTGATGGCCGGCAAGATCATCGGCGTCTTCGGTGGCTCCTGGCTGACCGCGCGCTTCACCCGGGCCCAGCTGAACTCCGATCTCGCCTGGCGCGACGTCGGCGCGGTCTCGGTGCTGGCCGGGATCGGTTTCACTGTCGCGTTGCTGATCGCGCAGCTCGCCTTCGGCGACGACACTGCCCAGATCGAACGCGCCAAGGCCGCCGTCCTGGTCGCCTCGCTGCTGTCCGCGCTGCTCGCCACCGTCCTGTTGTTCCGCCGCAACCGCGCGTATGCCGAGGATTGAGGCGCGGGTACAAGCTAGTGTCGTGGTCCAGTGACCCGTGGCCGGAACGACCCGTGGAAGGAGCGCCATGTCGATGGGGCAGACCGAGGATGAGCCCACTGTCGGGCAACTCGTCGCCAACGCCAGCAAGGATCTGTCCAGCCTGGTCCGCAGCGAGCTGGAGCTCGCCAAGTCGGAGCTGAAGTCGACCGCGGTCAAGGCCGGCACCGGCGCCGGCCTGTTCGGCGCCGCCGGGTTCCTGGCGCTGCTTGCGGTCGTCCTGCTGTCCATCGCCGCGGCGTACGGCGTGCACGCGCTCGGCCTGCACCCCGCGCTCGCGTTCCTGATCGTCGCCGTGCTCTACCTGTTGATCGCGGCCGCGCTGGCGCTGGTCGGCAAGAACCTGATCAGCAAGGCGAAGGGCCCGCAGCGCGCGATCGAGACCTCGAAGGAGTCCGTCGAGGCGCTCAAAGCCATCGGCAAGGGCGACTAGTGGCCGGCACCCGGCGATCGTCGGGGAGCTGACCGCTGAGTCCGGCCGGAGTTTCTGACCTGCTCGTCGACGGACCCTGGTCGCATTCGCTGGTGGCGGCCAACGGGGCGCGGTTCCACGTAGCCGAATGCGGGGCGGCGGACGACCCGTTGGTGCTGTTCCTGCACGGCTTCCCCGAGTTCTGGTGGGCCTGGCGTCACCAGTTGCCGGTAGTCGCCGCAGCGGGGTACAGGGCCGTTGCGATGGATCTGCGCGGCTACGGCGCCAGTGACAAGACTCCGCGGGGCTACGACCCCTTCACGGTCTCGGCGGACGTCTCCGGGGTCATCAGGTCGCTGGGGGCGGCCGATGCCGTGGTCGTCGGCCATGGCTGGGGCGGGTTCGTCGCGTGGTCGGCCGCAGTACTGGCGCCGAAGCAGGTGCGAGCTCTGGCAGCTGTGTCAGCGCCACATCCATTGCAGCTGATGCGGTCGGGACAGTTGCGGTCGGTGGCTCAGGTCGGCTGGTTCCAGCTGCCGATCCTGCCCGAGCGCCGGCTGCTCGCCCATGACGGCATTCACATCGAACAACTCCTCCGTGCCTGGTCCGCACCCGGCGGCACGTTCCCGGACGCCGAGGCCTCCCGCCGCTATCGCGCGGCCCTGCAGGTCTGGCCGGCTCCGCACTGCGCACTGGAATACCACCGCTGGTTCGTCCGCTCGCGCCTGCGCTCCGACGGCCGCCGGTACTCCGCTTGCATGCGCACCCCGGTCGCAGTACCGGTCCTGCAGGTCCATGGCGGCCTGGACGGCGCCGTCAGCAAGGCGGCCACGGTCACACCCGCGGAACTGCTGGCCGGCCCGTCGCAGCACGAAGTACTGACCACTGCCGGGCACTTCCCGCACGAGGAAACCCCGGAGCTGTTCAACTCCCTGCTGCTGAACTGGCTGCGGGAACCATCTCCGGGACCGGGGCCGCCGGGAACTTCATGAGACGGCGACCGCGATGGGGAAGCTCGCGCTCTTGCCGAGCGACGGCAGCTCCAATGCGATGCTCTCGTGACTCAGGACCGCGCGGCATCTAGTTGCTTCTGGCAACTGATCGGCGAAATTCTCCTTGTCGGCAAAGGTTTCACGAGAACCGCAGGACGAGTGCTGCACGTTGCTGCCGCGTCATCGTCACACCCTGCCCACGCGGCGAGCACCCGATCTGTTCACCGTGGATCAGGTGCAACTGCGGGTGGAGACCTCCTGGGTGGCCTTGGCGCCCGCGGCCGCGTTCTCGGCGACCTGCTCGGCGGTCAGCACGTAGCCGGTGCGGTTGTCCTCGACGGAGGCCGCGAAGACCACGCCGTACACGGTGCCCTTCGAGGAGATCAGCGGGCCGCCCGAGTTGCCGGGACGGACCTGGGCCCAGATCGAGAAGGCCCGCCGGGTGACGGTCTTGTCGCCGTAGATGTCCGGGCCGCGCAGCCGCTCCTCGGAACGGATCCTGGCCGGTTCGGAGTCGAACGGGCCGTTCTCCGGGTAGCCCAGGACGACCGCGGCCGCGTCGGGCTTGCCGTCGTTGTCGAAGGCCAGCGGCGTGGCCTTGAGCTCGGGCACGTAGAGGACGGCGACGTCGACGGACGAGTCGAACACCACCACCTTGGCGTCGTACTTCTTGCCGTTCACCTCGACCTTCGGCGAGCTGACCCCGGCCACCACGTGCGCGTTGGTCATCACCCGCTGCGGGGCGTAGACGAAACCGCTGCCCTCGAGGCCGCGGGAGCAGTTGGCCACCCCGGTCACCTTGGCGATCCGGGTGTAGGCCAGCCGGACGGTGGGGTTGCGCGCGATCGAGCCGTCCGGCGGCTGCGTCTCCCGGATCCGCTCCGGCACGAACGGGTCGAGGAAGCGCGGGAACAGATCGGTGTTCACCACGTCGTTGAACGCCTGCAGCGCGCGATCGGCGCCACCGGGCAGGGCCTCGTCGACCTTGGCGAGCACCTGCGAGCCCCGGACGGCCGAGGTCACGCTGGGGATCCGCGCGCCGCTGACCGCGACGCCGAGCACCCACGAGACGACCAGCACCGAGGCGGCGGCCAGCGCCGCGCCGCCCAGCGCATCGACCGCCTTGACCGGTTTCCAGGAGATCTTGTTGCGCAGTTTGGAGCCGAGCAAGGCCCCGATCGTGCGCCCGATCGAGGCCAGCAGCACGACCAGCACCAGCGCCGCGAACGACACCTCGACACTGGGCGAGAAGTTGTCCAGCACCCGCGGTACGCCGTACACACCGACCGCCGCGCCGGCCAGCAGGCCGAGCGTCGCGCAGGCACCGAGGACGAACCCCTCGATGTAGCCCGAGATCGCCACCAGCGCGGTCACCACCAGCAGCGCGATATCGAGACCGCTCACTCCACACCCTCCGGACGCCCCAGGTCGTGCTCGATGGCCGTCAGCCGCCGGACATCCTCCGGCTGCCGTCCCTCACTCCGCCAAGCCGCTTCGACGAGCCGGTCGGGCAACGGTACGACGTGGGTGGGGTCCCAGTCGCGCGCCCAGCCGCCGAGCTCGAGCAACTTGTCGAGCAGACCCGCGGTGAAACCCCAGACATAGACGTCACCGACAGTGAAAGCCGGGCCGGTGAAACCGGACGGATGCAGGCAGCTGAACCGGTTGGCGGGGTCGGTCAGCGCCCGCAGCGAGACCCGGTGCACCGAGGCGACCTCGGCCGGATCGACCACCGCGACCGGTGACGGCTCCCGCCACCAGCCGAGCACGGGCGAGACGGCGAAGTTGCTCACCGGCACCCAGAGCGAGGGCCAGACCGCGAACACCTCGACACCGGCCGGTGCGAGCCCGGTCTCCTCCTCGGCCTCGCGCAGCGCCGTCCGGATCCGGCCTTCGACACCGGTCCCGTCCTCCGGGTCGACGCGGCCACCGGGGAAGGACATCTGGCCGGCGTGGCTGCGCAGCGTCCAGGCCCGCTCGGTCAGCAGTACGTCGGGACCCTCGACATCGTTGCCGTCAGCAAGGAGGATCAGCACCGCGGAACCGCGGACGCCGGGGTCGTTCTCGGGCGGCAGGAACCGCGACAGCTCCTGGGGGTCGACCTGTTTCGATGCCGTCCGCAACTGGTGCAGGAACTCGGGCAGCTCCACGTCGTACGTCGTACTGGTCCTCACGGGCTGACCCCCAGTTTGTCCTGCACCAGCTGATCCAGCTGCTGCTGCGAAGTCAGCGCTCCTCGGTGAACGTGGACGACGGCGCCTTGCGCGTCGATGAAAGCGGTGACCGGTGGCCCGCCGATCCTCAGGGGCTGCTGTGTCTGCTTGTCGGCGTCGACCAGGTGCGGGTAGCTCCAGTCCTGGTCGATCGCGAAGGCGACCGCGAGATCCGGGCGGGTGTCGACGTAGTCGATCCCGATCAACTCGAGCTTGTCGCCGGCCCTGCGCTGCAGGTCGGCCAGGAACGGCGCTTCCTCACGGCACGGCCCGCACCACTGAGCCCAGACGTTGATGACCAGGGGGCCACGAAGGTCGGACAGGTGGGTGTCCGGCCCCTTGCCGAGACAGGGAAGGCTGATCTCCGGTAGCCCTCTGGGCGCCGGCTGCCGGGACTGGACGCTCGGGCAGGGCTGCAGCTTGTCGGCACCCGCCACAGTGCCGTCCGGCTCCTTGGCGACACTGCCCGGCTTGTCGTTGCCGCAGGCCGCGAGCAGGATCGACGCGGCCACCAGCCCCGCGGCGACCAGCCGGCGGGCCGGCCGCCGCGCGGTACGGGGGCTGGAGGGGCGGATCACGCTGGGGTCTTCACCAGCTTCGCGGCCAGGTCGGGATCGGTCGGACCGGTGCCGTAGGACGGGCACCACTGGGCGATCGGGCAGGCGCCGCAGGCCGGCTTCTTCGCGTGGCAGCGCCGGCGGCCGTGGAAGATCAGCCGGTGCGACAGCATCGTCCAGTCCTTCTTCGGGAACAGGTCGCCGATCAGGTGCTCGACCTTGACCGGGTCCTCCTCCGTGGTCCAGCCGAACCGGCGGACCAGCCGCCCGAAGTGGGTGTCGACCGTGATCCCGGGCACCCCGAAAGCGTTACCCAGTACGACGTTCGCCGTCTTGCGGCCGGTGCCGGGAAGCTTTACCAGCTCCTCCAGCTTGGCGGGCACCACCCCGTCGTACTCGTCGACCAGCGTCTGGCCGAGCTTCAGCAGGCTGTTCGTCTTGGCCCGGAAGAAGCCGGTCGGTTTGAGGATCGCCTCCATCTCCTCCCGGTCGGCCTCCGCGTACGCCGTCGCGTCCGGGTACTTCGCGAACAGCGTCGGGGTCACCTTGTTGACCGTCACGTCGGTGGTCTGCGCCGACAGGATGGTCGCGACCAGCAGCTCCAGCGGCGTCCGGAAGTCGAGCTCGCAGTGCGCGTCCGGATAGGTCTCGGTCAGCACCTTGTGCATCTTGCGGGCCCGGCGGACCAGCTGGGTGTGCGCCTCGTCGGCGAAGACAGGTGCCTTCCGCGGCAGCTTCAGCGGCACCTGAGGAGCGGAATCGACGGAGGCGGCGGCCTCGACGTGCTGGGTCGGCATGCAGGCCAGCCTACGTCCGGGCTCCGACAGGCCACGTGCTGATGGTCAAGGCAGCGGCAGCCCGATGCTGATGGTGAGGTGGCGGCCGCCCGGGTGCGGCTGGGGCAGGTCGCGCGACTTCAGGCGGCCGGCCAGGTCGTCGATGACGCCGACGGTGAGGTTCAGCTCGGGGACGGCGGTGCCTGCCGGGTCCAGTTGCCGCTCCGCGTCTTCTGGCGGGTGATCGCCGAAGTACCGCGCGGCATCGGTTTGGACGGTCCAGCAGGCCAGGGCGATCTTGGCACGGTCAGGAGCCTGCTGGGTGACTCGCAGATCGGCGTACAGGGCGTAGTCGGCGTCGGCGATGCTGACGGTCGTGGTGCCGGTCGGCAGGAGCTCTGGTAGCGCCTCGATCACTTTGGAAGCCAGCAGTTGCCAGGTGGCGACCTGCTCGCTCGGGAAGCGGGTCTGCGGCGGCCGCGGCACCCACTGAACGGCCCAGTCGTCGCCGGCGCTGACGCGAGCCTCAGCAAACGCGATGGCGGTGCCGATACGCCGCTTCTCGACCAGCAGGTTGATCACTGCGCCAGTCGCGGTTTCACCGGCGTACCAGTCGGCGTTGACGGCGTACTCGTCCAGCGTGGCCGCCACTGCGCTGGAGTCGGTTTCGGCGAGCAAGGTGGCCCACCACATCCAGCGGGCGGGGTAGGCGGTCGTGGCGAGTGTTGCCAGCTCGTCAAGCTGCCCGAGCTTGCCGAGCGCACGGATGAGCTGTGCTTCGAAGGTGTGGTCGCCGGCGGCTGCCCTCACGCGCAACTCGTCGAGCTCTCCTTGAGCTGCCAACCAGAGAGCCAACTGCTCGGCTGACAGCCGCTCGCCGGCCTCCGCCCGCGCTCGCAGCTCGTCGACGTACCCGTGCTCGGCCCGTAGGCGGGCTGCGTCTCTAGCCGCGCCCCGCTGCTCCGAGGCATCCAGTACTGCGATGGCCTCGGCGACCTGCCCGGTCTCGACCAGCAGGTCGGCCAGCAGCTCCGGTGCCAGCGAGCGGTGGGCTCGCAAGACGGCTATCGCGTCCTCGGCGCGGTCCTGCTCGACGTACAGCTTCACCAGCCGAAGGCGGGCGTCATCATTGGCTCGTGTCTCCGGCCACTCGGCCAGCTCGGCAGCGGCTTCGTCGGCCAGCCCCTGCCTGATCAGCTGGTCGAACGTCTTCTCCCCGGCGAACGGGTCGTAGACCTCGGGCTCCTTCGCCTTGGCTTCGGCGAGCGCATCGGCCAGCAGCGCCCCCGCCTCGCGGTCGCCGGCCTCTGCGAGCGCGCGGAGCTCGTCCACCCGGCCTTCGGCCCGGAGCGTCGCCAGCCGGATGGAGTGGTTCGCTATTTCCCGGAGCTCGTCGGTGCGGCCGAGCTCGCGGAGCAGCGCCTGCAGCCTCGTCCGGTCGGCCAGCAGGCGGCTCCCCTTCAGCAGGTCGATCGACTCCTCGATGTGGCCGTCCTCAAGGAGGGCGTCCACCTCGTGGCTCCGCTCGGGCGGGCTGCCGTCCAGCTCCGTGAGCAGCGTCAGCTGGGCGAGCTGCGCGCCGCGCTCCCGCCGGAACTGCTCCAGCTTGAGCGCCGCGTCCGGGTCGGTACTGGCCTGCAGGACCTCGATCGCGTCGTCCAGCCGGCCGTACTCGCGCAGCAGGAGTGCCAGCATCGCCTCGTGCTGCGGCTTGTCGCTGGCCCGCAGTACGGCGGCCGCGTCGTCGAGGTAGCCCTGCTTGGCCAGCAGCCAGGCCCGCTGCCCGGGCTCGTCCCGGGTCTCGACCGGCGTACTGCCGGCCGGGCGTCCGCGCGCGCCGAAGAGACGCTTCCTGAGCCAATCGAGCATCCCTCATCCTCACCGGTCGGAGCGCCGTCAGGAGCCCGTTCCGGCGCGCCCCGGCGGGCCTACGTGGCGGTTCGGCACGGCGAGGGGCTACGGTTTTGGTGCGACCGGGCGTGATCCGCCTGGCGCCGAGGGGGCTCGCAGCCTCTTCGAAGGTCGCAGTTCAGGTCCAAGGAGGCCCATTCGTGGACGCCGCAGTGCTTCGACAGGCACCGCTTTTCAGCCAGCTCGACGAGGAGGCAGCCGAGGCGCTGACCGCTTCGATGACGGAGAGCAGGCTGCGCCGCGGCCAGGTGCTGTTCCACGAAGGCGACTCCGGTGACCGGCTGTTCGTCGTTGTCGAGGGCAAGGTCAAGCTCGGCCGCACCTCCGCCGACGGGCGCGAGAACCTGCTGGCCGTGCTCGGCCCGGGCCAGATGTTCGGCGAGCTGTCGCTGTTCGACCCGGGACCGCGCCAGTCGACCGTCACGGCCGTCACCGACGCGTCGCTGATGGCGCTCACCCACGACGAGCTGCTCCGCTGGCTGGCCGGCCGCCCCGAGGTGGCCCGCGGCCTGCTGCTCCAGCTCGCCTCCCGGCTCCGCAAGGTCTCCGACGTGGTCGCCGACCTGGTCTTCTCCGACGTACCGGGCCGGGTCGCCAAGGCCCTGCTGGACCTGGCCAGCCGCTTCGGCCGGACCGCCGACGACGGCGTCCACGTGCACCACGACCTGACCCAGGAGGAGCTGGCCCAGCTCGTCGGCGCCTCCCGCGAGACCGTCAACAAGGCACTCGCCGACTTCGCCTCCCGCGGCTGGGTCCGCCTGGAGCCCCGCTCCGTCGTACTCCTGGACCTCGAGCGCCTCCAGAAGCGCGCCCGCTGACCCGAGTCACCCCCGCGACCCAACCCAAGTTACCCCCGCGACCGGGTGGTTACCCCCTGTACGAACCTGGGGTAACCCGCCGTTGGCGGGGGTAGGTCGGCGCGAACGCGTAGGTCAGGTAATCGACGGTCTTGGGCTGGTTGTCCACAGGGCGCCAAGAGGGGCGCTGAGGGTGGGGCGGGGTGCGGCAACTTCACTGGTGTGAAGGTGAAGCTGCAGGTGGTGGCGGAGAAGCAGGGCGGAGTGTTTTCCCGCGAGGACGCGTTGAGGTGTGGGTACTCGCCGGCCCAGATCCGGGTGGAGATCCGCGACGGGGCGTGGCTGCGGGTTTGCCGGGGGCAGTACACGGCTGCTCGATCGGATGCCGACGAGCCGCCGTGGGTTCGCAGTACGGGTGAGCACCGGTTGGCGACGCGGGCAGTACTCCGCTCGCTGACCGGGTCTGTCGTCCTGAGTCATCAGTCCGCGATCGTCGAGTACGGCCTGCCGACCTGGGGGCTCGACCTGTCGCGGGTTCATGTGACTCGGCGCGATGGCGTCAAGGGGAGGATCACCCGCAAGGCGGTCCAGCACAACGCTCAACTGCCGGCCGGAATCATCTGGTGCAGAGACGGGCGAGAAGTGGTCGCGCCGGAGCGAGCCGTTCTCGAGGTGGCCTGCAGTACGGGTTTCGAGCCGGCTCTGGCGATCGCCGACGAGGCGCTACGGATCGGACTGGTGACTCGTCAGGGCCTGGCCTTCGCTCTCTGCGATGTCGAGCACTGGCCACGCAGCCCGGCCGCCAGACAAGTGGTGGCCTTCTGCAACGGGCTGTCGGAGTCGGTCGGTGAGTCACGGCTCCGGGTTCTGATGGACGACCATGGTCTGCCCACACCTGTCCTGCAAGCACCGATGCTGCGAAACGGGACGGTCTTCGCCCGGGTCGACTTTCTCTTCCCCCAGTTCCGCACGGTGATCGAGTTCGATGGTCTCCTCAAATACAGCACCGACCCCGAGGTCCTGGTGCGAGAGAAACACCGCGAGGACAGCATCCGCGAACTCGGCTACCAGGTCCTCCGCCTGACCTGGCACGACCTGAGCACCCCCGATCGCACCATCGCCCGCATCCAGCAAGCCTTCACCCGCGCGGGTTACCCCCAGCCGAGGTGAGTTACCCCCTGTACGAACCTGGGGGAACCCGCCGTTGGGGAAGGTACCTTCAGGAGTTGAGGTAGGTGAGCTGGGCGCGGACTGAGCGTTCGGCGGCGGGCCAGAGGATGGGGTCTACGTCGGCGTAGACGTGGTGGACGATCGCCTCGGGGGTGGTGTGGCCGTCGGCGATGGCTGCACGGACCTGGTCGAGGCGTTCCTGGCGGTGTCTGAGGTAGTAGGTCAGTGCTGCGCCCGGGTCGTCGATGACGGGGCCGTGGCCGGGTAGGAGGCGCTGGACGCCTGCCGGGGAGTTGGCGAAGGCGCGGAGGCTTTCGAGGGACTCCAGGTACGGGCCCAGGGCGCCGTCGGGGTGGGCTACTACTGAGGTGCCGCGGCCGAGGACGGTGTCGCCGGTGAGCAGTGAGCCGTCCTGTGGCAGCCAGAAGCAGACCGAGTCCATCGTGTGACCGGGAGTCGGCAGTACTTCGATCCGCAGGTCGCCTGAGGTGATGACGTCGCCCTCGGCGAGGCCGTGCGCGTGGTCGGTGGGGATGCGGAAGGTCGGGTCCACCGAGCGCACCGGAGCGTTGGCCTGCCCGGCGAACCAGGCTGCGCCCTCGGAGTGGTCGAAGTGCCCGTGGGTCAGCAGCACAGTCGACACAGTGCACCCGTACTCCGCGACTGCGTCGAGCACCGTCTGCAGGTGATCGGTCAGCAGCGGTCCTGGGTCGATCACCACGGCGGTGTCGGCTTCCGGGTCGCGGAGGATCCAGGTGTTGGTGCCCTCCAGCGTCATCGGGCCCGGGTTCGCCGCGAGCACCCGGGAGGCGTACTCGGTGACCTGCTCGGCTGTCATGTGGTCTCCAGGTAGACCTGGTCGTTCTCGATCCGCACGGTCGGCTGGATCGGGCGGATGTCGCGGCCGGACGACGCGGCCAGCGCGTCGGCGACAGCGGCGTACGGGGTGAGGTCGCTGCAGCAGAGGTAGGTGGGCGGGAGCATGAGCATCTCGCCGGTTTCCACCGCTCGGACCGCGTCGGCGGGCCGCATCCAGGCGACCTGGTCGGACTCGCTGGTCACGTCGCGGGTGACCTGGCCGGCCGGCAGCGCGGCCACGAAGAAGCGGGTGTCGTAGCGGCGGGGCTCGAATTCGGGAGTGATCCAGTGCGCCCAGGCGCCGAGCAGGTCGGCACGCAGTACGAGGCCTCGGCTGTGCAGGAAGTCGGCGAACCCCAGCTCGCGCGTCTCCAGCGCGACCCGATCGGCCTCCCAGTCGTCGCCGGTGGTGTCACCGACCACGGAGTCCGCGTCGGGGCCGGCCAGCAGTACGCCGGACTCCTCGAAGGTCTCCCGTACGGCGGCTGCCACGTACGCCGCGGCGGTCTTGGCCGAGCAACCCAGCCGCTCGCCGAACCACTCGGGCGACGGGCCGGACCAGGAGTCGGCGATCGACGAGTCGGTGGCGTCAACTCGCCCGCCGGGGAAGACCGTCATCCCGGCGGCGAACGCCATCGACTGTTGGCGCCGCAACAGATACACCTCGGGCCCCGCTGCCGTGTCGCGCAGCAGGATCACTGTCGAGGCCGGGCGCGGTTCGACTGCCGCACGTCCCTCGCGGGCGAAGGAGAGGGCCTCGTCGGCCATCCGGCCGGAGAGGAGCTGAGACTTCAGGTCCCGGACCATTCGCACCTCCGGTGCAGGTGTCGACCGGCGCCGCCCGTCAGCAGATCGCCAGGGGCAGACTGTGGGGGCGGCCGGGCTGTCCCGGCCGCCACCTCGGTGCGAGCGTCAGTTGACCTCGACGATGAGCTCTACCTCGACCGGAGCGTCCAGCGGGAGCACCGGCACGCCGACGGCGGAGCGAGCGTGCTGACCGGCTTCGGCGAAGACCTGGCCGAACAGCTCGGAGGCTCCGTTGGCGACCTGGGGCTGGCCGGTGAAGTCGGGGGTGGAGGCGATGAAGGCGACCGCCTTGACGATCCGCTTGATGTTCGCCAGGTCACCGATCTCGGCCTTGATCGCGGCCAGCGCGTTCAGCGCGCACTGCTGGGCGCACTCGGCGGCGACCTCGGGCGTCACCTCGGCACCGACCTTGCCGGTGGCGATCAGGGCGCCGTCCCGCAGCGGCAGCTGGCCGGACGTGTAGACGAGGTTGCCGGTCCGTACGGCGGGTACGTACGCCGCGACCGGCTTGGCGACCTCGGGCAGCTTCAGGCCGAGCTCGGCCAGCTTCTCCTCCGGGTGGCTCATGACTGGGTGATCTCCCGCTTCAGGTAGGCGACCAGGTTCTCCGGGTTGAGGCCCGGGACGACCTGGACCAGCTCCCAGCCGTCCTGTCCCCAGTTGTCGAGGATCTCCTTGGTCGCGTGGACCAGGAGCGGCACAGTGGAGTACTCGAACTTCTTCATGGGATGGACTCTAACGGGCGCCTGTCCCGGTGTGCTGTGGCCCACGACCTAGTCTGGGGATCATGGCGAGGCTGCATGTGGTCACAGGCAAGGGCGGGACCGGCAAGACGACGGTTGCCGCCGCTATGGCCCTTGCGCTGGCCGACGAGGGCAAGCGGGTGCTGCTGGTCGAGGTGGAGGGCCGCCAGGGGCTGGCCCAGCTCTTCGACGTACCGCCGCTGCCGTACGTCGAACGCAAGATCGCCGTCGGCCCGGCCGGCGGCCAGGTGTTCGCGCTGGCCGTGGACGCCGAGGCGGCGCTGCTGGAGTACCTCGACATGTACTACCACCTGGGTCGCGCCGGGAAGGCGCTCGACAAGGTAGGCGCCGTCGACTTCGTCACCACGATCGCACCGGGCCTGCGGGACGTGCTGCTCACCGGCAAGGTCTACGAGGCCACCCGCCGCAAGGCACACGGCCGGCTCGCGTACGACGCCGTCGTCCTGGACGCGCCGCCGACCGGCCGGGTCGGCCGGTTCCTCAACGTCAACCACGAGGTCGCCGGGCTGGCCAAGGTCGGGCCGATCCGCAACCAGGCCGACGCGATCATGGCGATGCTGCGCTCCGACGTCACCCGGATCCACCTGGTCACGCTGCTGGAGGAGATGCCCGTCCAGGAGACGCTGGACGCGGTCGAGCAGCTCGAGGCACTCGACCTCAAGGTCGGGTCGATCGTGGTCAACATGGTCCGGCACAGCCCGCTCGACGACGACGCGCTGGCCCTTGCCGTGAAGGAGAAGCTGCCCGCCGCCGAGCTCACTCGCGGCCTGAAGGCCGCCGGCATCACCACCTCCAAGGAGCTGACCGCGGCGCTGGCCCAGGAGGCACACGACCACGCCGTCCGGGTCGGGCTGGAGCGGGAGAACCGTGACCGGATCGATGCCCTGGGCAAGAAAGTGACCGAGCTGGCGCTGCTGCCGGACGGGATCGACCACGGCGCCCTGTTCGACCTGGCCGAGGAGCTGCGTTCATGACGGCTTTGGATCTCGACGCCCTGATCGACGACCCCGGCACGCGGATCATCGTGACCTGCGGCGCGGGCGGGGTCGGCAAGACCACCACCGCCGCGGCACTGGGCCTGCGCGCCGCCGAGCGCGGCCGGAAGGTCGTCGTCCTGACGATCGATCCGGCCCGGCGGCTGGCCCAGGCGCTCGGGCTGACGGAGCTGGACAACACTCCCCGAGCGGTCGCCGAGGTGGACGCCACCAACGGCGGCCGGCTGGACGCGATGATGCTGGACATGAAGCGCACCTTCGACGAGGTGGTGCTGGCGCACGCGACGCCCGAGAAGGCCGAGCAGATCCTCGCGAATCCCTTCTACGTGGCGCTTTCGTCGTCGTTCGCGGGGACCCAGGAGTACATGGCGATGGAGAAGCTCGGACAGCTCTACAAACAGTCCGAGCGGACCGGCGAGTGGGACCTGATCATCGTCGACACGCCCCCGTCGCGGTCGGCGCTGGACTTCCTGGACGCGCCGGAGCGGCTCGCCTCGCTGCTGGAGGGGCGGTTCCTGCGGTTGCTGCTGGCCCCTGCCCGGGGGCCGTTCAAACTGATGTCGGCCGGGGTGAACCTGGCGATGTCGGTGATGAACAAGGTGCTCGGCGCGCAGGTGCTGACCGACGTACAGACCTTTGCCGCGGCCTTCGACACGCTCTTCGGTGGGTTCCGGGACCGCGCGGCCAAGACCGTGGCGATGCTGCGCGAGCCGCACACGGCGTTCCTGGTGGTGGCGGCTCCGCAGAACGACGCGTTGCGGGAGGCGTCGTACTTCACTGAGCGGCTGCGTCAGGAGAACATGCCGCTGGCCGGGGTCGTCCTCAACCGGGTCACCACCACGCACGTGCCCGAACTGTCCGCCGGGCAGTCGCTGGCCGCCGCCGAGCGGCTGGAGGCTGACGGCAAGTCACCGCTGACAGCCGCCGTACTGCGCTTGCACGCCGACCGCATGCAGCAGGTGGTCAGCGACCGCAAGCGCGCCGAGCGGTTCCGTCGCGGCCACCGCTCGATCGCCACCGTCGACGTACCGGCTCTGCCCGACGACGTCCACGACCTCACCGGCCTGCGGACGATCGGTGACCTGCTGACCGCCTGAAGTGACCTGTTTCACCCTGAGCGAACGTCGCTCAACCCTGGGAATGACCGGGCCGGGGTGATGGTTGAGCCAGTCAGACTCAATCTTCAACAGAGGGTGTGACAGCGTGACTGAGACGTTGAATCTTCCTGTACTGCCGCTCGACGACGTCGTGGTCCTGCCAGGAATGGTCGTGCCGGTCCGGTTGGCCGACACCGAGGCACGCGCCGCCATCGACGCCGCCCAGGCCTCCGGTCAGGACCAGGTACTGCTGGTACCGCGGCTGGACGGAAAATATGCCAAGGCCGGAACGCTCGGCGAGATCGAGCAGATCGGCAGGTTGCCCGGCGGTGCGCAGGCAGCCGTCATCCGGGGTGTCGCCCGGGTCCGGATCGGCGCGGGGACCACTGGTCCCGGTGCGGCCCTCTGGGTCGGCGCGACCGTGCTGGACGAGATCACCGACAGCAGGTCGGGCGACCTGGCCCGCGACTACAAGGCCCTGGTGACGACCGTGCTGGAGCGCCGCGAGGCGTGGCAGGTCATCAACTCGGTCAAGCAGGTGACCAGCCCGGCGGAGCTGTCCGACCTGGCCGGCTACGCGTCGTACCTGACCGACGAGCAGAAGAGCTGGCTGCTGGAGACCCCTGAGGTCTCCGAGCGGCTGACGAAGCTGATCGGCTGGGTCAAGGACCACCTGGCCGAGCTCGAGGTCTCCGAGACGATCCAGAAGGACGTCCAGGAGGGGATGGAGAAGCAGCAGCGGGAGTTCCTGCTGCGCCAGCAGCTGGCCGCGGTCCGCAAGGAACTGGCCGAGCTGGACGGGAAGGCCGAGTCCGAGGAAGAGGACTACCGCGCCCGCGTCGAGGCCGCCGACCTGCCCGAGCACGTCCGCAAGGCCGCGCTCGCCGAGGTCGACAAGCTGGAACGCACCGCGGAGCAGTCTCCCGAGGTCGGCTGGATCCGGACCTGGCTGGACACCGTCCTGGAGATGCCGTGGAACGAGCGGACCGAGGACGGCTACGACCTCCGTGAGGCCAGGGCGATCCTGGACGCGGACCACGCGGGCCTGGACGACGTCAAGGAGCGCATCACCGAGTACCTGGCCGTACGCCGCCGCAGGGCGGACCGTGGGCTGGGAGTGGTCGGTGGACGGCGCAGTGGCGCCGTACTGGCGCTGGTCGGTCCTCCTGGTGTGGGTAAGACCTCGCTGGGTGAGTCCGTGGCTCGGGCGATGGGGCGGAAGTTCGTCCGGGTCGCACTGGGCGGCGTACGGGACGAGGCCGAGATCCGCGGTCACCGCCGGACGTACGTCGGGGCGCTACCCGGACGGATCGTCAGGGCGATCACCGAGGCCGGCTCGATGAACCCGGTGGTGCTGCTGGACGAGATCGACAAGGTGGGTGCGGACTACCGGGGCGACCCGACGGCCGCGCTGCTGGAGGTCCTCGACCCGGCACAGAACCACACCTTCCGGGACCACTACCTGGAGGTCGAGCTGGACCTGTCGGACGCGGTCTTCCTGGCCACGGCCAACGTGCTCGACTCGATTCCGGCACCGCTGCTCGACCGGATGGAGCTCGTCCAGCTGGACGGCTACACCGAGGACGAGAAGGTCACCATCGCCCGCGACCACCTGCTCCCGCGTCAGCTGGACCGGGCCGGTCTGTCGGTCGAGGAGGTCGCCATCGACGACTCGGCACTGCGGCTGCTGGCCGGTGAGTACACGCGTGAGGCCGGCGTACGGCAGCTCGAGCGGTCCATCGCCCGGGTACTGCGGAAGGTGACGGCCAAGCTCGCCCTGGGCGAGGAGCTGGGGTCACTGGCCATCGGCGCTGCCGACCTGAAGGGCTACCTGGGGTCACCGAAGTTCACGCCGGACTCGGCGGAGCGTACGGCGCTGCCGGGTGTGGCGACCGGACTGGCCGTCACCGGCGCCGGCGGCGACGTCCTCTTCATCGAGGCGTCGCTGGCGGACAAGGAGACCGGCCCGACCGGAGTCACGCTGACCGGACAGCTCGGTGACGTGATGAAGGAGTCGGCACAGATCGCACTGTCCTACCTGCGGTCGCACGGCGCGGAACTGGGACTGCCGGTCGGTGATCTAGCCGAGCGGAACACCCACATCCACGTACCGGCGGGCGCGGTACCGAAGGACGGTCCTTCGGCCGGTGTCACGATGACGACGGCGCTCGCGTCGCTGCTGTCGGGACGGCCGGTGCGGTCGGAGGTCGCGATGACCGGTGAGGTGTCGCTGACCGGCCGGGTGCTCCCGATCGGTGGGGTGAAGCAGAAGCTGCTCGCCGCCCACCGGGCCGGGCTGACCACGATCCTGATCCCGAAGCGCAACGAGCCGGATCTGGAGGACGTGCCGGAGTCGGTGCTGGCGGAGCTGACGGTCCACCCCGTGAGCGACGTCCGCGAAGTACTGGAACTGGCCCTGGAACCAGCTCAGCTGGACGCCCGGCAGTTCGCTGCCTGACCTGACCGAACAGCCGGCGGGACCCTGGTGAAGGGTTCCGCCGGCTTTCGTTTGTCCCCGTTACAGACGCTTCGAATCACGCTCAGGTTGACGTGACATAAAACACATTTGAGAAATTGGCGTGGCGCTGTGATCCCGTAGGCTCTAGTGCATGCGCGTAAGGGATAAGGACGATCGAGGCGTCGTCCAGTCAGTGGTTCTGTTCCTGGGGGTGAGCGTCCTTTCGGGCGCTCTGGCAGCGGGGCTGGCGATCCCGTTCGCCGGACTGGCGGGCTTCAGCACGGAGAAGACAGCCGAGACCCTGCAGGACCTGCCGCAGGAGCTGACGACTGTTCCACCCTCGCGGCTGACCAAGATCTACACTTCCGACCGCAAGCTGGTCGCGACGCTCTACGAGCAGAACCGGGTGCCGCTGACCTCGCTGTCGCAGGTCAATCCGATCATGCAGAAGGCGATCGTCGCGATCGAGGACGACCGGTACTTCGAGCACGGTGCGCTGGACGCGAAGGGCACCCTGCGCGCGCTCGTTCGCAACCAGAGCAACGGTGAGGTCCAGCAGGGCGGCTCCAGCATCACCCAGCAGTACGTGAAGCTGAGCCTGGTCGAGAAGGCCAACGCGATCGGTGACGCCGAGGCGATCGCGGACGCCACCGCCGACACCTACGAACGCAAGATCGCCGAACTGCGCTACGCGATCGCGGTCGAGAAGCAGTTCTCCAAGCAGGAGATCCTGCTCAAGTACCTGAACCTCGCGAACTTCGGCGACGGCTCGTACGGCGTGGAGGCCGCCGCCCGGCACTACTTCAACACCACGGCGGCGAAGCTGACCCTGCCGCAGGCCGCGATGCTGGCCGGCCTGGTGAAGAACCCGACCGGCTACGACCCGACCAACTCCCCGAGCCGCGCGAAGGAACGCCGCGACACCGTGCTGTTCCGGATGCGCGAGCTGAACGTCATCTCCGCCAAGCAGTACAACGACGCGAAGAAGACCCGGGTCCTGAACGGTCCGGTCAAGAAGGTCCTGAACGGCTGCGCCAACTCGCCGTACCCGTTCTACTGCGAATACGTCGTGTCGAAGCTGATGGACAACCCGGCCTTCGGCAAGACCGACAAGGCTCGGGAGCACTACATCAAGACGGCCGGCATCACGGTCATCACGTCGCTGGACAGCAAGATGCAGGCGGCCGCCCAGAAGTCGATCGACCAGCACAGCAAGCCCAACGACGACGCGGTCGCGGCGATCACGATGGTCGAGCCCGGCACCGGCCTGGTGAAGGCGATGGTGCAGAGCCGGCCGTACGGGAGCGGCAAGAACCAGACGGCGTACAACCTGAACGTGGAGAAGTCCTACAAGGGCGGGTACGGCGGGTTCCAGAACGGTTCGACGATGAAGGCGCTCACCGTCGCCGCCGCGATCCAGAAGGGCTTCCCGCTCACCTACCGGATTCCCTCGCCGAGCCCGCTGCCGCTGAGCAAGGTCAAGTTCCAGACCTGCTCGGGGACCACGTACGCCCCCGAGTACAACCCCAAGAACTCGACCAAGGCGTCGGCCGAGCCGACGATGGTCGAAGCCGCTCAGAAGTCCACCAACACCTACTTCCTGCAGCTCTCGCAGCGCACCGGCCTCTGCCCGATCGCCAAGCTCGCCACCAGTATGGGCATGTACAACGCGCAGTCCGGTGAGCCGCTGGAGCAGGTGGTCTCGATGACTCTCGGTGTCGACTACGTGACCCCGCTGATGATGGCCAACGCCTACGCGACGTTCGCCGCTCGCGGCAACTACTGCACGCCGCAGATCATCACGTCGGTGCAGAACTACAAGGGCAGCCAGATCGTTACTCCTGGTCCGAGCTGCAAGCAGGTGCTTGCTCCGGAGGTCGCCGACGGCGTCAGCGAGGTGCTGCATCAGGTGATGGAGCCGGGCGGTACGGGCTCGAAGCTGAAGTTCGGCAAGAGCGACCTGGCCGGCAAGACCGGAACGATCCAGGACAACGAGGCAGTCTGGTACGCCGGCTACTCCAACAAGCTCGCCACCGCATCGGTCGTCGCCGACGCGGACCTGCCGTACCGAAACCTGATCAATCAGACGCTCGACGGGAGGCCGATGCGGGATGCCTCCGGTTCGGGCACCGCCGGTCCGCTCTGGAAGACCGCCATGCAGGGCGCGCTCGCAGGCCTGCCGACGACCAAGTTCACCGCCCCGACGGACAAGACCCGCCGCGGCGACGTGAAGGACCTCCCCTTCGTGAACGGCATGAGCCCCGAAGAGGCGGCCAACAAGCTGCGTGGACTGGGCTTCGAGGCCGAGATCGTGCCTGGCCAGGTCAACTCGGTCGAGACCGCCGGCACGGTCGCCTACACCACCCCCCGGCAGGCCGACGGCGCGCCCGAAGGCTCGAAGGTGATGATCTTCGTCTCCAACGGCAGCATGGGCCAGACCCAGCCGCCGCCCACCTCTCCGGGCATCCCGAACCCTCCGAACCCCCCGGTCCCGCCGAACACCGGCAAACCCGGCGGCCCGATCACCCCAGGCTGTCCGCCCTGGCACCCGAAGTACCCGAACTGCGGCGGCCGCTAGCCTCAGCGAAGTCGAAGGCCTCGTCCACACCGGACGAGGCCTTCTTCAGTACGCCTTACCAGCGGTCTCGTTCGGGTTGTTGCAGGGACCACCAAAGCGCTGCCGCAACGAACGAACCGATGGCGACGAGTGTCGAGGTGAGGGATTGTGTGGTCGCCAGGACCCAAGCCCATGACTCGAAGGTGCCATCGCGGTTGTTGCCGACCAGGGTAGCGGTGACGAAGTACGCGGCAGGAGCGATCCAGGCCGCCCCGCCGCCGAGGAGACGCACACCCATGAGGCAGATCGCAGTCAGGAAGAGGAAGCGCGGGATCGTCACGTCGGGATGTTCCGCCAACAAGAGGGCGGGCAGGACCGCGACAGCGGCCACAGCGCTGATCCTGCACAGGCGCAAGAACGATCTGCCTCGAGGGCTGGTGACCGACACGGCCGGCACGGGTTCGCGGGTTGCAATGCAGACCAGCACCGCGGCCAGCGCCGGCAACACGAGATCGACACTGACCTGAACCGGAGCGACAGCCCGCAGGCTGGGCAGGTCGACCACGGTGCGGGTGAATCCCATCGCGGCCCAGACAACGACCGTACCCACTAAAGCGAGGTCGATCCCATGGCCGCGCAGATAGCTTCGGGCAATCGGCAAGTTCAGTGTCATGGGCAGCGGCTCGCTGCCGCCGCCAGAGCACGTACAGCGGGTTCTTGTTGTTCTGGTCGAAGTTTCACCAGTTGCATCGCCTCTTTTGAGACGCCTACCTGGCTTGCGCCGACCCGGAGCAGCAGCCAGTCGAACAACGTCGATCGACGTGCCGAAATAACCGGATCGCCCGCGCACGGCGGCGCTTCCGGCAGTACTGCGGCCGCAAGCGCAAGGTAGAGGTCGACGGTAGGCGTCCGGACCGGCATCGAGGATGCAGAGAGCCCGCCGGGCAATTGGAGGACCCCCAGTCCCTCACGTCGCTGCTGCAGAGTGCCTGGCTCGCCCACCTCCGCCGGCAACGGTACGGAGCCCTTGGCTACCACCGCGATCTTTGCAGCCGCCTCGGAAGCCGCCGGAAGGGCTGCCACATGCTCCGGCCAAACACAGACAGGCATCGATCCGGTCGAGCACACTCGGTTCTCGGTGTCGGAACGGATCACAGCGTCCGCGTAGAGATCGCCGGGCAGGGTGACTGCCAAAGCCAGAGCTGCAACGGCCGAAGCGCCGGCGACCACAAGGCGCCAACTGCGTCCGGCTACCCAGACCACTACAGCGCTCACGCCAACCGCGAGAGTCAACCCGATGCGCTGTGCAGTGAGAGCCGCGTTGGGCTGGTTCCAGCCGAAGTACGCCGTGCTGGGGTCGATGGGGCTGACGAACCTCAGCCCACCAGCCAGATACGTGACGCCGAGGATCGCGATCACACTGGCGATGCTCACCAGGCCGACAGTGATCGGCGTAGTGGCGAATCGAGCCAGCGCCGCGCCTGCGGCTGCCGCAGTGCCTATCGCTGAAACGCCAAGGAGATAGAGCAGAACGATTCGCCAGTCAGGCAGTCCATCGACGATTGCTCTGACTGCCGCCATTCCGTTGGCTGCCGTCAACGCCGCCACGCCCCAAACCGAGACGGCGAGAGCGGATACCAGGCACAGACCGGCCTCGCCGCGGACAGTCGTCCTGGCTACCGACGCAAGGCCAGATGAGACCGAACTCTGTCGGCGAAGGGCCGTGACGCCGAAGCAGAGTGGGCCGACCAGCATCACCGTGACGCTGGCCAGCGTCACCGAGTTGTACCAGCCGGGGAGTACCGTCCCGGCGCGCGCACCGATGATGATCGCCACCAGTACGCCGAGCGCGCCCGGCCACATCACCGCCGGATGCGCTGCCTCCGCTGCCACGCACTGAACCGTTCGGCGCGCAGAGGTTGTCACCCTGCCACGCCCTCGGCATGGTGGCGCGCGCGTCTGAGGATCTCCAGGTAGCCGGCCTCCACAGCGGCTGCCGAAACGATCTCGGCACCGCACAGTTCACCGATCGACCCACTGAACAACACCCGACCTGCATCGATGACCACCACCTGGTCACAAGTTGAGGCGACATCGTCGGTGATATGAGTAGCCATCAGCACCGTGTGCTCTGTGCCGAGTCGCGCTATCAGGTCCAGGAACTGGCGGCGTTGTTCAGGGTCAAGACCGACAGTCGGCTCGTCGAGGACCAACAGCGACGGCCGGTTGACCAGGGCCTGCGCCACGCCGAGCCGTTGCTGTTGGCCACCACTCAAGGTCCGGATCTTCTTCCCGGCTCGATTCTCCAGCCCGACCGCGGCCAGCGCGGAGCCGATCTGCTCGTCGACGACGGACGACGGAACCTTCCGCAACCAGGCGACGTAGCGCAGAAAGTCCCGGCACTCGTATCCACCCGGCGGTCGTAGATTCTGCGGCAGATAGCCGAGCCGTGCAGACTCGACAGCCGATCCGCCGACTGTGATAGATCCGCGAGTCGCCGCACGCGCGCCAGTGACCACCGACAACAATGTCGTCTTGCCGGCTCCGTTCGGGCCCAACAGGCCGATGACGGCGCCGGACACGGCGAAGGTCAGATCGTGGAGAATCTCGGCCCGACCATATCCAGCCACAAGATTATTGACTCTGAACTCTGTGGTCACTGGCTAATCGTGCCTCAAGGCGTCTGGGTGCGGCCGTAGGCGTTGGCGTTGCGGCCGGCGCCTGACGCGTACGACCATCCGACGGTGACGTGGTGGCTGGCGTTCGCCAGTGACACCGGCGCCTGGCAGTGCGCCGCCGCGCGGTACCCCAACTGCGGCGTCCACGACCGGCGGATGTCGGGCTGGGCCGTCCTGTTCTGGAAGAGCTCTGCCGCGAAGGTGTTGGAGGACGTTGCGCCCGGAGCGTCCGCACAGAGTTTCACGGTCCTGGACCCGTTGCAGTTGTTGCTCTCAGCATTACCGGCGGAAATGCCGTAATAGAACACCAGAGAACAAGACCCTCGAACGAACGTACCGGAGTCGGCATAGGCGACCCCGGCGCCACCCGCCAAGGCCAGGGCAAGGACAACTGACGCTTTGAAAATCTTCATTCTGTGCCTCCCGATCGACGTCACGGCGGCGCAGGAGCACATCCAGCGGCGAAAGGAGCTTTCCTGGCCGGCAGCGGATGTGATCCGCGCATGGGAAACCTATTGACGGGCGGACGTCGAAACAATGCGTGAGGGGAGAACTGCAGCTTGTTGCAAACTACGGAACTCAGGCGCCGAGTTGGCGCTTCACCTCGGCGGAGACGGTGCCGCCGTCGGCTTTGCCTTTGACCTTGGGCTGGAGGGCGCCCATGACCTTGCCGATGCCGCGGGGGCCGAGTTCGGCGGCGCCGGTGGCGGCGATGGTTTCGGTGACCAGGGCGGTGATCTCCTCGAGGGTGAGCTGCTCGGGGAGGTACTCGGCGAGGATGTCCGCCTCGGCCTGCTCCTTGACCGCCAGTTCCTCGCGGCCGGCGTCGCGGTACGCCGTGACCGACTCGCGGCGCTTCTTCGCCTCGGCGGTCAGCACGTCGAGGATCTCGGCGTCCGAGAGCTCGCGGGCCTCCTTGCCGGCCACCTCGGCCTTCGTCACGGCCGTGAGCGCCATCCGCAGGGTCGACTTGCGGAGATCGTCGCGCGCCTTCAGGGCGGCGGTCATGTCGTCGTGCAGGCGCTTCTTCATCTCGGAGTTGGACATGCCCACGATTGTGGCAGGCTGGAGAAATGAGTTTCCGGGGGCTTGCCAGAACGACTCTGAAGTCTGCTGCGGTGGTTGCGGCGGCGGGTGCTGCCTGTGTCACGTACGCCGCGGCCGTCGAGGTGCGGTGGTTCACGTTGCGGCGGGTGACGGTGCCGGTGCTGCCGGTCGGGGCGGCGCCGCTCAAGGTGCTGCATCTGTCCGACCTGCACCTGATGCCGAACCAGCAGAAGAAGATTCGCTGGGTCAACGACCTGGCGGGGCTCGAGCCGGATCTGATCGTGAACACTGGCGACAACATCTCCCACCCCGACTCGGTGCTGCCGCTGCTTCGCGCGTACGGCGCACTGCTGGACGTCCCGGGCGTCTTCGTGTTCGGCTCCAACGACTACTGGAAGCCGCACTTCAAGAACCCGGGGAAGTACCTGCTGCCCGCGCACAAGCAGCGCCACAAGCCGCACGGCCCCGACCTGCCCTTCGAGGAGATGCGGGCGTCGTTCACCGGCGCCGGCTGGGTCGACCTCAACAACGCCCGTTCCACACTCAAGGTGAACGGGCTGCGGCTCGACTTCGCCGGCACCGACGACCCGCACATCAAACGCGACCGGTACGACGAGGTGGCGGGTGAGGTGGATCCGGCCGCCGACCTGTCGATCGGCGTGACGCACGCGCCGTACCAGCGGGTGCTGAACAGCTTCGTCGGCGACGGGTATCCGCTGATCCTGGCCGGGCACACCCACGGCGGTCAGCTCGCAGTGCCGTTCTACGGGGCTCTGGTGACCAACTGCGACCTGGACGCGTCGCGGGTGAAGGGTCTGACCACCTGGGGCCACGCAGGCCGCCAGGCGGCGCTGCACGTCTCGGCCGGTCTGGGCACCTCGCCGTACGCTCCGGTGCGCTTCGCCTGCCGCCCGGAAGCGACCCTGATCACGCTTGCACCGAAGGCCGGCGAGGCCCTCGCGAGCGACCCTTCACCGGCTCGTGAATAACCCGATTTCGTCCCAGCGGTGGGCGCATGTAAGCTAACGCCGAATTCGGGCTGTGGCGCAGCTTGGTAGCGCGCGTCGTTCGGGACGACGAGGTCGCAGGTTCAAATCCTGTCAGCCCGACAGTGAAGGCGGTGGCTCTTCGGAGCCACCGCCTTCGGTCATTTCCGGACCGAGCCGGCCGGAACGGATAACCTGCGCCCATGAGCGACGACAAGCCCGAGGTCGAGGGCCGGTACGACGCACCGCCGCTGCCGCCGCTGCTGATCCTGGCGGTCGTCGGCCTGCTGGCCGGGTTCCTCGCGATCGCGTTGGTCTGGCTGAGCGAACGCGGCTGCGACCAGGTTCGGGGTACGCCGGACTGCGGCGCGGCCGGGTTCCCGTTGCTCGTCCTCGCCGTGGTGGTCACCGTCGTGCTCGGCGCGATGGCGCTGAGCCGGCTGGCGATGCCGCATCCGAGACTGGTGGCGTTCCTCGGCGTCGCGTTCATGCTGCTGATCGTGCTCGGGTTCCTGTCGAACGACCTGTTCTCCCCCTGGACGCTGGTGATCGTCCCGCTGCTGACCGCCATCACCTTCCTAGTCGCACACGTGATCGCCGGACGGTTGGAGCGAGCCGATGCCTGAACTTCCCCGCTACCCCTGCCACCGCACCACCACCCCCCTCCCGCTCGACGGCAGCCTGACCCACCCCGCGTGGGAGCAGGCCCCGTGGACCAGCGACTTCGTCGACATCGCCGGTCCCGACGCGACCACGCCCCGGTTCCGGACCAGGGCCAAGCTGCTGTACGACGACCAGTACCTGTACGTCGGCGGCCAGCTCGAGGAGCCGCACGTCTGGTCGACGATGACCGAGCCGAACACCTGGCTGTACGAGGAGAACAACTTCGAGCTGTTCCTCGACCCGGACGGCGACGGCCAGAACTACTACGAGTTCGAGATCAACCCGCTCGGCACCATCTGGGAGCTCTCCCTCCCCAAGCCGTACTCCGAGGGCGGCGTACCGGTCGACCCGGACAACCTCCCCGGCCTGCGCACCGCGGTGCGGATCAACGGCACCCTGAACGACCCGGCCGACACCGACAGCGGCTGGACCGTCGAGGCGGCGTTCCCCTGGGCCGACCTGGCGAAGTACAACCTGAACCGGACTCCCCCGGCCGCCGGGGACGAGTGGCGGATGAACCTGATGCGGATCGAGTGGGACCACGAGGTGGTGGACGGCGACTACCGCAAGGGCAAGCAGCAGGACTTCTGGGTCTGGTCCCCGCAGTACGTCCTGGACATGCACAAGCCCGACCAGTGGGGCGTACTCCGGTTCGAATGACGCCCTGCGCCCCGTGACCGGCTGATCACTGTGGCGACACGCTGTCACCCCGCTCCCCGCCACAGCCCGGGGCGAGGTGACAATGAGTCACATGGGACAAGGCGGGCAGGCGCAGCGAGCGACGGACCTGCTCGCGCTGGTCGAGCAGGCCGACCGGCAGCTGCGTGGCCCCGAACAGTTGCATTGGGCAACCGTGCTGCGGCGGGAGACCGACAGTCTTCGCGCCGCCGTCGACTGGGCGACCCGGCACGACCAGCCGCTGGCACTCAACCTGGTGGCCGGCCTGTCGACGTACTGGTGCATGCACGGGCTGCGCGACGAGGCGGCGCAGGCAGCGGGCCAGCTGCTCGGCGTGCTCGGTGCGGAGGTGCCGGACGGCCTCGGCGAGGAGTACCTGCTCGCAGTACTGCATGCGGCCGGTTCTGCCCGGGCAGATCAGGTCGAGCGGGCGCAACTCGTCGTCAAGGAGACTGGCGAGCCGTTCCGGCGCCCGGTGACCACGCTGCTCTGGTCGAGCGTTCTCGGCCCGTTCACCTCGCCGGAGCTTGTCGCTGACGTACTGGCCCGCAACGAGCTCAGCACCGATCCGTGGACACTCGCTACGCTCCAGCTGTGCACCGCGTACCCCGGCCTGACCGGCGCCCCGCCAACCGGCTCCGAGACGAGCCTGCAAGCGGCCCTGGCGCGTTTCGAGCGGCTCGGCGACCGTTGGGGTAGCTCCCTGGCCCTGAACGCTCTGGCCGACGCCGCAGCCTGGTCCGGCCAGTACGAGCGTTCCGTCGAGCTGGCCACCCGAGCGCTGCCTCTCGCTGACGAGCTGGGCTGGGACGAAGAGGCAGCGGCGCTGTTGATCCGCCGTGCCGACCTCCGCGTGCGACTGCGAGACCTCAGCGCTGCCAGCGACGACTACCGCCACGCACTGGTCCGCGCGAATCGTGCAGGCCTCTCCGACATGTCTGCCGCCGCCCGGCTCGGCCTGGCCCGGTCCGCGCGGTACAGCGGAGATCTGGCGAAGGCCCAAGAGCTGGCGCTGGTGGCCCTGTCCCGCTGTCCGGAAGGCTGGGACGACAGTGACCTGGCCATGACCGAGGCCCTTGGCGAGCTGGCCTCGATCGCCGCCGCCGCAGGCCGCCCCGACGAGGCCCATTCCTGGCGGCTCAAGGCGGGTCTGGTGTCCGAGCAGTACCGCCCAGCAGAGCTCTAGGGCGCCGCCGGCCTGTGGCTCTGGCCACAGTGGGCGACCCTCGCCGGATCAGCGGGTGCTCGTTAGAGTCGAGCGCACACCAACCTGCAATGGAGCAGCCTGATGGACAAGACGTACGACTCGCCGCAGGCCGCGGTCGACGACATCGGCGACGGCGCGAGCCTCGCGGTCGGCGGCTTCGGACTCTGCGGGAATCCGATGCAGCTGATCAGCGCCCTGCACGAGAAGGGCGTGAGCGGTCTCCGCGTCGTCTCGAACAACTGTGGCGTCGACGACTGGGGGCTGGGCATCCTGCTGGCCGACAAGCGGATCGCCAAGATGACCTCGTCGTACGTCGGGGAGAACAAGGAGTTCGCCCGGCAGTTCCTGTCCGGTGAGCTGGAGGTCGAGCTGACCCCGCAGGGCACGCTGGCCGAGAAGCTGCGGGCCGGTGGTTGCGGGATCGCCGCGTTCTTCACCCTGGCCGGCGTCGGCACCCAGGTGGCCGACGGCGGGTTGCCGCAGAAGTACAACACGGACGGCTCGGTGGCGAAGGCGTCGGAGCCGAAGGAGACCCGCGAGATCGGCGGTACGACGTACGTGCTGGAGGAGTCCATCACCACCGACTTCGGGCTGGTGCACGCGCTGAGGGGCGACACCCACGGCAACCTGGTCTTCGACCGGAGCGCGCGCAACTTCAACCCGCTGGCCGCGATGGCCGGGCGGGTCACCATCGCGACGGTGGAGGAGCTGGTCCAGCCTGGTGAGCTGGACCCCGACGAGATCCACCTGCCCGGTGTCTACGTCCAGCGAGTTGTTGCCGTCGGCAAGGACATCGAGAAGCGGATCGAGAAGCGTACGGTCCAACCGCGGGAGGCCTACCAGGCCCAGCGCGAGAAGCTGGAGGCCTGAGATGCCACTCACGCGTGAGCAGATGGCCGCCCGCGCCGCCGCGGAACTCGAGGACGGCTCGTACGTCAACCTCGGCATCGGCCTGCCGACGATGGTGCCGAACTACATCCCCGAGGGCGTCACGGTCGTCCTGCAGAGCGAGAACGGCATCCTCGGCGTCGGCCCCTACCCGGTCGACGGCGACGAGGACCCGGACCTGATCAACGCCGGCAAGGAGACCGTCACGACGTTGCCGGGGGCATCCTTCTTCGACTCGTCGCTGTCCTTCGGGATGATCCGCGGCGGCGCGATCGACGCGGCCATCCTGGGCGCGATGCAGGTCTCGGCCACCGGTGACCTGGCGAACTGGATGATTCCGGGCAAGATGGTCAAGGGCATGGGCGGCGCGATGGACCTGGTGCACGGGGCCAAGAAGGTGATCGTGCTGATGGAGCACGTCGCCAAGGACGGCTCGCACAAGATCGTGACCGAGTGCGACCTGCCCTACACCGGCCGCGGCGTGGTCGACCGGATCATCACCGATCTCGCCGTCCTCGACGTCACCGGCGACGGCCTGCGACTGGTCGAGCTGGCCGAGGGCGTCAGTTTCGAGGAGCTCCAGCAGAAGACCGGCGCCCCGATCGGGCAGTAGCCGGAATGGATGGTCCCCGGCGGCAGTTGAAGGCTGAACAAGCTGCCGCACGGGGTCATCTTCTGGAGGAACCACTTGAGCAACGCCGACACGGTCATCACCGCCCTTCGGAGCGGGTACGACGGGCTCGCGGACCTGGTGAGGAAGTTCAGCGACGAGGACCTGGCCGGCCCGTCGGCCGCCGCGGAATGGGACGTCGCGCAGGTGCTCAGCCACCTCGGCAGCGGCGCCGAGATCATGGTCAACACCGTTCAGCTCACGCTCGACGGCAAGCCCGGCGCCGACGGCGACTTCAACCAGACCGTCTGGGCGCGCTGGGACTCGTCGTCGCGTCGTGAACAGGCCGACGGCTTCCTGGAGTGGAACGAAAAGCTGACCAGCCTGTTCGAGTCGCTCGACGACGACCAGCGCGAGAGCCTGCGGATCGAGCTCGGCTACCTGCCCGCTCCCGCGGATGTCGCGACCGTCGGCCGGATGCGGCTGAACGAGCTGGCGCTGCACTCGTGGGACGTCCGCAGCGCCGTCGACCCGACCGCGACCCTCGCACCCGAGGCAGTCCGCGAGCTGCTGTCCCAGGGGACGATGGATCTCAGCTGGATCAGCAAGCCGGCTGCTCTGGACGGCCGGACCGCCGTGCTGAACGTGGTCACGACCGATCCTGCCGCGGAGTTCACGCTGCACCTGGCCGACCCGGTGAGCATCGGCGAAGCGAGCAGCGACGCCGACGGAACGCTCAGCCTGCCGGCCGAAGCGTGGCTTCGGCTGATGTCCGGCCGACTCGGCCCGGACCAGACTCCCGACATCGTGCAGGTGACCGGACCGGTCACGCTGGAAACCTTGCGCAACGTCTTCCAGGGCTACTGAAAGGTCACTGCTCGGAGCGGTCTACACACCCTGTGTGGACCGCTCCGTCGGCCTTTGTCGCAGACCGCCACCGGTAGCTACCCTTCACCTCTGCCGCTTGTCCGGCTCGGTGAGGATGGGACGCATGGACTTGGACGTGTTCGTGATCGGCGGCGTCGGAATCGACACGATCGTGCGCGTCCCCGGCCTGCCGTTGCCGAATCACGAGACCATCCCCGTCGCGCCGGTGGAGTCGTACGTCGGCCACACCGGTCACGGCGTCGCCATCGGCTGCCACCAGCTGGGGCTGCATCCCGGCCTCGCCGACGTGATCGGTGACGACCCGGAGGGCCGGCGGATCCGGGCGACGTACGAGCGGCTCGGTCTGCCGTTGGCGGTGGCGCTCCACCCCAGCGGCACGCGGCGCAGCGTCAACCTGGTCTCCCCCGACGGCAGCCGCGTCTCCCTGTACGACGGCAGGCATCCTCCGGGCATGCGCGTCGATCCGAACCTCTGGCGCGGGCGGATCGAGCAGGCGCGACACGTGCACGTTTCGATCATGGACTTCGCGCGACGGGCGCTGCCCGACGTACTGGCGGCCGAGCGCACGCTGTCGACCGATCTGCACGACTGGGACGGCGACAACGAGTACCACCGGGACTTCGCCCAGTGCGCCGACATCGTGTTCGTCTCGAAGAGGGCGTTGCGCGACAAGGCGGTGGACTGGATCTTCGTCAGCGGTCGCGCGCAGGTCGTGATCGTGATGGCCGGCTCGGACGGCAGTTATCTGCACGTTCGAGGCGAGGAGCCCGTTCACCTGCCGGCAGTGGACATCCCGGGCCGGCCGGTGGTGGACACCAACGGAGCGGGCGACGCCTATGTCGCCGCCTTCCTCACCACCTGGCTCGACGGTCGCTCGTACTACGAAGCCGCCGAAGCCGGCACCATCGCGGGCGCCTGGGCCTGCGGCTCGCGTGGCACCCACACCGACCTGATCACCGCCGAACAACTCATGCTGCTCAGCCGGTAGTTCTCACTCAGCCGCGAGCGAGCGGCGGATGCAGAGTGATGGCCGGGCCGCGGCGGAACAGCTGGGCCGGACGGCCGCCGTCGCGGGTGGTGGTGGCGCCGAGCGGGACGACGAACCCGTCGGTCTTGGTGGCCTTGCGATGGAAGTTGCGGGGATCGAGCTGCACTCCCCAGACCGCTTCGTAGACCCCGCGCAGCTCGGAGATCGTGAACTCGTCGGGGCAGAACGCCGCCGCGAGCGGTGAGTACTCCAGTTTCGCGCGGGCCCGCTCGACCGCGTCCGTGAGGATCCGGTGGTGGTCGAACGCCAGCCGCCGCGCATCGTCGAGCAACTCCGCGACGGTCACCCACTCGGCCGAGGCCGCATCCGTGCCGGCCACCGGAGCGGGCAGGTCGGGGACCAGCGCGAGATAGGCGACGCTGATCACCCGGCCGCGCGGGTCGCGACCCGGATCGCCGTACGTCGCGATCTGTTCGAGGTGGATCCGGTCGGAGACCAGACCGGTCTCCTCGGCGAGTTCGCGCCGCGCGGTCTCCTCCAGATCCTCCTTCGGGCGCACGAAACCACCCGGCAGGGCCCAGCGACCCCGGTACGGCGCGATGCCACGGCTGATCAGCAGAACCTGCAGGGCCCCGTCCCGGACGGTCAGGATCACCAGGTCGGCGGCTACCCCCAGCGGCTCGTAGTCCATGGCACGAAACTCTAATCGTCATCTTGACGAAAAGCCATCCCAGGCCTTATCGTCATAGTGACGACAAGAGCTGACGAGTCGCCGAGGGGCGACGACAGGAGAACGATCGAGATGGCAGACATCACCCGGTTCCGGTTCATCAGCCACCTGCGGGCGAACCCGACCACCCACGTCCGGCACCTGCGCAACGGCAAGCTCGCGCACGAGGGCGCTGGGCAGGCGTTCTGGTTCCGGGCCCTCAACTCCTCGCTCAGCGAGGTGCCGATCGACGACCGGGAGCAGCCGCTGCTCTTCCACGGCCGCACGCTGGACTTCCAGGACGTCGTCGTACAGGCGACCGTGACGTACCGGGTGACCGACCCGGCGCTCGCCTCGACCCGGCTCGACTTCGGGATCGACCCCGATACCGGCCGGTGGCGGGCGACTCCGCTGGAGCAGCTCGGTGGGTTGCTGACAGAGCTCGCCCAGCAGACGGCGCTGGACCTGCTGGCCGGTCTCAGCCTGACCCAGGCGTTGTCGGAGGGCATGGCTTCGCTGCGGCTCGCGATGAGCAGCGGGTTGCGTGACGACCAGCGGCTCACCGGCCTGGGGATCAGCGTCGAGGACGTGCGCGTGGTCGCCGTACGAGCCGAATCGGATGTCGAGCGGGCCTTGCAGACCCCTACCCGCGAGATGGTCCAGCAGGCGGCCGACAAGGCGACGTACGAGCGGCGGGCGATGGCCGTCGAGCGGGAGCGGTCGATCGCGGAGAACGAACTGCAGAACCAGATCGAGCTGGCCCGGCGGGAAGAGCAACTGGTCACCCAGAAGGGCCAGAACGAACGCCAGCGAGCGACCGAGGCGGCCGCGGCCGGCCGGATCGAGACCGAAGCCTCCGCAAGCCGGCGGCGACTGCTGGCCGATGCCGACGCCGACGCCAAGCGCGTGCTCGGTGCCGCGGAGGCCGCGGCCGAGAAGGCGATGCTGGAGGCCTACGCGGAGCTGGACCAGGGCACGATCCTGGCGATGGCGATCAAGCAGGGCGCGCTGCCGGAGATCGGCACGCTCAACCTCACGCCGGACCTGCTCACTCCGCTGCTGACCAAGCTGACGTCGGGGAGCAACGCATGAGCCTGCCTCCCCGGGCAGTCCTGGTGCACCGGGCGACCGAGCTCACCGAGCTGGTCGCCCGGCACGGAACGCGCCAGCAGGCAGGCTTCTTCCTGGCCGGCCGCGGTCGCTCCCTGGACTCGCTGGAGGACCGGCACGAGGCGCAGCAGAAGGCGCTGACCATGGTGTCCGCCGCGATCCCGCTGGACTGGCGACGCGCAGTTGCTGAGCGCAACGATCTTGACCGGTTCGTCTTCGGCCCCGAGGACGTGGTGATCGCGGTCGGGCAGGACGGGCTGGTCGCCAACGTGGCGAAGTACCTGGACGGCCAGCCGGTCATCGGAGTCAATCCGGAACCCGGCTGGAACCCCGGCGTACTGGTGCCGCACGAGCCGGCCGCCGTACCGGATCTGCTGGTACGGCGGGAGGTCGAGGAGCGCACGATGGTTGCCGCCAGCACCGATGACGGGCAGAAACTGCTGGCCCTGAACGAGGTATACATCGGCAACCGCACCCACCAGTCGGCCCGCTACCGGCTGGCCTCACCGGAGGGGTTGGAGGAACGGCAGTCGTCATCAGGCTTGCTGGTCGGCACCGGAACAGGTTCCACGGGGTGGTGCCGCTCGGCCTGGCAGGAACGCGGAAGCCTGCTGAGATTACCTTCGCCGTCCGACCCGGCACTGTGCTGGTTCGTCCGCGAAGCCTGGCCGTCCCCGGCGACCGGCACCAGTTGCACGGAGGGGTTGCTAACTGGTACCGAGCGGCTGACGGTCACGGCCGAAGCGGATCTGGTGGTGTTCGGGGACGGGATCGAGTCCGACAGCCTGAGCGTCGGGTGGGGGCAGCGGTTGGAGGTGGGGGTTGCTGAGGTGCAGTTGCGGTTGGTTCGGTGATTGCGCTTGCGCACCTGGCGCCTCCGCTCCTGCGTCGCGCGGGGTGCGACTGACTCACGGTCATCCCGCCCGTGTCTCGCCCATCGCGCTCGCCGCTTTCGCTCCTGCGTCGCTCCAGCTCTGAGTGCTCCCACCCACCCGGACCCGTGGAGTGGCGCTCCTGCGTCATGCGGATGCGATGGCCTCACGCTGGTCTCACCCGGTTTCGCGCCGATCGCCGCCGTAGCTCAGCTCTTGGGTCGCTGCACCTCTGTCTGCTCCTGCCCACCCGACTCGGTGGCGTTGCGTTCCCGCGTCGCTGCGGTTTTGGCTGCTCCCACACCTGACCCTGTGGTGATTGCACGCCGACGCCGCACGATCGATCGCCTCACCGAACTCATCGCAGCAGTTCCGGAAATGAGCGGTCGCGGAAGCGCTGTAGAGCGACTGCCGGTCGACGTCCGAAGTCCTCTGCGCCGGGCGAAGCGCCCGTCGCGTCGGCAGCGTCTGATGACCTGCAGCAGCTCAGTTCGTCAGGGGAAAGCGAGGAAAGAGGTACTTGCCCGAGTGGTGATCTCGGTGAGTGCGGCAAGGTCCTCCAGCCGCCCACCAGTACTGACTTCGATCGTGGCGATGGTCGGCGAACTGGACAGTGCCAGATAGCGGTCGACCACGACGCGGACGGCGCCGGTCTCGTCGAGGTAGCGGTAGGTGAAGGTGATGTAGGGGCTCAAAAGCCCATTGTTCGCAGGGTTGGAGCGGTCGATCGTTCCTGTTGACCGCGACAGCAACTGAAAGCCTGGAGTTGCCGACAGCTGCTTCAGTTTGTTGTCGACCCGGGTGGTGAGAGGTTGTTCGGGGCGCAGGAAGCGCAGACGGAGGTTCGAGCCGCTGTCGGGGTGGACCCACTTGACCTCGTCCTCGGACAACACGACCGGCTTCCAGGTCAGTGGCACGACGTTGCTGAAGCCGCGGTTTGCTGGGCCGCCCCACTTCGTCGGTGCGTACTGCACCTGAGACGTGTTCAGCGCCGGCACAGTCGCCGTCTGGGGTGGGCGCGTAGGTGTCGCGGTAGTCGTCGAGGTCGGCTCGGGTTTACCGGTCGCTCCGTTGGAGTTGGAGACACACCCCGTGGCCAGGGGGACGAATATCAGGGTCGCCGCTAGTGCTTTCGCGACGTAGCCCGATTTGATACACCGCAATGTGGTCTCCGATGGTGGGGAATCTGAGCCTTCAGACGCTGTCGCTGGGTAGAAAGTTCGGTACGCCGGTCCTCCGGGATGCCGGACTGGCATTCAGGAGGAGATCTGTGGCCGCTGGGGCGCAGGTGGGCGTTTGCAGCGAGCCGTGGAGCCATGGCCTGCGGCTGATCGGCTTGCGGCCGGCGTCCGCGAAGTCGTCGGCGCCTGGTCTCGGTGGGTTGCACTCGCGCGACTTGAAGGCGCAACACAAGCGGTGGAGCGTGAGGCAGCCACATCCGCGCGGCGCCGGAGCCAAAATCACGGGGCCGGGTGGGTGGGAGCACCCAAAGTCGGAGCGACGCAGGAGCGAAGGCGCCGGGAGCGATGGGCGAGACACGAGCGGGTGGAGCGTGAGGCCACCGCATCCGCGCGACGCAGGAGCGCAAACACCACGGGGTCGGGTGGGTGGGAGCACCCAGAGCCGGAGCGACGCAAGGAGCGAAGGCGCCGGGAGCGACGGGCGCAACCCGAGCGGGATGACCGTGAGCCCGGAGTACGAAGTATTTCCCGTGCTTTCCACCCAAAGTGACCACTCGGGTGAGATGCGTGGAGACAACGGTGTCAGGTTCTGCTTAAGGTGCGTTCACCACAACGGCCCTGTCGAGGGAGGGCTGTGGTGACTTTACCCACCGCCCAAAGGGGAGAGACACGCATGCGCTCAGCTCGAAACCGATCGAGAACAGCGTTCCGGAGCAGTGTCGGCCTGTTGGCTGCCGCCGCGTTGGTGCCGATGGCTTCGCTGACCGCGACCGCCCGGCCCGCTGCCGCACCGGCCGATACCGCGAAGGCGGCGACGCCGGCGAAGCCGTTCGTGCAGGGGACCAAGACGGTCGCCGCGTACGACTACGACAACGCGATCCATGAGCGCGTCCAGGTCGACGTACCGGGGGTGGACGGGGATCAGAACGGGATCACCGACCAGATCACCGTGGACATCGTCCGGCCGGGTGAGGCGGCTCAGGCCGGGATCGACGTTCCGGTGATCATCCAGGCCTCGCCGTACTACGCGAGCGACCCGAAGACGTACTTCGACGCCAACGGTACCCGGCAGATCTTCTCGACCTGGCTGGACAACTACTTCGTACCGCGCGGCTACGCGTTCGCCTACGTGGACATGCCGGGCACGTTCCGCTCGACCGGCTGCAGCGACGTCGGCGCCGATCTGGAGGTGCGCGGCACGAAGGCCGTCATCGACTGGCTGAACAACCGCGTCGGCGCCAAGACCCCGGCCGGTGCGCCGGTGAAGGCCGACTGGTCGACCGGCAAGACCGGCATGATCGGTACGTCGTGGAACGGCACGATCGCGAACTCGGTCGCCAGTACCGGCGTCAAGGGGCTCGAGACCATCGTCCCGATCGCCGCGATCTCCAGCTGGTACGACTACACCCGCAGCAACGGAGTGCCCTACTACGACGAGTACATGGGCTTCCTGCACGACTACGTGAGCAACGACCTCAGCCCGCGCTGCGTGCAGCTGACCGGCGAGATCGAACAGGACTCCGACACCCGTACCGGCAGCTACAGCCGCTGGTGGGACGACCGCAACTACCGGCTGGACGCCAAGAAGGTCAAGGCGTCGGTGTTCGTCGTGCACGGCCTCGACGACGAGAACGTGAAGACCCGGCAGTTCGGTGAGTGGTGGGACGAGCTGGAGAAGCGCGGCGTACCGCGCAAGATCTTCCTGCACCAGGGCGTGCACCTGGACGGCTTCAGCTTCCGCGACACCTACGTCAACCAGCTGCACCCGTGGTTCGACCACTACCTGCAGGGTCTGCCGAACGACGTACTGAAGGCTCCGCAGGCGACCATCCAGCGCGAGGACGGCAGCTTCACCACCGAGGCGCGTTGGCCCGCGGAGGGCGCGAAGAACACCAAGCTCGGCCTGAGCAAGCCGGCCGGTGAGACCGGTGGCCTGTCGATCGCCGCGCCCAGCAGCGCACCGATCAGCTTCACCGGCACCAGCGCCGAGTCGACCGACAGCGTCGTGCTGGACCCGTCGACGGCGCGGTCCGACCGGGCGGTGTTCGTCAGCAACGACCTGGAGCAGGCGGTCCGGCTGTCCGGCACCGGCAAGGTCGAGGTCCGGGTCAAGGTCGACAAGGTTGCCGCCGGCATCAAGGCACGCCTGGTCGACTACGGTACGGCGACCCGCTACACCAACGTCACCAACGTCCCGAACACCCGCACCTGCTGGGGTGACGGCAACGCCCTCGACACCGGCTGCTTCGCCGACACCAAGGTCAACACGGCGGTCTCGAACACCGCGGTCGTGGTCCGCACGCTGGCCGACATCGGCCACTACAAGTCGCCCGACGAGAAGGTCTCGCTGCAGTCCGGCAAGTGGTACGACCTGACCTTCGAGCTGAACGCGGACGACGTCGTGTTCAAGGCCGGTCACCGCCTCGGCCTGGTGCTGACCGTCGAGCCCGACAACCCGTCGGTGCCCTTCACCGGCGCGACGATCACGCTGGACCCGGTCAAGTCCTCGCTGACCCTGCCGCTCACCGGCGCCACGGCCAGCCTGACCTCACCGGAGAAGACGCAGACCCGCGTCCAGGCCACCCAGCTCGCCCAGCCCGAGCCGGAGAAGGACCCCATCAAGCTGATGGAACAGTTCGTCGAAGCCTCGCGGTAAAGCGAAAGGCCCCGGCATCAAGCCGGGGCCTTTCAGTTCGCAGCGTTCGCAGAGGGTTTCGCCAAGGCCGAGTACGCCGACACCAGCAGCTCCGCGTCGTGTTCCCAGTTGAGTTCGGCGCCCGCGGCGCGTACGCCGTCGACGTAGCTGGGGTACTCGGCGATCAACGCACGCACGGCCGCGGCGAGCGATGCGGCGTTGCCCGGCTCGTACAAGGTGCCGAGCTGGTACTTCGTGATGACGGCTCGCAGCTCCGGCAGATCCGCGGCCACCACCGGTACGCCGGCACGTACCGCGTGGAACAGCTTGTTCGGCAGAGCCAAGCGGTGGTTCTCACACGTGTTGGTCAACGTGACCAGGGAGATTCCCGAGTCCTGCAAGACCCGGTCGACCTCGTCGATCGACGTCTCCGGCACCTTCTGCACCGGACCGAGGTCGAGCCGGTAGTTGGGGTCGACCGAGCCCATCAGCAGCGTGGGGAACGGCGCGAGCTCCTGGGCAGCACCGACGACCGCCGGCAGGTCGCGGCCCGCGCCGACGCGGCCGGCGTACAGGAGGCCGGTGGGTGTTGAAGGCAGGACAGGAGCAACCTCCGCCCGCGGGAAAGTGTTGCGGATGACGCGCACATCCGTCAGCCCACGCGAGCGCAGCCGTACGGCGATCCCGTCGCTCACCGTGAACACCACGGCGGCCTGACGTGCCAGGCCGAGCTCGAAGCGCCGTCCACGGATCCGCCACAACGGCGTGGGCCGACCGGGCAGCGCGCGGTCGAACCACAGCTCATGGCTGTCGTAGACCAGCGTCGCCGACCAGCGAGCGGCGAACGACGCGGCCAGTTCCAGAGTGTTGAAGTCGTGCGCGTGCACGACCTCGAAGGGGTCCAGCTCCGCCAGCCGAGCGGCAGCCGCAGTACGCCACTGCTTCTCCGTGCGCAGCCGATGCTCGGGCAGCAGCAGCCAACGGCCGAACCGCTGCACGAGCACCTTCACCCCGCGCTGGCCATGACCGACCGCCGGGCCGCTCCCCCCGCGGAGACCCGCGGAGCGAGAGACCGACTCGACCGTCGCGCCGCCGTCGAGCGTGAAGCCCTCCGGCACGTCGCGACCGATCACGTGCACGGTGTGGCCGGCCGCGGTCAGCGCGGCGGCCTCGCGCAGGATGCGCGAGTCCCCGGCGATCGGGGACTGCGCAACCATCAGAACCCGCATGTCACCGTCCGCCGGGACTCATCGGCCACCCAGGAAGGGCAGCAGCGCCTCGACCGACTTGCGCCCGTCGTGCAACTCCCGGACGTACCGCGGTCCGGCATCGGCGATCTTGCGAGCCTCTTCGCGCTCGACCACCAGCCGCTCGATCACCTCGGCCAGGTCGTCCGGCGTCGCCTCCACGATCGGAAGCTCGGTCGGCAGCAGGTCGCGCACGTGATCCGCGACGTGCCCGACCGTGGTCCGGCCGGCCGCCATCGCCTCGCAGGCGAAGACGCCGTACGAACCGAGCAGCATCTGGTCGACGACGATGTCCGCGTCCTTGACCATCGCCATCAGCTCCGGGTGCGGAACACCCTGCACCCGCTGGTACTTGATCAGGCCGCGGGCATCCAGCGCGGTCAGCACCGGGTCGACGAACACCGACCCCTTCAGCGCGCTCGCCGACGGCGCGTGCAGCACCACCGGCACCTCCCGATCCATCACCGGCACGTTCGAGGCCAGCGAATCGGGATCGACGACGACCGGCAGCCACTCGCTCTCCTCGACGTACTCGAGCAGATCGGGCGTGGTGACGAACCGCGGACCCTCGTACTTCACCAGGTGCTGGCGGAGCAGGTCGTTGGCCGCCTGCAGCCGCATGGTCAGCTCGTCGGTGCGGTCCGCGAACGGCGAGAACTGGTACTTCGCCCGGTGCCGGGCCGGGTCGCGCACCTCGGAGCCGTGGAAGACCAGCCCGTGCCGGATCCCGGCCGCGTCGAGCATCGGCACGTCCTGGTCCCACATCTGCCCGGGCAGCTGACCGAACATCGGCCGGCCCGCCTCGAACAGCACGTGGGTGACGTTCTGCAGTGCCCACGCGGTCAGCTCCAGCTGCCAGCGCAGGTCCTCGCGGTACTGCTCGTACGTGCCGGTGCGGTGCACCTTGAAGTCGTACTTGCCGCTCCCGGTGGTGAGCGACTCCGCCGCGATCGTGGGAACCTCACGGACCACCGCGCTCGTCCACAGGTACGCCTGGCCGGCACTGTTGACCGGCCCGACCAGCAGCCGCCGTCCGGGCGCCTCGGAGTTGGCGTCCAGCACCGGCTCCAGCTGCGTCCGGCCGAGCATCTCGGTGTAGAGCGCGCGCAGCCGATCGGCCTGACCGCTCCACGCCGCTTCCAGCTTGTACGCCGGGTCGGCGAGCCGCTCGCGGTAGGTGTCGGTCCGGCTGAGCAGCAGTTTCGCCTTCTCCGCCAGGTCGGCACTGTTCGCAGCCTGGAAGACCTCGCCGATCCCGGTCCGGGTGACGAACTCCTTCATGCTGGCCATGTCGCTGACCAGCACCGGCAGCCCACCCAGGCTGTACTCGAACAGCTTGTTCGGCATCGCCATCTCGTGGTTGGGAGCGCGCAGCATCGGGATGATGCCGGCGTCCGCCGTGGAGAGGAAGGCGGTCACCTCGGCGGGCGCGACCGGGTGCAGGTAGTGCATCCGGTCCTCCACCCCGAGCTCGTCCGCGAGCTTGCGCAGCGCGTCGACCGCGGGCTGCTTCGGCGACGGGACGGCGACCACGGCGAGGTGCACGCCGGGCATGCTCGGCAGCGCCTGGATCGCGGTCTCGATGCCCCGGACGACCGTGATGCCGCCGCTGTAGACCAGCAGCGGAACCTCGGCGGGCAGCCGCAGCTTGCTCCGGATGTCCCGCTCGATCTCCACCGACTCGGGGATGTCCGGGGTGTTCAGGATGACGGTCGGCAGATGCGGGAGCTTGTGCTCCTTCTTCAGCCGGTCGGCGATCGCCGAACTGACCGTGACGACACGGTCGGCGGCACCGAGGTACTCGCGCTCGTGGTTGGCCCAGGCGGCGATGTACTTCCGCGTGCGAGCGCCGTACCGGGCGATGCCGGGGACGTACTCGTGCGCGTCGTACACGACCTTGAGGTCCTTGCCACGCAGCTTGGCCCGGCCGGCCGCGCGTGCGGCCACGCCGATCACGTGCATGTCGTGCGCGTGCACGACGTCCGGCTCGAGCCGGTCGATCAGGTCACCGAACGCCAGCTCGAGATCGATCGCCTCCGGGTGCACCCGGCGCCAGCGGGCCGGCCACGTCATCCGGTGGTGCACGCCGTCCCAGGCCCGCCAGGCGGACTTGAACGGCTGGTTCAGCTGGTTGCCCAGGCCCTGGCGGACCCAGATCCCGCGCCGGGCGGCCTGCCAGCCGACCCGGCGTACCAGCCTGCTGAGTACGCCGACCTTGAAGGCGACCTGTCCGGCGGAACCGGCCTTCTTCGCCTGGATCGCGTGCCCCGAGTCGGCCTTCAGCTCCTTGAGCCCGGCCTGCACCCGGTGGCTGCGCGCGAGGTAGGCGCGCTTGGACGGATAACCGACCAGCGGCGGCCGCCAGGTACGGCGCTTCGTCCGGCCGGCGTTCCGCTCGTCCCGCAGGACGAAGGGGACGGCCACCCGGACGACCATGGCGCCGTCCAGCATCTCGCGCGACTGCTGACCGTTGGCCGCGACCCCGAGCACAGTGACCTGTACTCCGGCCTCGGCCAACGCTGCTGCCTCTTTACGGACCCGGCTGTCGTTGGTGACGTCGTTCGCAACGAGCATCACCACCCGAAGTTCTTCCGGGGAACGCGTCACTGACGCACCGACCTTCCGATCACGATCCGACGGACACCCGCCCAGCGGGCCGGGTCGGTCGCGTCGCGACCGTCGACCAGCACCTGCACACCCGGCAGCTCGGCCGGGGTCAGTGCCTTGTACTCCGGGTGGTCGGCCTGCAGCACGGCGGCGTCGACGGCGTCACCGAGGTGGTAGGCCGCGAAGCCCAGGCCCTGCAGCTCCTCGTCGGAGTACATCGGGTCGTGCACGAACACCTCGGCACCCCGCGACTTCAGCGCCTCGACGGCCGGGAAGACCCCCGAGAACGCGGTCTCCTTGACCGCGCCGCGGTAGGACGCGCCCAGCACGACGACCTTCGCGCCGGACAGGTCGCCGTACGCGCCCTCGAGCAGACCGATGGTGTACTCCGGCATGTCCAGGTTGGCCTCGCGGGCTGCGCGGACGACAGTGGCCTCCGGGTCGGTCCACAGGTACAGCCGCGGGTAGACCGGGATGCAGTGGCCGCCGACGGCGATGCCGGGGCGGTGGATGTGGCTGTAGGGCTGTGAGTTCGACGCCTCGATCACCTGGTGCACGTCGATGCCGTTCTGGGCGGCGAACCGGGCGAACTGGTTCGCCAGGCCGATGTTGACGTCGCGGTAGGTGGTCTCGGCCAGCTTCGCCAGCTCCGAGGCCTCGGCCGAACCGAGGTCCCAGACGCCGTTGCCGCGCGGCAGGTCGGTGCGCTCGTCGAAGTCGAGGACGGCCTCGTAGAACGAGATGGCGCGCTTGGCGCCTTCCTCGGACAGCCCGCCGACCAGCTTCGGGTACTTGCGCAGGTCCGCGAAGACGCGACCGGTCAGCACCCGCTCGGGGGAGAAGACCAGGTGGAAGTCGGTGCCCTCGGTGAGGCCGGAGACCTCCTCGATCAGCGGCTTCCAGCGGGTCCGGGTGGTACCGACCGGCAGGGTGGTCTCGTAGCTGACCAGGGTGCCCGGGGTCAGGTGCTCGGCCAGCGAACGGGTGGCGTTCTCCATCCAGCCGAACTGCGGCTCGCCGGTCTTCTCGTCCACGAACAGCGGGACGACGATGACGATCGCGTCGGCGCCGGGGATGGCGTCGGCGTAGTCGCTGGTCGCCCGCAGGCGGCCGTCGCCGACGGTCTCGGCCAGCTTCTCGGCCAGGTGGGCCTCACCCGGGAACGGCTCCTGGCCGGCGTTGACCAGGTCGACGAAGGACTGGTTGATGTCGACGCCGACGACTTGATGCCCCTTCGACGCGAACTGGACCGCCAACGGCAGACCGATCTTGCCTAGGGCAACTACTGCTACTCGCACGAAAACTCCACTGGGTATGAATCGTTCATCGGGGACCTCGCAAGCGCTTCTCCAGCGGGTGTTCCACCAGCTTGTAGAGCAGTGCGGAGGCAGCGATCGAGAGTGCCAGGACACCGGCGTACCAGGTCAGGTTCGACCAGCCGATCGGGCCGGCCACACCGTGGAACTCCTTGATCGCGTAGAGGATGGTGGCGTGCACCAGGTAGAAGGAGTACGACCACTGGCCGAGCGCGACCAGCGGCTTGCTGCGCAGCCACGACCGGCCACCGCGCATGTCCCGGGAGGCGACCGCCAGGATCAGCAGGCCGTACAGGACGGTGAGGATCTCCTTCTGGGTGAGCCCCATCGTGGTGGCCAGCGGGAACGTCTTCGCGTGCACGCCGGAGTAGTAGAGGGTGTAGATGCCGACCGAGAAGATCGCGAAGGCCAGCGGTACCGGCAGCCACGGCCGCCAGCCCGACCGCAGCGCGATCGCCAGGCCGATACCGAACAGGAACGCGACCGAGTGCAGCACCGGCTGCGGCAGTACCGGCACCGTGTCCGGGAAGTGGAACAGCGCCAGCCGGTACCCACCGCCGACCGCGACCGCCGCCAGACACAGGAGTAGCCCACCGGGCACCTTGAGCCGCTGGGTGAGCCGCCAGACGAACGGGAAGTAGGCGTAGAAGAACATCTCCACCGACAGCGTCCAGGACGCCGGGTTCCCGGCGTACAGGATGGTGGGTTCGTTCGACCAGCCGTGCAGCAGCACCAGCGACAGCAGCAGGATGCCGATGTCGAAAGGCTTGATCCAGCTCATCGCCGGATCCGGGTCGAACCGGTAGAAGACGAAGACCGCGAGCAGCAACGCCACCGCGTGAGCCGGCCAGATCCGGGCGAACCGGCGCCGGTAGAACGTGCCGACCTTCGTGTGCGGCTGCGCCGACCAGGTCAGCACGAACCCCGACAGGACGAAGAAGAACGTCACGCCGGAGGTGCCGTACTTGAGGAACTTGTGGATCGGCAGCGGCGCGAGGTTCGTCATGTGGTGCGCGAACACGAAGAACGCCGCCCACCAGCGCAGACCGGTGAGCGACTCGACCCGCGGCAACCGCTTCTTGGGCGGCGCGGCGCCAGGTTCGGCCGGCACCGGCGCCGTCGGCTCGTCGTGAGCCAGCGGCGCGGGAGCGACCAGCTCCTGGCCCTCTTCTTTCTCCTCGGCGGCCTTCGTCATCTCGCTATCCCGCGGCGAGTGCGGCGACGACCCGGCCGGCCGCCTGACCGTCGCCGTACGGCGCGGCCTGGGCAGCGGTCGGAACCGGACGAACGGCCAGCTCGGGCAGCTTCGACAGATCCGTGGTGAGCACGTTCCAGCCGTCCTCGACGGTCTCGGTCCACTCGGTCTCGGTGCGCAGCGTGGTGCACGGCGTACCGAGCAGGAAGGCCTCCTTCTGCAGGCCACCGGAGTCCGTCACGACGCCGACCGATCCGAGCACCGCCGCCACCATCTGCGGGTAGGCGAGCGGCTCGGCGGTGTGCAGCGAACCACCCGGACGCTCCAGCTTGATGCCGAACTCCGCGCAGCGCGCGACCAGCCGCGGGTGCGCGAGCAGCAGTACCGGGGTGTCCAGCGCGGCCAGGCCGTCGACGATCGCGGCCAGTTGCTCCGGGTCGTCGGTGTTGTCGGCCCGGTGGATCGTGGAGACCAGGTACTCGCCCTGCTTGAGACCGTCCGGCAGGTCCAGCGGCTGGTCCTTGACGGCGTCCCGGACCCGGAAGCAGACATCCGTCATGACGTCGCCGACCAGCCGGGAACGGTCCTTCAGGCCCTCGTTGGCCAGGTGCCCCATCGCGACCTCGGTCGGCGCGAGCAGGATGTCGGCCGCGTGGTCGGTGAGGACCCGGTTGTGCTCCTCCGGCATCGACCGGTTGAAGGAGCGCAGGCCGGCCTCGAGGTGCGCGACCGGCAGGTGCATCTTCACCGCCGACAGGGTGCCGGCCAGGGTGGAGTTGGTGTCGCCGTAGACCAGCACCCAGTCCGGGCGGTGCTCGTCCAGCACGGCGTCCATCGCCGACAGCATCGCGCCGGTCTGGACTCCGTGGCTGCCCGACCCGACGCCCAGGTGGACGTCGGGGGCCGGGATCTTCAGGTCGGCGAAGAACACGTCGGACATGTTCTTGTCGTAGTGCTGGCCCGTGTGCACGATCACGTGCTCGTGCTCGGTGGCGGCGAACGCCTCCGCTATCGGGGCGAGCTTGACGAACTGCGGGCGAGCCCCGACGACGCTGAGGACCTTCATGACCGGGCGGCTCCACCGTTCTCGCCGAGTACGCCGTTCAGCGCGTCGGTCAGCTTGACGGACTTGCCCTCGTCGGCGGCGGAGGCGATCACGGCCTCGGCGACGACGACGGTGGCCAGACCCTGCTGCAGGGTGACGATGTCGGTCTCCTTGCCCAGGATCGCGTCGCGGAACGCCTCGTGCTCGGCCTTCAGCGGCTCGGGCTTGGCGATCGCGTACCGGATCATGTCGCCCTCGCTGACACCGCGGAAGTGCGCGACGTCGTCCCAGGCGGTCTGCACGGTGCCGTTGGCGTGGAAGGACAGGTCGGCCGTCAGGGTGTCGGCGATGAACGCGCCGCGCTCACCGGTGACGACGGTCAGCCGCTCCTTCATCGGGGACAGCCAGTTGACCAGGTGGCTGGTCACGGTGCCGTCCTGCAGCTTGCCGGTGACGGCGATCAGGTCCTCGTACTGCCGGCCGCTCTTGTGCGCGCTCTGCGCGGACACCGAGGCGAACGGCGACTGGGTCACCCACGCGGTCAGGTCGATGTCGTGGGTGGCCAGGTCGAGCACCACGCCGACGTCGGCGATCCGGGCCGGGAACGGGCCCTGACGACGAGTGGTGATCTGGTAGATGTCGCCCAGCTCACCGGCGGCGAGCCGGACCCGCAGCGCCTGCAGCGCCGGGTTGTACCGCTCGATGTGACCGACGGCGCCGATCACGCCGGCGGCCTCGAACGCCTTGGCGATCTCCGCGGCCTCGGCCGAGGAGCCGGCCAGCGGCTTCTCGATCATCGCGTGCACGCCGGCCTCGGCCAGCGCCTTGGCGATCTCGGTGTGGTACTGCGTCGGCACGGCCACCATGCAGTAGTCGATACCGGCTTCGATCAGCTGCTCGACGTTCTCGTGCACCGGCAGACCGTTGGCCACGCCGTGCTTGTCACCACCCGGGTCGGCGACGGCGACCAGGTCGACGCCCTCGAGGGAGCCCAGCACGCGGGCGTGGTGACGGCCCATCATGCCCAGGCCGATCAGTCCGGCGCGAAGGTTCGCCATCTCAGGCACCTGCCTTCGCGACGGTGGCGACCGCGGTGACGATGCGGTTCAGGTCTTCCTCGGACAGCGAGGGGTGCACCGGCAGCGAGAGCACCTCGGCGGCGGCCTTCTCGGTCTCCGGCAGGTCCAGCTCACGCTGGAACGACGGCAGGCGGTGGTTCGGGATCGGGTAGTAAACGCCGCAGCCGACACCGTGCTCGTTGCGCAGCGCGTCGGCGAAGCCGTCGCGGTCGTCGGTGACGCGGATCGTGTACTGGTGGTAGACGTGGGTCGCCTCGGCGGCCACGGTCGGAATCGCCACGCCCTGCAGGTTCGCGTCCAGGAAGGTCGCGTTCTCCTGCCGCTGCTTGGTCCAGCCGCCGACCTTGGTGAGCTGCACCCGGCCGATGGCGGCGTGCAGGTCGGTCATCCGGTTGTTCAGGCCGACGACCTCGTTCTCGTACTGCTTCAGCATGCCCTGGTTGCGGAACAGCCGCATCCGGCGCTCGAGCTCGGCGTTGGCGACCGAGTTCATGCCGCCCTCGCCGGACGTCATGTTCTTGGTCGGGTACAGGCTGAACATCGCGAACTCACCGAAGGTACCGACCGGGGCACCGTTCCAGGTCGCGCCGTGCGCCTGCGCGGCGTCCTCGTACAGGTGCAGGCCGTGCTTGGCGGCGATCGCGCCGAGCTCGGTCATGTTGGCCGGGTGGCCGAACAGGTGCACCGGCATGATCGCCTTGGTCTTGTCCGTGATCGCGGCCTCGACGGCGGCCGGGCTCAGGCAGAAGTACGTCGGCTCGATGTCGACGAAGACCGGGGTGGCGCCGGTGAGCGCGACGCTGTTCGCGGTCGCGGCGAAGGTGAACGACGGGACGATGACCTCGTCGCCCGGACCGACGCCCGCGGCCAGCAGACCCAGGTGCAGACCCGAGGTGCCCGAGTTCGTCGCGACGCAGGCTCGGCCGGAGACCAGCGCTGCGCCGAACTCCTGCTCGAAGGCAGCGACCTCAGGACCCTGGGCGAGCATTCCGCTGCGCATCACACGGTCGACTGCCTCCCGCTCCTCCTGCCCGATGATCGGCTTCGCGGCCGGAATCGGCTGCACCATCAGTTCTCCTCCTGGTTTTCGCCGGCCGGCCGCAGCCGTCCGTCGGTTTCGATGTACATCTCGCCCGTTGTCGGGCACTTCCAGTCGCCGTTGCCGACGTCCTGCAACGGAACGCCTGCTTTGCCGACCCACTTGATCCGGCGGGCCGGGACCCCGGCGACCAGCGCGAAGTCTGGCACGTCCTTGGTCACCACCGCACCCGCGGCGACGGTGGCCCAGCGGCCGATCGTGACCGGTGCCACGCAGACCGAACGGGCGCCCACCGAGCTGCCAGTGCGCAGCGTCACACCGACGGCGTCCCAGTCGGACGCGCTCTTCAGCGTGCCGTCCGGGTTGATCGCGCGCGGGAAGTGATCGTTGGTGAGGACGACCGCCGGTCCGATGAAGACGCCGTCCTCGAGCACGGCCGGCTCGTAGACGAGAGCGTCGTTCTGGATCTTGCAGTTGTCGCCCATCGTCACGCCGGTGCCGACGTAGGCACCGCGGCCGATGATGCAGTTCTTCCCCAGTACGGCGTTCTCGCGGATCTGGGACAGGTTCCAGACGGACGATCCGTCGCCGATCTGCGCGGTTTCGTCGACATCTGCCGACGCTGCGATCCGGGACGTCACAAGGTCTCCTTCGGGTCAAGCCAGTCAGTGAGTGCGTGGGCGGAACGACGCCCGTCGTGCAGCTCCGCCACGAAGGCGGGGCCCGCGGCGGCCTGCTCGGCGGCCGCCGTACGGTCGGAGAGCAGGTCGGTGAGAACACTGCCGAGCGAATCGGGATCCGCCTCGACGATGGGCACCTCGCGCCCAGTCAGACTACGCACCCGATCGCGTACGGCCGAACCGACGTAAGAAACGCACAAACGTCCGGCGGCCAGCGCCTCGACCGCGGCGACGCCGTACAGGCCGATCCGGAGCTGGTCGACGACGATGTCCGCGGCGCCGATCACGGCCGGCATCTCACTGTGCGTGACTCCGCTGATCCGGCGGTACTCGACCAGGCCGCGGCCGGCCAGCTCGGTCAGTACCTCGTCGATCCGGTCGCTGCCCTTGAGCTGCGCGCTGGACGGGACGTGCACGACGACCGGGAGGTCGGTGGAGAAGAGCGGGCGCGCGGCCTGTGCCCACGGGGCCGGGTCGATCGCGACCGGCAGCCACTGCGCTCCCGGTACGTCGTCCAGCAGGTCGACCGTGGAGACGAAGACCGGGACGTCGGCTGCCTCGACCAGCTCGGCGAAGCGGGCTGCCTGGACCTCGAGCCGGTCGGTCAGCGGGTCACCCGGTGTGAACGGGGACCAGCGCTCGCGCCCGGCGTGGCGGCTCGGCAGGCGAATGTCGGAGCCGTGGAAGAGCAGGGCCGGCTTGATCCCGGCCTCTTTGAGCCGAGTCAGCTCGGTGGAACCGTCCTTCAGGCCGCGGGCGCCGAAGATCGGGCGCAGCGACTCCATCAGGACGTGCGTGTACGAGCCCAGGACGTGCTGCTCCTGGGCTCGCTGCCAGCGCGGCTGACCGAACCAGGTCAGCGGTACGCCGTAGTCGTCGCGAAACTGGAACTGGCCCTTGCGGTGCACCGAGAAGGCCGTCGCCGAGACGCCCTCGACGGTGTCGGCCGCGCGGGCCCAGGCGTATCCCTGGCCCGCGCTGTTGGTCGGGCCGACGAACAACCGGACCGGGGTGTCGGCCATCTGCGGGAAGGTGGGTAGCTGCGCGTAGCTGTAGCGCAGCCCCTTCAACCGTCGCCGGACCGCACCGGCGGTCCTGGCGATCGGCGTCGGCAGGTGGTCACGAAGTGTTCGCGCGGATGTCACCTGCACGCCCACTCCGCCAGCCCGGTCCGGCATTTCGTCACTCCTGCCCCGCTCCGACCATCCGGTCGAGCTCACGGCGGGCGGCGGGCAGGCCGAGCACGACCGGCGTGCCCGGCTTGCGCTGACCGACCTGCCAGCCGGCCCAGACGGAACCACCGTCGAGTGCGATCACGACATCGGCCTGGTCGATCGTGGTCATCACGTCGGCGCGGCCGAGGATCCGGTTCCAGTACGTCTTGGCCAGGGTGTCGGCCTTGCGGTTCTGGGTCAGCTTCTTCATCGGCGCCGATTTTTTGATTGCCGTCGGCAACACCTTGACGCCGGCCCGGCGCAGTCGCCGGGCCCGCCACTGAACCGCCTTGACGACCCGCTTGGCTCCGGTCGGCCGCGGCTTGGCGGCCGGCTTCGGAGCCGGCTTGGCCGTGTTGATCGCCTCGGCCGCCGCCACCGGCTCGTCGCCTTCGGCGACCGCGTCATCGGCGGCTTCGGTCGCCTCGGCGACCTCGTCGGCCTCCGTGGCAGTGGACTCCACCGCGCTCTCGTCGACGACAGCCTCGGGGGCAGGCGCCTTGGCCGACTCGGCGACCGCGACCGGCACCTCCTCGGCGTCGACGACGGGGACGGCCTGGACGACCGGGGCTTCCGCGACCGGCATCCGGCCGGGGCCGATCAGGGTGAAGGTGTTGACCAGGCCGTCGACCGGACCGGCCGGGGGGACCCAGGCGACCACGTCGAGGGCGAGGTCGTCGCGGCCACCGAGGTCGGCGCGGACGGTGTCGAAGTACGACGGGGGAAGCCGCCGGGTGCTCAGGAGTACGACCTTCATGTCAGACCACCGCCCCAACGCGCTCGGCCAATGCCTGGATCCGCGGATCCATCTGCAGGTCACGCCGGTAGGAGGCGCCGAACTCGCGCGCCTTCGCCCGGATCCCCTCGTCCGCGGTCCGCGCGGCGCGGGCCGCCTCGATCAGCGCTTCCGCGATCGTCTCGGGGTTCTCGACGTCCTTCACCGGGAACCACAGCGGATGCCCACGCAGTACGTCGGACGCCGCGTTCATCGGGTCGTGCACCGAGACGATCGGCAGACCGGTGGCGAGGTACTCGAAGACCTTGCCGCTGGTGACGTAGCGGCCCTTGCCCAGCATCAGCAGCTGGACGTCGAACTCGTCGTAGGCCTTGGCGATCTCCGCCTTGCCGACCGGGCCCTCGTAGCTGACCCCGTCCTCGGCGGCCGCGTTCAGGATGCCGAGCATGTCGGCGCGCGGCTGGGCGTAGTACCCGAGGTAGCCGTGGATCTTCACCTTGGCGTCGCGCAGGTCCTCGGACTGCTCCTTGGCCAGCTGCCAGCCCTTGACGAAGTCGGCCAGCGGGACCTTCGGCGACACCGTGCCGACGTAGCCGAAGACCAGCGGCCGATCGGTCACCGGGCCGCGGTCCTGGGTCGACGGCACCAGGTCGGGATCGAACCCGTTGGCGACGGTGTGCATCTTGCCCGCGTGCTCGGGGTAGAGGTCCTTGTGCCAGTCGAGGATCGGGTCGTTGACGAACCAGACCTCCCGCGCGGAGTTGACCAGCTTGCGCTCCCAGCGGGCGGCGCGGCTGTTCGGCTCGTGCAGGCGGTCACCGCTGAAGACGTCCAGCAGCCACGCGTCGCGGTAGTCCATCACGTAGGGCACGCCGGACTTCTTGAACAGGTGGTACGCCGCCGCGAAGGTGACGTGCGGGTTCGCGGTCGCGACCGTCAGGTCCACCTTGTTCGCCTGGTGGATCTCCTCGGCGGCCTTCTCGATCGTGCTGCGCCACGGGCCGTACCCCGTTTCCGGGAACGGGATCTGGTCGCGCTTGGTGCGCCACTTGGCCCACAGCTTCGGGTTGGCCGCCCGGGACTTCGACCAGTTGCGCAGGTCGGCCTCGAGGATCGGCCACTCGAACGGCACCCGGACCACCTCGACGTCGGGGTGGATCCGCTCTTCCAGGGTCAGGTCGGCGCCGGTGAACCGGTGGAAGGTCTCCCGGTCCGCGGTCAGCACGGTGACCTTCCAGCCCTGTTCGGCAAAACGGTTCGCCGTCGCGAGCGCGCGATAGACGCCACCGCCTCGGCAGGGCGGGTAGCCCCAGCAGACGTACAGCATGTGTGGGCGGGCCTGGTTCATGCACTTCCTCGCAGCAGGTCTTGGATGGCTTCGGCCATTTCGTCGTACGGCGTCGTGGCGGGCAGGTGGTCGGCGGCCCACCGGAGTGCGCGGTCGCGCAGCTTCTCCAGCTCCCCTGGGTCGTCCGACCAGCGGCGCAACGTCTCCGCGGCCTCGGCGACGGTGTCGATCAGGACACCACCACCGGATTCCTCGATGATCCTCGTCTGACGGGGCAACCTGGTGGAGACCACCGGAAGTCCGCTGGCGAGGTACTCGTAGATCTTGGAGGGCATCGCCTCGATGAACGCCGGGGTCGGCTGGAGCAGCGCCAGGCTGGCCCAGGCTCCCTCGGCGATCCGCCAGGCGTCGGCCGGTGGCTGCCGGCCGTGCAGCCGGATCCGGCCCGCGACATCGGGCCGCTCGATCCGGCGTTCGAGCTCGTCGCGATCGGCACCGGCCACCGGCCCGATCAGATCGAGCGACCAGCCCGGCGCGGCCGCGATGGTCTCGACCATGTCGAACAGTCCCCGGCTGACCCGCAGGTCGCCGACGTAGACCACCCGCGGCTCCCCCGCCGGCGGTGCCGGGGCCAGAAAAGCCGCGACCGGCTGGTTGGTGACAACCATCCGGTGCTTGGCCTGGTGTGGCGAGAGGTGGGAATCAGCGACGACGGTGAGGTCGGCTCCGGCGGCCAGCCGGGTGCTCAGGGCCACCATCAGCCGGGCGGGCAGCCCCACCGGGCCTCTGGCCCAGGCCCGGTCGCGAAGCAGCCGGCCGTAGTCCTCGTGCACGTCGGCCACCATCTTGCGGCGGCGGAGCGCGGTCACCAGCCGGGTGATCGGGATCATGTCCGGATCGACGGTCACCACCACCTTGGCGCTGGTGCGCCAGGGCAGGACGGCGGTGCGGGCCAGCCGCTGGACCAGGCTGCCCCGGTTGCGAGCGTGGACGGCGGCCCCGGCCGGACCTCCGGCCGGGTCGCCCAGACCCCACAGCTCGACGTTCAGACCCCGCTTCTGCAGGGCTGCGGTGATCTTGTGCAGCCGCGCGTCGGCGACGTCGTGGCCGGACGTGATGATGCCCACGTCCGGCCCGGGGGTGGATCGCATCGTCAGAAGTCCTCGAGAGTGGCTGCGCTCTTCGCGTTCACCTGCAGGAACTTGGTGTAGGCGGCGATCACCTCGTCGGGGGTACCGCGCATCATCAGCTTGCCGTGGTCCAGCCAGATGCAGTCGTCACACAGGTCCTTGACGCTGCTCATCGCGTGGCTGACCAGGAACATCGTCCGGCTGTTGGTGACGAGTTCCTTCATCTTGTTCGACGCCTTCTGCTTGAAGGACGCGTCACCGGCCGACAGTGCCTCGTCGATCAGCAGGATGTCGGGATCCATGTGCACGGCCACCGAGAAGGCCAGCCGGCTGAACATGCCGGACGAGTACGTCCGCATCGGCATCTCCATGAAGTCGCCCAGCTCGGCGAACGCGGCGATCTCCTCGTACCGCTCCTGGATCGCCTTGCGGCTCAGGCCGGCCGCGAGACCACCGAGGACGACGTTCTCCTTGCCCGACAGGGCGGCGTTGAAGCCGACGCCCAGCGACAGCAGCGTGCTGACCCGGCCGTGCACCTCGATCCGGCCGGTGGTCGGCGGCAGGATGCCGGCCAGCGACCGCATCAGCGTCGACTTGCCGGCACCGTTGGCGCCGATGATGCCGATCGTGGTGCCGTGATCGACGTCGAAGGAGACGTTCTGGACCGCCTTGACCTCGCGGACCGCGCGCTCGCCGCGGCCGAGCCGGACCAGGGCGCTCTTGAAGGTCGGCACCCGCTCGAACGTCGTCCGGTAGGTGATCGAGACGTCCTGGACCTTGACCGCCGGAGCGGTTGAATTGTTTGACATCGACTTCTTCTCGGCCTCAGAGACGGACAACGAACTCACGCTCCCTCGACATGAAGAACAACGAGCCGATCAGCACCGCGGCCAACGCCCAGACCACCGCCCCGATCCACATCTTGATGTCCGGGACCTGCCCGCGGACGAGCAGGTCGGTCCAGCCACCGATCAGGGAGTACAGCGGGTTGAACTGGATGAAGCTCTGGAACTTGGGCGGCGCCTGCTCGGCGAACCAGAGCACGGGCGACAGGTAGAGCCAGATCCGGACGAAGTACGGCAGGAAGCTGGTGGTGTCGCGGAAGTACACCTGCAGGGCGGCGAAGATCATTCCCATCCCGGCCGCGAAGATCGTCAGCAGGATCAGGAAGACCGGCGCGAGCAGCATCGCCCAGTGCAGCGGCTGGCGCATCAGCAGGTGGATGGCGAGGTAGACGCCCATCGTCGGCAGGAACCGGAAGAACGAGGTCCGCAGCGCGGACAACGGCAGCAGCATCCGCGGGAACGACATGTTCATCAGCAGCTTGCCGCCACCGACCACGCTGGACGCGCCGGCCGTCATCGCACCGGAGAAGTAGTAGAAGGCGAACAGCCCACCGCACATGTGAGCGAACCGGGCCGCGCCGTCGTCCTGTGAGTTCGCGCCCGCGATGATCTCCACCAGCAGGTAGTACACGCCCGCCAGTAGCAGCGGGTTGAGGACCAGCCAGATCTGACCGAAGAAGGTGTTGGTGTTGGCTGCCCGGATGCCGGTCCGGGACATCTCAGCGGCGAACTCCCGCCGCTCCCACAGCGCCTTGAAGTACGGGCGGAGCGGCGGCAGGCCCACCTTGTGCGGTTCGTACACATGCACCGACGGGTTGAACTCCTCGTCGACGCGAGTCGCGTTCATTCAGGCGACGCCTCTCTGGGGACGGTCGTAGTCATCGAAATCCGAACGGGGTCCGCACTTCGCCTAATAGGTCCGACCACCGCTGGATCGATTTTGTTCGACGGTGGCCACGGTCCACGGCGACGGGGCCACGCAAACCGGAAGCAGAGTAGCGGATTGGCGTCGGGACCGACGACACAGCGTGCCTCCTGGGTGAGCAGCGACGCACAGACGGCTACCGAACGTCGCGACCGACCGGAGAAGTCACCTCCGCCGATCGTTATCCGGAATATACATTTGACACCTCATGCGAAGCCAATCAACGTACCCCGGCGCAGCGGTGAGGTGTAATCGACGCGACAGATTCAACGTCGCTCAGAAGATATGGCTGACCAGCCGGTACGCCGGAACCGCTGCCAGCAGGCGCGTTCGCGGGCTCGCGTTGCTGCCGGTGGGATCCACCCAGGGCTCGACGGTCAGCGGTCGCTGAACGGCGCCGGTCTCGGCACCACCCGCCGTGGACAGCCTCACCATCCACGGAAGCTCGCCTGGCACCGCATGGATCCCACCGGCGCCCCGGGGGCCCTTACCGGCCTGGGCGGCAGAGTCTCTTCCCAGCCGGGCGCGGGCACGCGCCGAGTGCACCGGCACGATGACCAGGGCGGCGGTCATCGCACCACGACCGAAGGCCCGGCGATGATGCCTGGGCAGAACCTCACGCAGTTGCTGCGACATGGGGTCTCCTCCTCATCGGCCTCACGATGGAGTTGCACAGTTTGTACACCCTCCGGCACAGCCGGTGATGGCACGGGAGTGCGAGGGCACCGATGCGCCGGGATCGAGACCCAACCGAAACGGCGTTCGCTGACGGGAAAGCGAACTGGGGCCAGAATTGGAACAGCAGCCCGGCGGCGCTCAGGTGGTCCGTCGCCGGGCTGCTGGACCTCAATTCTCGCTCACAACTGCGCGGAAATGGTGGCCAGATGGTGACACGGCACAAGAATGCTGACAGAACAACAATTATGGCGCGACGCAGTTGCCGGGATACGGACAGTGCCGGGACGATTTCCCAGATCGTTCTAGGCTGGAGCGGCGGTAGCGCACAGTGAGCGCGCTCGGGAGGGAGGGGAGAGTCATGAGCTCGACCGACACGGAGCGTGCCGACCACCTACGGGTGCTCGGTCTCAGCGACGACGAGATCCGGGTCTACCAGCACCTGTTGCGGACCGGTCCGTCCTCGATCGAGGAGCTGGACGCGGCGGTCACCGGCCGGGCGGCGGGGATCGACGCGACCCTCGGCGGCCTGGTCCAGGCGGGGCTGGCCCGGCGGTCCGGGTCGGACCACTCCAGGTTCCTCCCGGTGCCCCCGGACGCCGGCCTGGAGGCGCTGACGCTGCGCCGGGAGTCGGAGCTCAAGCAGGCCAGGATCGAGGTCCTGAACGCGTACGACGAGTTCCGCCGGACCGTGCACAACGAGTCGACCACGCACCTGATCGAGGTGGTCACCGGCAGCGCGATCGTCGAGCGGATCCACCAGATCAAGGGCAGCGCGCAACGCGAGATCCTGGCCATCGACACCCCGCCGTACTACCTGGGCGCGGGCCCCAACCAGGAGGAGATCGAGCAGCTCCGCCGCGGTGTCGCGTACCGGATCGTGTACTCGCCGGAGTCCGTCGAGGTGCCCGGCTACCTGACCGAGAACATCCTGCCCTGCGTGGAGGCCGGTGAGCAGGCCCGGGTACTGCCCGACGTACCGGCCAAGCTGACCATCATCGACGGGTCGATCGCCTTCGTGTCGATGTCGGTGCGCGACACCGACGTGAACCGGTCGCTGCTGATCATCCGGCCGAGCAGTCTGCTCACCGCCCTGATCGGGATGTTCGAGCTCTGCTGGCGCAACGCCCTGCCGCTGCACGCCTCGGTCGGGGCCGAGGACGACCGGCTGGAGCCGATCGAGCGACGCCTGCTGGCCCTGCTGGCGACAGGGGCAGCGGACGACACGATCGCCCGGACGCTGGGGATCAGCCGCCGGACCTTCTTCCGCTACCTCGAGCGCCTGATGAACCGCACCGGCGCCACCACCCGGTTCCAGCTGGCTCTGCACGCCGCCCGGGAGAACTGGCTCTGACCGAACGCGCAAGGGCCCTGGACGCGATGTCCAGGGTCCTTGCGCGTTCTCGGGTCAGTGCGCCGCGGTGAACTCCTTGGCGACGACCTCGGCGATCTGCGCGGTGTTCAGGGCCGCGCCCTTGCGCAGGTTGTCGCCGCAGACGAACAGCTCCAGTGCCTGCGGGTCGTCCAGCGACCGGCGGATCCGGCCGACCCAGGTCGGGTCGGTACCGACCACGTCGGCCGGGGTCGGGAACTCCCCCTCGGCCGGGTTGTCGAAGACCAGCACGCCCGGCGCGTCCCGCAGGACCTCGCGGGCCTCGTCGACGTCGACCTCCTGGCTGAAGCGAGCGTGCACCGACAACGAGTGGGTGGTGATGACCGGCACCCGTACACAGGTCGCGGAGACCTTCAGGTCGGGCAGGTTGAGGATCTTGCGGGACTCGTTGCGGACCTTCAGCTCCTCCGAGGACCAGCCGTCGTCCTTGAGCGAACCGGCCCACGGGACGACGTTCATCGCCAGCGGCGCCGGGAACGGCCCGAGCGCGTTGCCGATCACCCGGCGGACGTCACCCGGCGTGGTGCCGAGCTCGCGGTTGCCGGCCACCTTCATCAGCTGGTCGTAGAGCGCGTCGATGCCTTCCTGCCCGGCCCCCGAAGCCGCCTGGTACGACGCGACGACGAGCTGCTCGAGCTCGTAGCGGTGGTGCAGCGCGCCCATCGCGACGATCATCGACAGCGTGGTGCAGTTGGGGTTGGAGATGATCCCCTTGGGCCGGTTGCGGGCCGCCTCGGCGTTCACCTCGGGCACCACCAGCGGCACGTCGGGGTCCATCCGGAAGGCGCCGGAGTTGTCCACCACGACGGCACCCTTGGAGGCCGCGATCGGGGCCCAGTGCGCCGACACCTCGTCCGGTACGTCGAACATCGCGACGTCGACCCCGTCGAAGGCGTCGGCGCTGATCGCGACGACCTCGACCTCCTCGCCGCGGACCTTCAGCCGTTTGCCCGCGGAGCGCTCGGATGCGATCAGCCGGATCTCGCCCCAGACGTTCTGGCGGGTCGAGAGCAGGGTCAGCATCACCGTGCCGACGGCGCCGGTGGCACCGACGACCGCCAGGGTCGGCAGGCCCGTCCGGTCTTCGGTCTGATCGTAGGCAGCGCTCACAGGGGTCACCGTCCAGTTCCTCCGTACACGACAGCTTGGGTGTGCTCGTCGTCCAGGTCGAATGCAGTGTGCGCCGCCGTGACCGCCGCGTCTACAGCGTTCTCGTCGACGACCACCGAGATCCGGATCTCGGAGGTCGAGATCATCTCGATGTTGACGCCGGCGTCGGCCAGCGCGGAGAAGAACTTCGCCGAGACCCCGGGGTGCGAACGCATCCCGACGCCGATCACCGAGACCTTGCCGATCTGGTCGTCGTACAGCAGTTGCTCATAGCCGACCTCGTCCTTCATCCGGGCCAGCGCGGACATCGCCCGGGAGCCGTCGGAGCGCGGCAGCGTGAAGGAGATGTCGGTCCGGTTGGTGGCGACCGCGGACACATTCTGGACGATCATGTCGATGTTGGTCTCGGCGTTGGCCACCGTCTCGAAGATCCGGGCCGCCTCACCCGGCTTGTCGGGCACGCCGACCACGGTGATCTTGGCCTCGCTGCGGTCGTGGGCCACGCCGGAGATGATCGCCTGTTCCATGTTCTGAATTTCCTTCGCATCGACGACCCAGGTGCCTTCCTTCTGCGAGAAGGAGGAACGCACGTGGACGGGGACGTTGTAGCGCCGCGCGTACTCCACGCAACGCAGGTGCAGGACCTTGGCGCCGCAGGCGGCCATCTCGAGCATCTCCTCGTAGGAGATCTTCGGGATCTGCTGCGCGGCCGGCACGATCCGCGGATCCGCGGTGAAGATGCCGTCCACGTCGGTGTAGATCTCGCAGTAGTCCGCCTCGAGCGCGGCGGCCAGCGCGACCGCGGTGGTGTCGGAGGCGCCGCGGCCCATCGTGGTGACGTCCTTGGTGTCCTGCGCGACGCCCTGGAAGCCGGCCACGATCGCGACGTGACCCTCCGCCAGCGCCTCTTCCAGCCGGCCCGGCGTGATGTCGATGATGCGGGCGTTGCCGTGCCGGGAGGTGGTGATCACGCCGGCCTGCGAGCCGGTGAACGAGCGGGCCTCGTAGCCCAGGTTGGCGATCGCCATCGCCAGCAGGGCCGCGGAGATCCGCTCTCCCGAGGTGAGCAGCATGTCCAGCTCCCGCGGCGGCGGCAGTGGTGAGACCTGTTTGGCCAGGTCCATCAGTTCGTCGGTGGTGTCGCCCATCGCGGAGATCACCACCACGACGTCGTTCCCGGCCTTCTTCGTGGCGACGATCCGTTGGGCGACGCGCTTGATGCAATCGGCGTCAGCGACCGAAGAACCGCCGTACTTGTGCACGACGCGTCCCACAGAGTCTCCTCACAGCTTGAATCCCCAGTAGCGAGCACTGGTTGCGGTACGCCGTGCGGCACTGCACCGGGCGTAGTCGTTCGGCCTCATTCTAGCCGTGATCTTCTCGTTAGCTACGGGGCGACCATCGACTGGTCCCCCCGTTCGGCAGGACGCCGGGAGGCCGGGAGGAACACCAGCCGAGCCCGTCGGAAGCCGCAGACCTTGCCGCTGAACGGACCACTTGCTTATATAAGTGACGCCTGAAACACTGAGGGTGTGCATGCCTTCGACATCCTCGGCGATCCGGTCCGGCGGCGGATCCTGGACCTGCTCGCCGACGGTGAGCTGCCGGCCGGCCGGATCGCGGCCACCATCGGCGAGGAGTTCGGCATCAGTCAGCCGGCGGTGTCCCAGCATCTGCGGGTACTGCGCGACAACGGCTTCGCCACCGTCACCGTCGACGGCACCCGCCGCCTCTACGCGGTCGACCCCGGCCCGCTGCGCGAGATCGACGCCTGGCTCGACCGGTACCGCAAGTTCTGGACCCATCGTCTGGACGCCCTGGAGACCGAACTGCGCCGTGGCCGCCGGGCCGCCCGGACCGAAACCGGCGACGCCTGAGCTTCGCCGTACCGGAGTCTTGACTATCACTTGCGGCCTTTCGGCAACCTTCCGGGTGCTTTCGGACATTACTGACTGACAGAGCTTTTCGCGGTCACCGGTGGGGAGCAGCAGGATGAGGAAGATCATCGCCGTTCTGGACGCCTCGATCGACGGCGTCGCCGAGACGCCGCGCGAGTGGCCGGTGACCGAGGCGGCCGTGGACGCGGCGCTGGCGATCACGGACACCGCGCTGATCGACCGGGAGACGTTCGAGGCGATCGCCGCCGGGCCTCCCGGACTGAAAGGGCTCCGCAAACTGGTGGTCTCCCAGACCTTGGCCAGCGCCGCCGCGGTGGAGAACTCCGAAGTGATCGGCGGCAGCCACCCACTGCGGACCCTGGCCGCTCTGAAAGAGGTCCCGGGCAAGGACCTGGTCGTCCTCGGCAGCGCCGCACTCCTGCAGTCGCTGCTCGGGGCCGGACTGCTCGACGAACTGCAACTACTGAAACCCGCCGCCTACCGGACTTCCTGAATCACCGGCTCCGGCGCCGGCTGGAGGGCCGCCGAGTCGTCGGTATCGGCCGGGCGATGCGGCGGAACGTGCAGGAGCGACAACGCCGCCGCTATCGTGAGCGCCGCGGCCATCACCCAGACGTAGCGAACGCCGAAGGCCTCGACCACCACGCCCGCGAGTGCCGAACCGATCGCGCCGCCGGCCATGCCGGCACTTCCCATCCAGCCGAACACCTCGGTCTTGACCGAGTCCGGAGTCATCGCGCCGAGCCGCTCGTAGAGCGCGCCGACCATCGGGGCGAGCGCGAGACCGGCCAGGAACGACGCGATTCCCAGCGACACCGGCGACCAGGTCGCGAAGGCGCAGAGCACCATGCCGGCCGAGACCAGTACCGCGCGCCGCCAGACGTACGACTTGCGACGACCCGGCAGCGCACCGACGATCACGCCGCCCAGCAGGCTGCCGATCGCCCAGACCGTCTCCAGTACGCCGGCGATCAGGCGATTGCCGTGCTCGTCCGCAAAGGCCACGATTCCGAGCGAGACGGAGGCGAAAGCCGTGACACAGAAGGCGAAAGAGAGGATCATCGGCAACCGGTACCGATGCCAGAGGAGTTGCCGGGCCGTCAGCCGCGCGCCGGTCGACTCGTCGTGCGGGACCGCCGGAAGTTGCCGCAGCCCGAACCACCAGACCGAGATCGCGGCCATCACGGCCGCTCCCAGTACGCCGGCCCGCGGGCTGGCGAAGCTGACCACCAGCGCGCCCAGCATCGGGCCGATCGCGAACAGCACTTCCTGCGCGGTCGCGTCGAGCGCATAGACGGCACGCAGCCGTGAGCCCTGGACGAGCCGCGGCCACGCGGCACGGAGCGTCGCGGTGACCGGCGAGACGACCGCACCGGCGAGCGCGGATACCACCGGCATCAGCCGGTACCAGTCCGCCGGCAGCAAGGCGAGCGCGGCCATCGCCACCGACCACGCCATTCCCGTGCAGATCACGACGCCCCGGCCGCCGCGCCGGTCCGCCAGCCGCGACCAGATCGGCCCACCGACCGCCATGCCGACCGAGTAGGTGCCGGCCACCACGCCGGCCCAGCCGAAGTTGCCCGCGGCATCCTTCGCCAGGAACGAGACCGGCACCAGCGCCGCGATCACCGGGATCCGGGCGAGGACCGCCGAGGTCAGCAGGACGAAGACGCCCTGCGTCCGCCAGAGCGCGCGATAAGCCGACAGGTCCATAACCAGCATTCTGTCCTGTCTGGTTGGCCCGGCGCCTCCGGAATTCTCCCTATTCACCACGCCTGAGAGTATGCGAACATATGTTCGTGCCTGACGGCGAAGCGACCATTCTGCATGCCGACCTGGACGCCTTCTACGCGTCGGTCGAGCAGCGGGACGACCCACGCCTGCGCGGCCGCCCGGTGATCGTCGGCGCCGGCGTCGTGCTCGCCTGCAGCTATGAGGCGAAGGCCTTCGGGGTCCGGACCGCGATGAACGGCGGCCAAGCCTTTCGCCGGTGCCCGCAGGCGATCGTGGTGCAGCCGCGGATGTCGGCGTACTCCGAGGCGAGCAAGGCCGTCTTCGCCGTCTTCGCCAACACAACCCCACTGGTCGAAGGCCTGTCGATCGACGAGGCGTTCCTCGACGTCGGCGGGCTGCGCAAGATCGCCGGGACACCGGTCGAGATCGCCCAGCGGCTGCGTTCCGCCGTGCTGACCGAGGTCGGATTGCCGATCACGGTCGGGGTGGCCCGGACGAAGTTCCTGGCCAAGGTGGCCAGCGGGGTCGCCAAGCCGGACGGGCTGTTGCTCGTCCCGCCCGAGCGAGAGCTGGAGTTCCTGCACCCGCTGGCGGTGGAGCGGCTCTGGGGCGTCGGCGCGGTCACGGCCGAGAAGTTGCGCACCCGGGGACTGACCACGGTCGGGGACGTCGCGGCCCTGCCTGAGGCGGCCTTGGTCGCGATGCTCGGCCGGGCGTCAGGGCGGCACCTGCACGCTCTGGCCCACAACCGGGACCCGCGGCCGATCGAGGTCGGCGTACGGCGCCGGTCGATCGGGTCGCAACGCGCGCTCGGGCGTTCACCGAAGTCGGCCGAGACGCTGGACGCCATCCTGGCCGGACTGGTCGATCGGGTCACCCGGCGGATGAGATCGGCGGGGCGGTCCGGGCGGACGGTCACCCTGCGGCTGCGTTTCGACGACTTCAGCCGGGTCACCCGCTCACATACGTTGCCCCAGGCAACAGGTCAGACGCGCGCGATCCTGGTCACCGCGCGGGCGTTGATGGCGACGGCGCGACCGCTGATCGAGAAGCAGGGCATCACCCTGGTCGGCATTTCGGTCGGCAACCTGGAGAACGAGGCGAGCGTGCAACTGGCACTGCCCTTCGACAAGGCCGCGAACAACGAACTCGACTCGGCACTGGACGGCGTTCGGAACCGGTTCGGCAGCAACGCCATCACTCGCGGCGTCCTGCTCGGGCGCGACCAGGGGCTGACGGTGCCGATGCTGCCGGACTGACCGTCAGGACCGCGGGTAGCCGATCTCGATGATGTCGTCCTTGAGGTCCTTGAGCATCACCTCGGGATTCAGCGCGGTGACGACCTCCTCGGTGAGTGGCATCAGGGCGTAGACGTGATGAACGGCCGCGAGCTCCAGCGGGACCTCGTAGTACTCCTCGGCGAAGGTCAGGTACGCCTCCGGGCGCCCGTCGGCGAGCAACTCGAAGAGCCAGTCGGCGCCATCCTTGCCCACCCCTTCGACCGGTCCGCACTGCCAGCGGTCGTCCGTGGGCGTGCGCCAGAAGCAGACGGTCACCGATCGGCGGCCCTGCTCGTCGGTGAGGGCCGGCTCGTCCAGGGTCGGCGCGAGCTCGTCGGGAACCCCGATGAAGAGTCCGGGCCAGGTCTGGTGATCCGGATGCTGCCAGGGTGAGATCGGTGACTCGTGCGCGAACCCCTGGGCGATCACGCCGTCGGGCGAGAAGACGATCGTGTAGTCGTCGCCGGTGCCGCTCCGCATCAACGCCGCCTCGTCAATCGGGGACCACTGCGCGTCGAAGCTGTAGATCCGGTACTCCGGGGCCGGGCTGAGCACGGCGTCCAGCATCGCGAGCGCGCGACTGGTCCGGCGGACCCGTTCGATGTCGGGCAGCCGGCCGAGCAGTTCGTAGACGGACATCCGGATATTCAACCGGTTCGGGTCTGCGGTCGCGAGTCCGGTCACGCCAACTGTGGACAACTCCGCCGTACCGGGAATATCCATTGCCGTTCCAACGCTCACTCGTCCAAGACGACCGGTCATTTTCACTGCTCGAAAGGGATGACAGCTGATGTCCGCCGCGAAAGTCTTTCCGCTGAACCTGTTCGGGATCGCCTTCGGTCTGTCCGGCCTGGCCGGCACCTGGACCGCGGCCGGCGAGAAGCTGCACCTGGATCCAAGCGTGGGCAACATGTTCTGGATCGTCGCTGCCGTCGTCTGGCTGGTCAGCCTGACCCGCTATCTGCTCGGTGCCCGGACGGCGCGGCAGGTGCTCGAAGACCTCGGCCATCCGGTGCTGGGCCCGTTCGCCGCACTGGTCCCGGTGACCGGGATGCTGCTCGGCGCACGGCTGAGCCACTACGCTCCCACGGCCGGCGAGACCGTCGTACTGGTCATGTTCGCGGTGACCATCGTGATCGCGACGTTGTTCCTGCGACGGCTGATGGTCGGCGGCCTGGACTTCGATCGGCTGCACCCGGGCTACCTGCTGCCGACGGTCGCCGCAGGTCTGATCGGTGGTCAGAGCCTGACGACGGTCGGTCTGCGGGAGCTGGGGGTCGCATCCTTCGCGGTCGGCATCCTGATGTGGCTGCTGCTCGGCGCCGTACTGACCGCGCGGCTCGCGTTCCGGGAGCCGCTGCCCGCGGCCCTGGTGCCGACGATCGCGATTCACGACGGCCGCCAGCGGTACCTACCTGATTCACTGGCTGACCGCATCGGGAGTCGCCCTCGGTGGCCTGTGGACGATCGTCGTTCTCGCTGCCGTCACCCTGGTGATCGGCTGGATCGCTGTGAACTCGATCCGCTGGGTAGTGACGAATCGCCGCGCGACCGTGACCCGGCGGCCCCGGACGCGCGGCGATCTCCTGCACCGCTCGGAAGCTACCGCTCGACCGTGACCCGCTTGTTGGGCACGCAGTGGGTCATGGTCAGCCCACTGACGTCACGCGGCCCGTTCTTGCCGAGGTTGGCCAGCCGGTCCAGTTCCTCGTCGGTCAGCGACTGCGTCGCGAGCGGCTCGAGCTGGCTGACGTCGTCCGGGCTGATCCCGAGACCGTCACCGACGCGCAGGCCCAGTTCGTCCTCGGCCATCAGGAAGTGCCACACCATCCGCTCCTGGATCGGCCGGTCGCACTGGCTGAGTGCGTCCACCAGGTTGGCGACCAGGTCGTCGCGCTCCCACTGCTCCGACAGCAGGTACCGCTCACCGGCCTGCTTGTAGTCGTTGGTCCGCGGGATCCGCTGACGGGTCAACCGGCCGCTGATCTCCGGTCCCTGGACGTCGTGGGTCGGGTACTCCGCCTCGGTCAGGCCGCCGAGGATCGAAGGCTCGTAGTTGACGTGTGGGTTCTGGCCTTCGCCGAGGTCGACGCCGTACGCCATCTGACCGTCGCGCTGGTTGGTGGCGACCTTCTTTTTCGGCGCGTTGACCGGCAGCTGCAGGTAGTTCGGGCCGACCCGGTAGCGCTGGGTGTCGGAGTAGCTGAACGTCCGGCCGACCAGCATCTTGTCGTCGGAGAAGTCCAGGCCGTCGACCAGTACGCCGGTGCCGAAGGCGATCTGCTCGTTCTCGGCGAAGAAGTTCTCCGGCACCCGGTTCAGCACCATCGTGCCGACGGAGTGCAGCGGGAACTGCTCCTCCGGCCAGACCTTGGTGTCGTCCAGCGGGTCGAAGTCCAGCTCCGGGTGCTCGTGGTCGTCCATCATCTGCACCGACAGCTCCCACTCGGGATAGTCGCCGCGCTCGATCGCCTGGTAGAGGTCGCGGGTGTGCGACCCGAGGTCGGTCGCCTGGACGTTCGCCGCGTCCTCCGCGGTGTAGGACTCGACCCCCTGCTTGGGCAGCCAGTGGTACTTGATCAGCTTGGTCTCACCCTGGGCGTTGACCCACTTGTAGGTGTTGACCCCGAAGCCCTGCTGATGGCGGTAGCTGGCCGGGATCCCTCGTGGGCTGAAGACCAGCGTGACCATGTGCAGCGCCTCGGGCGTCTGGCTGAGGAAGTCGAAGGCCCGGTTCGGGTCCTGCCGCTCGAAGGTGACCGGGTCCGGCTTCTGCGAGTGGATGAAGTCGGGGAACTTGATCGCGTCGCGGATGAAGAAGACGCCCAGGTTGTTGCCGACCAGGTCCCAGTTGCCGTCCTCGGTGTACAGCTTCACGGCGAAGCCCCGCGGGTCCCGGGCCACTTCGGAGGAATCCCGGCCCCCGGCGACGGTGGAGAAGCGGATCGCCAGGTCGGTGCGCTTGCCCGGCTCCTGGAACAGCTTGGCCCGGGTGAAGACCGAGGCGGGCTGGTCGCCGACCTTGCCGGAGGCCTCAAAGTACCCGAAAGCGGTGGCGCCGCGCGCGTGCACGACACGCTCGGGGATCCGCTCCCGGTCGAAGTGGCTGATCTTCTCCAGGAACTGGTAGTTCTCCAGCGTCGCCGGGCCACGGGCGCCGATCGTGCGCTGGTTCTGGTTGTCGTAGACCGGGTGCCCCTGCCGGTTCGTCAGGACGGGGCGCTCGGCGCCGGCTTCCGGCTGCTGGGAGGACGCGGTGGTCATTGGGAGCCCTTTCGTGGCGTCGGTAGCTGGTGCTCGGTTGTCGTACGGCCATGGGCCGGCTGTTGGTCGGCGCAAGTGGGGCAGAGACCCCAGAAGAGGACCTCGGCTTCCTCCACCCGGTACCCCGCCGCGCTCGCGGGCAACAGACAGGGCGCAGCGCCGACGACACAGTCGACGTCGGTCGTCAGCCCGCACTGGCGGCAGGTCAGGTGATGGTGGTTGTCGCCGACCCGGCTCTCGTACCGGGCCGGATGACCGGCCGGCTGGATCCGCCGGACCACTCCGGCTGCAGTCAGCGCGTCGAGGCAGTCGTAGACCGCCTGCGTGGACAGTGAGCCCAGCCGGGCGCGCGCGTGCTCCGCCACCTCGGCGACAGTGAGGTGGTCGTGACCGGAGCCGGCTTGGTCGAGGACCTCCAGGACGGCGATCCGCGGCTTCGTCAGGCGCAGACCGGCGGCCCGCAAACGAGTGATGGCCGATTCGGACATACCCCTATCGCAACGACTTGTCTTGAATCAGTCAAGTCTTAGCGCGTCGTCCCGGGTCGACCTACGATCGGGGCATGGCCGAAGCACTGACCGAAGCCGAACTGGACTACCTGCGCTCGCTCTTCGACCTGGCCCGCGACGGCAGGTCGGCCGAGCTGGCCGCGGCGGTCGACGCCGGCGTACCGGTGAACCTGACCAACGGAGCAGGTGACTCGTTGCTTATTTTGGCGGCGTACCACGATCATCCGGAGACGGTGGCAGCTCTGCTCAGCCGGGGAGCCGACACCGCGCGCGTCAACGATCGCGGGCAGACCGCGCTGGCCGCTGCCGTCTTCCGGCAGTCGACGGACAGCGTGACGCAACTGCTCGACGCCGGTGCCGATCCGGCCCTCGGGCCCAAGTCGGCACTCGACATCGCGCGGTTCTTCGAACTTCCCGAGATGCTGGCTCTACTGAGCCGCCCGCCGGGTTGAGCGGCGGACGGCCTGGGTCAGCTGGACAACGGCCGGCCGGCCGAGCGTCCCGGGAGCTGAGGCCTGGTCAGCGGCGCTGGACGACTTCCTCGGCGACCTCGACCAGCTCGCGGTCGTTGGCCTCGGTCTCGGGGTCGTGGGCCGGCTCCAGCCGGTCGTGCGCGATCAGGGACTGGACGGCCCGCAGTACGGCGCTCGCCGCGGCCCCCCAGGTGGAGACGTAGGAGAACTGCCACCACCACAGCGCCTCGATGACGCGACCCTCTTCGTAGTGCGCGAGTCCGTGCACCAGATCGGTCGCGATCGCCGTCAGGTCGTCGGAGAGCCGGTTGACGGTGATCTCCGGCGGAGCGGCGTACGGGTCGAAGACCTCGGCGTACTCGTCCAGGCCCTCGAACAGGACCGCCAGCCGGGCGCGCATCGCGTCGAGATCCGGATCCGGCCCCGCGTCGCTCTCGAACCGCTCCTCGGGAACGAAGTCCTCGAAGGCACCCAGCCGCCCGCCGGCCAGCAGCAACTGGCTGACCTCGAGCAGCAGGTACGGCAGCGAGGCGAGTCCCTCGTCGACACCGTCCTCGTCGGGTTGCGCGGCGATGTCGCGCACGGAGATGAGGAAGCTCTGCACCTGGTCGGCGATCTGTTCGGCGAATTCCAGCAGGTCCTCGGAATCCGTCGCCAAAGCGCGCTCAGCAATATCGGTTGATTCAGTCATCGATCGATCGTCGCCCTTCAAACGCCCGTCCGAGTGTGACCTCGTCGGCGTACTCGAGGTCACCGCCTACTGGAAGTCCACTAGCCAAACGGGTGACGCGCAACCCCATGGGCCGGAGCAACCGGCTCAGATAGGTCGCTGTCGCCTCACCCTCCAGGTTGGGATCGGTGGCCAGAATGATCTCGGTCACCTCTCCGCTGGCCAGCCGCTGCATCAGTTCCCTGATCCGCAGCTCGTCCGGCCCGATCCCCTCGATCGGCGAGATCGCGCCGCCGAGGACGTGATAGCGACCCCGGAACTCGCGGGTCCGTTCGATCGCCACGACGTCCTTGGCCTCTTCGACCACGCAGATCAGCGCGAGGTCGCGACGCGAGTCGCGGCAGATCCGGCACTGCGTCTCCTCGGAGACGTTGCCGCAGATCTCACAGAACTTGACCTTCTCCTTCACCTGCACCAGCACGTGCGCGAGCCGGCGGACGTCGGTCTCGTCGGCCGACAACAGGTGGAAGGCGATCCGTTGCGCGGACTTCGGACCGACGCCGGGAAGCCGGCCGAGCTCGTCGATCAGGTCCTGGACGGCGCCTTCGTACACGTCAGCCCTGGATCTGACCGGGTGAACCGGTCGCGTCCGGCTTGCCGAAACCGATGCCCGGCTTCGTCGTGCTGTCGTCCTGGACCGGCTCGTCGCTCGGGCCACCGCCGCCGAACATGCCACCGAGGTCGGGCAGACCGCCACCGCCGAGCCCACCGGCCAGCGGACCCATCGCGTTGGCCGCGACCTGCTTGGCGTTCTCCGAGGCGTCGCGAACCGCGGCGACGATCAGATCGGCCAGTGTCTCGGTGTCGTCGGGATCGACCGCCTGCGGCTTGATCGTCAGGCTGAGCAGCTCACCGGTGCCGGACACGAGCGCGGTCACCAGCCCACCGCCGGCACTCCCCTCGACCTCCTGGCTCTCCAGGCTGGCCTGAGCCTCCATCAACTGGCTCTGCATCGCCTGCGCCTGGGCCAGCAGGTTGGACATGTCGAAGCCACCAGCACCTTGCGAGCCGCCACCGTCGAACACCGCGATCTCCCGTCCGAACTGCTTGCCAGTTCCACTTGCTCCCCGAGCCTAGCCGGTCCCCCGGACAACCCACCGCGCCGGGAGCACCCAACCGGAAACCGATAAGTCTCCCAAGCCTTCTCCACAAGTTGTGGACACCTTTATCCACAGGCTGTGGAGAACCCGGTACCGCGGGCAACGGTTGCCGCTTGGGTGCTATCCACCGGTAAGCACACTGCTGTGGATGAACCGGGTCGAACCTGTGAATTCCCGAGCTGTTCATCGCGTGGCCGCCCGAGGCGCCGGGGGGATCGACTCAATCCTGCTGGCTGAGGTGCTGCGGAACTCGACGTCTTGGCGCCAGGGCCGCTGAGGCACCGGCGAGCTTGACCCACTCCGTGACTGCCGAAAGCTCTGGGGAGCTCGACGCTCTATGTGGTCCCTGAGGCGCTGCGGAGCCCGACTCGCTCCGTGGCTGCGAGGCGCCGGGAGCTTGACGTCTCGGCGTCGGGGCCGTCTGAGGCACCGGAAAGCTCCACTCAACCCGTGGCCGCCGAAGCGCTGCGGAGCTCAACGTCTTGGCCCCAGAGCCGCCTGGGCCGCCGGGGAGCTCGACTCTGCCCGAGGCGCTGCGGAGCCCCACTCACTCGGTGGCTGCGAGGCGCCGGGGAGCTCGGCGCCTTGGCGTCGGGGCCAGGAACTGCTGGAGGCCGCATCGCGCCGATCGCCGCGTGCAGCGAGCGCCTTGCTGGTCAGCAACACCGAACTTGCCGGCGATCTTCGCGGCTGGCGGTAGCTGACGGGCTGCCCCGCTCGGCCGTCTCCCGGACGACGGCCTCGGTCGCGTGAGCGGTGACTTGCGAGCGCGCCGACCCCAGCACCCATGCCGCCGTCGATCAGCGCAAGACCATCGGCGGTGCGGTGCTCAACGGGGGCAAGCGCCAGTTCGGCGTACCGGGGTAGGTGTGGTTCGAGTCGGGAGCGAGCTCAGTTGGGCTCTTCGCTGATGATCTGAGCGCCGAGAGTTTCGGCGAGGAGGTCTGTGTGGCTGCGCGAATCTTCTTCGAGGACGAGGTCGTCGTCGCCGATCGCCTCGGCCTCTTCCTCCGGCGTCAACGGCACCTCGACAACCTGCACCTGCGACGCACGGCGACTCTGCTCGGCCGCGACCGCAGCCTCCGCGGCACGACGCTTGCTGGCTGTCTGCTCCCGGGGTCCCCCAGCGGGCGACTTGGGATTCGCCGCCGGCGCGGGCGGGCCGCCGGCCTGCTGATCCGACTGCAGGCCCGATTGAATGGGCACCCCCCCGTTCTGTACGCCGACCGCCTCCGCACCTTCCGGCGCTCGTACCGCGGTCCCGGTCCCCGATGCCTGCGCGGTGGCCTGAGCATTTCCGACACCGGCGGTCGGGTAAGCGTCTGCCCCTGTGGATGCGGCGCCCGACGATGCGGAACTCGAACCCGGCGCGATGCCAGAGCCCGAAGATCCATCCGAACCCGCTGGCGCGATGCCTGAGCCCGATGCCTCCGAACCCGACGGCGCGACGCCAGGCGATCCAACTCCTGAACCCGACGACGCGCCCCCAGAAGCTGATGAGGCATCCCAAGAACCCGAAGCCCCAGCGCCCAAACCTGTGGGCTCAGCGCCTCCACTCACATCCCCGGCACCCAGGCCTGCGGGCTCACCCGCCCCGGAGGGTGCACCCGACGGGCTAGCGCCCGGGCCGGGGTGGCCGCCTGACGGGCCGGCGGCCCAACCGGGGTCGCCGCCTGACGGGCCGAAGGCCGAACCAAAGCCGGAGGGCCCACCCGACGCGCCTGCACCCAGACCGGAAGACCCACCTGACGGACCAGCATCCAGACCGGTGGACCCACCTGATGGGCCTTGCCCCGGACCCGAGGAAGCAGCGCCCGTCCCCGAAGGACCAACGCCTTGACCCGACGACGCAGACCCCGAGGCCCCGCCCGAACCGAACGCCCCAGGCCCCGAAGCCCCGCCTTGCCCAGACGGGTATTGAGAACCAGCGTCACTCACCGGCGCACCGCTACCAGCCGCACCGGGCGAGTCCCAGGACGACGACGACGCGCTTGGCGGCACAGCCGCGGCCGGAGCGACCGCGCTCGGGTCGCTGGACGGGTCGACGACGGCTTCGACGCGGCGGTTGAGGCCGATCGTGGCGATCATCGCCTCGCGGAGAATCTCGTCGCTGCCGGACCGTGCGAAGCTCTCGCGGGCTCCGGCGTTCACCAGCCCGAGCGTGAGGGTCTGCTCGTCGATCGCGATGACCTGGGCGTTCTGGCTCAGCATGATCCAGGCGAACCGGCGCTTAGCCTTCACCGCCTCGAGAATCTGCGGCCAAAGCCGGCGCACGTCGATCAGCCCGACCGACCCCGACGAAGTACCGGCTACGGCCGGCCCAGAACCGCGAGCCGGAGCAGGCGCCGGCGCAGCTTGAGCAGGCGCCGCAGGTGAGCCGGTAGTAGATGAGCTGCTCGAAACAGGCGGGTTCACGGACGCTGCCGCCTGACCACCCGAAGAGGAGGCCGCAGGCTCCGCACCCCAGGCCCCCGAGCGAGAGCCGGAATTGTTCACCACTGCAGGCGCAGCAGCGTCCTGCCCAGAAGCACCCGCCGGTACTGCGGACTGCGAGTCCCCAGCCGCTCCCGGCTTCGAAGCCCCGTCCTGCGCACCGTCCGACGCGACGTGCCCCGCGCCACCAGCTTGATCCGCAGCATTGGGTTGACCCGACGCCTGACTCTGTCCGGGCGCTTCGCCCTGTCCGCTGCCCAACCCGGCCGCAGCGCCTTGTGCACTTGACCCTTGACCAGAAGCCGAAGACCCACCTTGGCTTGCCGCACTACCGTGACCGTCGGCCTGCCCCGGCCCACCGACTGACCCCGAGGGCTGGGAGGCGACCGCAATCGGCTGTGCGTAGGCAGCCGCCTGAGCACCGCCAGGCGCAGTACCGGCTGCTTGATCCGGGCTGACGTGGTTCGCCGCGCCGGCGGCGGGCGCAGTACCGGCTGGGTTGTAGTCGACGCCTACCGCCGGGGCGGGCGCAGTACCGGCGGCTCCACCCGTGATGGTGAGGCGGCGCTCCATCCGGTCGAGGCGGGCTTGGATGCCGTTGGTCGAGTCGTCGGCGCCAGGCAGCAGGACCTTGGCGCAGATCAGCTCGAGCTGCAGCCGAGGAGCCGTCGCGCCACGCATCTCCAGCAATCCGGCCGCGACGATGTCTGCCGCCCTGGTCAGCTCCGCAGGGCCGATGCCCGCGGCCTGCGTCTGCAGTCGCTCGCCCTGGTCCTCGGCGGCCTCGATCAGCCCGGAGGCGACCGCATTCGGCACCGCGGACAAGATCACCAGGTCGCGGAGCCGGCGCAGCAGATCTTCGGCGAAGCGCTTCGGGTCCTGCCCGGTCTCGATCACCTTCTCGATCGTCTCGAAGACGGCGCGGCTGTCGTGCGCCGCAAACCCGTCCACGCAGCCATCGAGCAGCGAGTCCGGCGTGAAGCCGAGCAGCTGCACGGCGAGCCGATACGTCACGCCTTCCTCGTCGGCACCACCGATCAACTGGTCGAGCACGCTCAGTGAGTCACGCACCGATCCGGCACCGGCGCGGACCACCAACGGCAGCGCGGCCGGCTCGATCGTGACGCCCTCGGCCGTGCACAGGGTCGACATGTAGTCGGCCAGCGCCTTCGGCGGGACCAGCCGGAACGGGTAGTGGTGGGTCCGGGACCGGATCGTGCCGATCACCTTCTCCGGCTCCGTCGTCGCGAAGATGAACTTCAGGTGCGGCGGCGGCTCCTCGACCAGCTTCAGCAGGGCGTTGAAGCCCTGCGTGGTGACCATGTGCGCCTCGTCGATGATGTAGATCTTGTAGCGGCTCTCGACCGGCGCGAAGAAGGCCCGCTCGCGCAGGTCGCGCGCGTCGTCGACACCACCGTGCGAGGCGGCGTCGATCTCGATCACGTCGATGCTGCCGGGCCCGCCGCGGGCGAGGTCCGTGCAGGACTTGCAGACGCCGCACGGCTCGGCGACCGGGCCCTGCTCGCAGTTGATCGCGCGGGCCAGGATCCGGGCGCTGGTGGTCTTGCCGCAGCCGCGTGGACCGGAGAACAGGTAGGCGTGGTTCACCCGGTTGTTGCTCAGCGCGTTCCGCAGCGGAACGGTGACATGGTCCTGCCCGATCACCTCGGAGAAGGTCTCCGGGCGATACCGGCGATACAACGCAAGGGGTGCTTCCACGACGGCAACCCTAGCGCCGAGCGCCGACAATTCCTCTCCGCCCATCCACGGGTCAGCGCAGACCTTCCTCCAGGAGGCCCAGCAGGTAGTCGCCGTAGCCCGACTTGGGCAGCGCGTCGGCACAACGCTGCAGGCCCGCATCGTCGATGAAGCCGCGGCGCCAGGCGATCTCCTCGGGACAGCTGATCTTCTGCCCCTGCCGCGTCTCGACGGTGCGGACGTACTCACCGGCCGACATCAACGCGTCGAACGTCCCGGTGTCCAGCCACGCCGTACCGCGCGGCAGCACCTCCACCTGCAGTCGCTTGTCCTGCAGGTAGATCGCGTTGACGGCGGTGATCTCCAGCTCGCCCCGCGCCGACGGCTTGACCTCCTTGGCGACCTCGACGACATCACTGGAGTAGAAGTACAGCCCCGGTACGGCGTACTTGCTCTTCGGCCGAGCCGGCTTCTCCTCGATGCTCAACGCCCGCCCGTCCTGGTCGAACTCGACCACCCCGTACGCCGACGGATCCGCGACCCGGTACGCGAAGACGACTCCACCGTCCACGTCGTTGAACCGCTGCAGATGGAGGCCGAGGCCGGGTCCGTAGAAGATGTTGTCGCCGAGCGCGAGCGCCACCGATTCGGACCCGATGAACGACTCCCCGATCAGGAACGCCTGCGCCAGCCCCTCGGGACGCGGCTGTTCGGCGTACGAGATCTCCATCCCGAACTGTGAACCGTCACCCAGCAACCGCCGGAACTGCCCGAGATCCTCCGGCCGCGTGATCACCAGCACCTCGCGAATGTTCGCCAGGATCAGCGTCGAAAGCGGGTAGTAGATCATCGGCTTGTCGTAGACCGGCAGCAGTTGCTTGCTGACCCCCATCGTCAACGGCTGCAACCGGGTCCCGTCCCCGCCGGCCAAGATGATCCCTCGCATCCCCGCCACGATACCCACGCCGTACCGCCGGCGCGGCTGACCGGCGATTCGACCGCGGCGTCTGCCCGGACCGCGAACCAAAGCTCGAGATCCGGGCTGACGACGATCCGGGGGCTAGTCGAGGTGATAGTCGGCGAAGCGGCTGCGAAGGTCCTTCTTCGAGAACTTGCCGACGCTGGTCTTCGGCACCTCGGCGATGAACTCGACCGCGTCCGGGAGCCACCACTTGGCGACCAGCGGGCGCAGATACTCCAAGATCTCCTCCGACGTGGCGGTCGAGCCGTCCTGCAGTACGACGCACGCCAGCGGTCGCTCGTCCCACCTCGGATGCGGTACGCCGATGACGGCCGCCTCCTTGATCGCCGGATGCGCCATCAGCAGGTTCTCCAGCTCGACCGAGCTGATCCACTCGCCACCGGACTTCACCAGGTCCTTCGTCCGGTCGACGAGCCGGACCGAGCCGTACTGGTCGATCGCGGCGACGTCGCCGGTCTTCATCCAGCCGTCCTCGGTGTTCAGTTCGACGCCTTCGTCGGGGCGGTAGTACTCCGCCGCGATCCACGGGCCGCGGACCTGCAGCTCGCCGGTCGCTTCGTCGTTCCACGGCAACGGCTCGATCGATCCCGGCTCGACGATCCGCACCTCGACCCCCGGCAGCGGCAGCCCTTGCCGGGCGCGCAGCTTGGCCTGCTCGTCCTCGGACAGTCCTTGGTCACGCAACGGGACATGCGCCGCGGTCGCCACCGGACTGGTCTCGGTCATCCCCCACGCCTGCAGGATCGGCTTGCCCAGCTTCGCCCGGAACGCCTCGGACAACGCCAGTGGCACGGCCGAACCGCCACACGGAATTCGCCGCAGCTTCGGCAGCTCCACTCCGTCGAGCAGCGGCAGCATGCCCTGCCAGATCGTCGGGACGCCGGCCGCCAGCGTCACTTCCTGCTCGACCATCAACTTCAAGATGCCTTGCGGTGTCATGTCCGGCCCTGGGAAGACCAGGCTCGCCCCGGCCATCGGCGCGGCATGCGCAAGACCCCATGCGTTGGCGTGGAACATCGGCACCACCGGCAGCACGGTGTCGGTCTCGTGCAGCCCGATGCCGGCGTTGGTGAGCACCCCGATCGAGTGCAGCCAGGTCGAGCGGTGCGAGTAGACGACGCCCTTGGGATTCCCCGTCGTTCCGCTCGTGTAACACATCGCGGCGGCCTGGTTCTCGTCCTGCACGTGGAACTCGACCGGCTCCGAACCGGCCAGCAGCTCCTCGTAGTCGTGGAAGCGCGGATCGTCCGGCACCTCGACGCTCGGCGCGCCAGGCGGCAGGTCGTCCATCACCACCACGTGCCGGACCAGTGGCAGCCGATCGAGCAACGGCAGGAACAACCCGAGCAGCGACCGGTCGACGAAGACGACCTCGTCCTCGGCATGGTTCGCGATGTAGACCACTTGGTCGGGGAAGAGCCGGATGTTGAGCGTGTGCAGGACTCGCCCGGTGCACGGCGCGGCAAAGTACAGCTCCAGATGGCGGCCGGAGTTCCAGGCGAAGGTGCCGACCCGGCCGTCCGCGCTGATGCCCAAGGTGTCGAAGACGCCGCCCAGCCGTCTGGTCCGCGCGGCCCACTCCGCGTACGTCGTACTGGTCGGGGCGGGGCCGCCGGTGTAGACGGTCTTGTCCGGGAAGAACTGCTCGGCCCGGCGGAAGATCGTGTCCAGGGACAGCTGCGAATCCTGCATAAGACCCTTCATGGGCCCACTGTGCCAGGTGCCGTCACACCTTGACCATGACCTCGCACTGAACTGCCGATGACCTCAGCTACATGCCAACGGCAACGAGCTGCCGCTCCGACCAGGTACGCCGACGCCTCAGCTGAAGTGCGCCCCCGGCTTGCGGTACCCGCGCAACAGGTCGCGAGAGATGATCAGCCGCTGCATCTCGTCGGTGCCCTCGAAGATGCGCCAGAGCCGGACTTCCCGGAACCAGCGTTCGACCGGCAGTTCCTTCGTGTACCCCATCCCACCGTGGATCTGGAGTACTCGGTCAGCGACACGGTTGACCGTGTTCGTGCAGTAGAGCTTGGCGATCGCGCTGTCGTGCTGCGGCGGGCGGCCCTGGTCGACCGACCAAGCGGCGTACAGGACGAGCCAGCGGGCCGCCTCCAGTTCGACCTCGGAATCCGCGATCATCCACTGGATCGCCTGGTTGTCGCCGATCGCGCTGCCGAAGGTCCGGCGGGTGGTGGCGTGCTCGATCGCCAACTGGAGCAGGCGTTCACAGGCACCGATACCACGCGCCGGGATGATGAAACGGCCCTTCATGATCCAGCGCATCGCCAGCTCGTAGCCCTGGCCGATCTCGCCGAGCACATGGTCGTGCGGCACCCGGACGTCGTCGAAGTTGAGGGTCGCCGGGACCGCCTGGCCCATTGTGATGATCGGGTCGGAGGTCCAGCCGCGGTCCCGGTCGACCAGGAACGCGGTGAAACCGCCCTTCGAGCCCTTGTCGGCGTCCGTGACGGCGATGACGATCGCGAAGTCGGCCTCGTTGCCGCCGGTGATGAACGTCTTCTCGCCGCGGATCACCCACTCGTCCCCGTCCCGGCGGGCGGTGGTCCGGATCGCCCGGGTGTCGGAGCCGGCGCCGGGTTCGGTGATCGCGAAGCACGACTTCCGCTCGCCACTGATCGTCGGCAGCAGATACTCCTTGCGCTGCTCCTCGTTGCTCTCGAAGAGGATGTTGTCGGCCTCACCGCCGAACGAGAACGGTACGAACGTCCGCCCGAGCTCGCTGGTCACGATGACCTGGTCGACCGCCGACAGGTCCATCCCGCCGTACTCCTCGGGCGTGCTCAGCCCCCAGAAGCCGAACGACTTCGCCTTCAGCCGCAACTCCGTGATGGTCTCCGGCTCAACTCCCGGCAGTCCTTCTCGCTCCCGCCGGAGCACCTCGTTCTCCAGCGGCATCAGCTCCCGGCGAACGAACTCGCGCGTCGTCTCCCGGATCGCGCGCTGTTCCTCACTGAGCGAGAAGTCGACCATCAGCCCTCCAACGATTGAGTGTCCGACCACCGTAGGCGGAAAACTCGCCCGTCGACATGCGGGCAATCACCTGTTCGCGGGTCAGGGCACGATCGGTACGGCGCGCTTGTGGATGGTGCGGCGGTGGTAGCCGATGATCGTCTCGGCCGACTCGTCGCTGATCTGCTTGCCCTCGAGGAAGTCGTCGATCTCGTCGTAGGTCACGCCCAGCACCAGCTCGTCCGGGACGCCCGGGTTGGCGCTCTCCAGATCGGCCGTCGGGACCTTGCCGGTGACCTGCTCCGAGGCACCGAGCCGGGCGCCCAGCGCACGGACGCGGCGCTTGGTGAGGCCGGCCAGCGGGGTCAGGTCGCAGGCGCCGTCGCCGTACTTGGTGAAGAACCCCATCACCGCCTCGGCGGCGTGATCCGTCCCGACCACCAGCCCGCCGTGGGCGCCGGCGACGGCGTACTGGGCGATCATCCGCTGCCGGGCCTTGATGTTGCCGGTGTGGAAGTCGGCGCGCTCACCGAGATCCGCGTGCCGCACCGACTCGACCATGGCGTCCGTGGCCGGCTTGATGTCCACCGTGAGCGTCTCGTCCGGGCGGATGAACTCGAGGGCCCGCTGCGCGTCGTCCTCGTCGGCCTGTACGCCGTACGGCAGGCGCATCGCGATGAAGCTCGCCTTGCCGCCCTCCGCGCGGACCCGCTCGACGGCGAGCTGGCAGAGGCGGCCCGCAGTACTGGAGTCGACGCCGCCGGAGATGCCCAGCACGTACGCCGTGGTGCCGGACAGCCGGAGCTGGTCGACCAGGAAGCCGACCCGCCGCTCGATCTCGGTGTCGGCGTCGAAGGACGGCGTCACCCCGAGTTCGCCGATGATCAGTTCCTGCAGATACCGGCGGTCGAGCTCGCTCATCGGACTCCCTCGTAGGCGTGGATCGATCGACCACAGCCTATTTCGCGAGCCTGAGCGGCCGTCGCGAAGGGGTCCGGACATAAGGATTCCCCGCGCACCCGGAAGAGCTCACTTACCCTTGCTGCCTTCCGGCCCTGGGGGAGTTGGGCGAGATACCGCCACGCGGGGAACCAGCCAGAAGTGTACGCGATCAGGACCACCACCTCAGAATCCGGGCCTCCCCTACTCGGCCTTCGACGGAATGCCGGCCGCCGCCGACCGGTTGCCTACTTCATGACGAGCCTCGACTTCGGCCCTTTCGGCATCACCACCGGACTGACCAGCAGCCCCGAGTCGCTGGCGGCAGCGCGTGCCGCGGAAGACCTGGGCTACCCGGCGATCTGGCTCTCCGGCGGCCCGCTCCCCGGGTTGCAGACCATCACCGATGTAGTCGAGGCGACCTCGACGATCAAGTTCATCAGCGGGATCCTCGCGGTCGACACCTACAGCGCCGCGGACGTGACCTCGGCGTACGCCGAACTGGCGGCCGCCGCTCCAGGCCGCTTCACCGTCGGCCTCGGCGGCGCCCACGGCCCGAAGCCGCTCGCCACCTTGAACGCCTTCCTCGACCAGTTGGACGGCGTACCGGTTGAGCATCGCCTCCTGGCCGCCCTCGGCCCCCGAATGCTCGAACTGGCCAAAGAACGAACCTCCGGCGCCTACCCGTTCCTGATCACCCCGGACTACACCGCCGAACTGCGCAGCACACTCGGCCCCGGCAAACTCCTCGCCGTCGCCCACCTGGTCGTCCTCGAAACAGACCCGGCCCGCGCACGAGCCATCGCCCGAGACACGATCGGCTTCTTCCCCCAACTCCCCGGCTACGCGGCCTCCCTCAAACGCCAGGGCTTCACCGACACCGACCTGACGACCCTCCCCGACCACCTGATCGACAGCCTGGCCGCCTGGGGCACCCCCACCGACATCGCCACCAAGCTCCACGCCCACCACGAAGCCGGCGCCGACCACGTCGCCGTCAACGTCATCACCGGAGAAACCGGCCCCCAGCCAATCCCCCAATGGCAAGCCCTAGCCCCCGCCCTCCTCACCTGACCACCCCGATTTCCTCCCCACCGCCACCTCGCGTATCCTTCCGCGTGGAGGATTCGCCTAGTGGCCTAGGGCGCACGCTTGGAAAGCGTGTTGGGGGCAACCCCTCACGAGTTCGAATCTCGTATCCTCCGCCACTCTCCGAGAGGCCGACCGACCAGCTTTCCACCTGGTCAGAGCAACATTCGGGCGCTCGCAGAGACCGAAGTAGGACTGGCCTGGCCGCATCAGCGGCCGGGCCAGTTCGGTCTCTGGTCTCAGTTGTGGTCTCAGTTGGCGGTGCGCGGGCCTGCCAGGCCCACTTATAGCGGTGCCCAATTTTAACTGGTTGATCGTGAGCTACTGACCGAAGCGGCTCAAGTTGGCACACTGCGAAAATGGCATTCAAGAGGCGCCCACCAACTGTTCCCGCCCCAGCCGACCCCGAACAGCTCTATCGGATACTCGCTGGGTCTAACGGTGGCCCGCCCGCGCTATGGATCCATCAAGGTGACGTTCTCCGTGAGTGGCACATGGACCACTCAGATAGCAAAGACGTCGCGATCGAACTGCCTACCGGCGCGGGCAAGACACTCGTCGGTGGCCTCATCGGCGATTTTCGACGGCGTACAGATTCAGATCGAGTCGCATACCTCTGCCCAACGCGACAACTCGCCAGGCAAACGGCCGACAAACTAGAGTCCTACGGCATCCCATCGGTCCTGCTCACAGGCCAGGCTACGGACTGGAACCCAGCAGACCGAGCTCGCTACATAGGTGCGCAGGCAGTCGCGGTGAGCGTTTACGGTCACGTCTTTAACAGTAACCCGGCATTGGGCGATGCTCAGGTTCTTATCCTCGATGATGCTCACGCGGCATATAACGCAACTGCTGGACCCTGGAGCCTACAGATTCGGCGTGAGCAGCCAGCTTACCTGGACGTCGTGTCCGCTCTCACTGAGGCGATTGACCCGCTGGTGCTTGAAAGACTCCGCACAAACACTCCTAACGGAAAATATCTCGCCAACGTCTACATGGCGTCGCCGATCGGAATCCACGCGGCGGCTCAGCAACTTGAGAGCGCACTTGAAGGCGCCGCAGCATCGGGCACGATTGACAAAAATGCAAAGTATGCACTCATAAAGCTACGGGGACATCTCGATAAGTGTCTCGTGTTTTTATCATATGGCTCTTTGCTCATTCGGCCACTAATACCTCCGACAGCCTCGCACCCGGGGTTCGATTCTCCGCGACAGCGCGTGTACATGAGCGCGACCTTGGGCGCTGGCGGAGAACTCGAGCGCGTCTTCGGCCGCCCTAAGATCAAACGAATTGCAATCCCGAAAGGTTGGGACCAACAAGGAACAGGACGGAGGTTCTTCTGCTTCCCCGAACTGACTACAGACCTTTCCAAGGCACCGGCCGGAGTAGACGATTGGGTAGCGAGCACCATTAAAGAACAAGGTCGAACCGTAGTGATGGTGCCGGACAAATACACAGCTGAAGAATTCGCCCGCACCAAGATACCCGCGGGCATCGAGATATTACGCGCTTCCGACGTCGAAGACGATCTATCAGTCTTCACGTCGAAAGATAGCGCGGTGCTAATGCTGACCAATCGCTACGATGGCGTCGACCTTCCCAACAATGACTGTAGGTTGGTTATATTGGCGGACCTTCCAACCCGAGGTGACCTGCAGGAGAGGTTTCTCTACAGCGCCCTTGGTGCTAACGACGTTCTTGAGGAACGCGTGCGTTCACGAGTCGCTCAGGGCTCAGGACGGGCTACTAGAAATTCCGGAGATTTTTCCACCGTTGTTATGCTCGATGGCGATCTAACGAGCTTTTGCGGACGGCGCGACATACAAGCCGCAATGCATCCAGAGGTACACGCAGAGTTGAAGTTTGGCTTCGAGAACAGTCTGGAGACGGACTCAACTGAAATGACCGCGAACATTCGGGTCTTTAGGCGGCATGACAAAGAATGGCTGGGCATCGAACCAGACATAACGGCTGACCGCGACACACTTCATCGACAGGATCCTCCAACCTCTCCGCAACTTCAGTTGGCGTCCCGGTTTGAAGTTGAGGCCTGGCAAGCAGTCTGGCAAAATGATCTCCCCCGCGCCCTCAATCAAGCTCGGCAAGCGCTCGACGCGCTGACCCACGGCCAAGCATCTAAACGCTATGCGGCACTCTGGTATTACCTCGCATCATGCTGGGCATCACGGCTAGCTATATCGACAGGCGACACTTCGCTAACAAAGACGTCCCGCAAATATTATGAAGACGCCAAGCAATCCGCTCGGGGAACGACGTGGCTTGCACATCTGGCTTCACCGGCAGAAACGGGGATGAATACCACTCCAGACCAGCGCGACCCTGTGGACATCAGCGCAGCGAGAGCGATCCGGAAGGCCGCGCCCACCATCGGACATGCTGCGAAATTTAAGATCGCTAGCGCCACGGCCCGAGAAGGTTTAGCCAACAAGCCAGCCACGGCCTACGAAAATGCATTGGTCTACATGGGGCAACTCGCGGGATCAGACGAGAGTTACGGGAACGGAAGTGCCACCGCAGCACCAGATGCAAACTGGATATTCGGAGGTCTCTCATGGGTCTGCTGGGAAGCGAAGAGTGAGGCACTGGATGACGGCGAGCTGGGGGTTGAAAATGTCCGCCAGGCAGGCGGCCATCTAAGGTACGTCGCCGGCAAGCGGGGAGAATCTATTCCGAGCGCATCAGCAGCCCTGCTAATGACTTCCCAGAAGAGAGTTCACCCCGCCGCCATCTCGGTCGCCGAGGATTCTGTGTACCTAGTTCGCTCAGATGTAGTTTTGGATGTCTACGATCGCCTGATACGGGCCTGGAATATCCTGCGCGCGCGGGGACTCGCCACATTGACTGAGGATGACGTGTTTACCGCATTAAGCACCGAAGGCGCATTGCCATCTGTTTGGATAGCAGAGTTCTGTAAATCTCCAATGGCAGCGTTGACGCTTGATTCTGGCGGCTATCCACTCGAACCCTGACCACCCAATTGAGCAGTCGGACCACCCAGGTCAGGTGGCCAGAGAAGCCCGCCTACACGACCAGCAACGTCGCGCCGGACCGCTTCTGTGATGTGCTGATACCGAGCGGCCATTGCGGTCGTAGACCAGCCCATGATCCCCATTACTGCGCGCTCCGGCACTCCGAGCAGCAGAAGGACCGTTGCCGCCGTATGCCTAGCATCGTGCAGCCGGCCGTCGCGAACCTTTGCGGCGGCCAACAGCGCCTTCCACTGGTGATAGTCGGTGTTCGGATTCAGCGGACGTCCGACCTCAGAGGCGAATACCCATCCGCCGGCCTCCCAGAGTTGACGAGCTGCGATGCGCTCCGCGTCCTGCTCTTGCTTGTGGGTTCGCAGCAGCTCAACCAACTCGTCAGGGAGGCCGATGCTTCGTCGTCCGGCCTTCGATTTCGTCTGGGCAGCATCTGCGCGCAACTGGCGTCGCTCGGGGCAATAGCCCGCGTGCGCCCGCCCGCATGGGCTGTCGCAGCCGTGTTCGTACTTCGGCCTCACTCGGCCCCGGCGGACTCGCAACACTCCCTTCTCAAGGTCGATGTCAGACCACATCAAGCCGAGAGCTTCGCCCTGGCGCAGGCCGAGCGCGAGCGCGATCGCCCATCGGCTGCTATTGCGGAGCTTCTTCGCCTCTTCGAGGATGAGTTGCACCTCAGCCACGCTGTAGGGCTCGACCTCGTCGTCAGCCTCATCGATCCGCGGCGGCTTTGCCATCGCAGCCGGATTCGTGGTGATGCGCTTCCGCCGGTGAGCCTCGCCAAGCGCCGTTCGGATCGTGCGGTGCGCCTGGTGTGCGGTCGCAGCCTTGCTGCCGGACCGCTGCATCCTCACGTACAGCTTCTCAAGGTGTTCGGGCTCAAGCTTGTCCAGGCGGTGAGCGCCGATGCCGGGGACAAGATGCTTGCGTACCGCGACCTCGTACGCCGAGTAGCTCGACGGTCGGACGTTCGGCCGGGCGATGTTCTCTAGCCAGTGGGTAAGCCACATCTCGACCGTCCACGCCTTGCCTACTTTGCGGACATTACCGTCGTCTCGCGCGCGTTCGAGATCCCGGACCTTCTTCGTGACGATGGCCTCGGTCTTCCCACGCACGTGCCGCCGGTCAGGAGTCCCGTCATCGCGGACACCAACGGTCACCCGCCCATGCCAACTCCCGTCCGCGCCCTCGTAGATGCTTGATGCAAGGTTCGGTTTGCGTCCCATAGCTATCCCTCTCCTCAGGCGGCTGTCTGGTCTCGGCGGGCGCTGTCTCGCAGCCGCCTGACGTACTCCGTGATGCACTCGGCCGGGATTCGCCGCAGCCGGCCGACGGGGACTGACTCCAGCTCTCCAGACTTGACGAGCGCGTAGGCGAAGGTCCGGCCGATACCAAGACGTGCGGCCGCCGCCTCGACCGTGAGCAGCAGAGGCGCTGGCTCATCGGACACCTGCCGCGGGGAATCGACTGCTTCAAGAGCGCTAGTCATTGCAGTTCTCCTCTGCTCTGCGGTGCTGTCACTGGCGGTCGCATTGCGGGATTCGGTCATGCGCTCTCCCAGATGGCCGGCGGCTCGGTGATGGCATCGCTGGAAACTGCCCGGACAGCTCTCGGACCCCAAGCCGTCCCAGGCGTCCCAGCCGTAACTTCCCTGGTCAGAGCCGGGACGGCTTGGGTGGTTGGGACGGCTTGAGCCGTCCCAGGGGGTGAAGCCGTCCCCGTGCTGACCTGCGAAGGGACGCCTGGGACGGCTGGGACGCCTTCCCCATCGGCAGCCTTCGGCTCAGGGCAATACCGGTTCCATGCGTCGGTGAAGTCGCTGCGGCTGTAGCCCTTCGCCTGTCCGGTGGTGAACCGGATGTTCGCGCTGCGGATCTCGAAGTCGCGTAGCAGGTTGCCCATCTTCATCGGGGTCAGCCCGTTCGGCCCATGCGTCGCCCAAGGCGCCTCCGGATCAGACTTGAGCCGGTCGAGCAGTACCGCAGTAGGCAGCGCGTCGGCGTCCTGGAACGCGATCCGGCAGTCAGTCAACAGACGGGTGTGTAGTGATCCCTCCTCCCCCGCATCACGGTCGCTAGTGAGCACGACAGCCGCCTTGCGCGCTGCCCGCGGCCACTGGCCGGCCGCGAGGTCAGCAATGGCGATCATGGGTTCCCAGGTGTCGGCCGCGCGGTCTTCCAGTGGCATGTCCGGCGCGGCGTCGGTGAGGTCTTCGATGTGCGAGGCGAGCCATTGATTGAGGCGCTGCCGCAGGTCGTCCAGCTCGGGGCCGTCGCGGCGGACTCGGTACGGCTGCACGCTCTCGCCCGGTGCGCGTCGACGCATCCGAACGACGGCGGCACGGTCCTCGATCGTGTCCGGCATCGCACCAATCCCCGCAAGTGCGGCCATGGCGAACGTGACGTGCTTTTCGACCTTGTCCCGTCCTGCGTTGTAGCGCAGGGTCGTACGGCCGCGCTGGTGGCCGGCGTTGAGCAGCCCGCGAAGATCTTCGTTGTCGCCGGCCTTCGCGCCAAAGATCGTGTCGGCCTCATCAATCAGCAGCGTCGGCGGGTCGCTTGGGTTCATACCGATGGACCGGTAGACCGCTGACGGGCTGGCGTTGGTGGTCATCAATGGCCGGTGGCACATCCCTTCGACCATGTCGAGTAGCCGCGACTTTCCACACCGCTTCTCTGGTGCACGGATCACCAGCCGTGGCGCGCAGTTCCATGCGGGGATTGCATGGCTGGCGGCGATCCACAGCACGACAGCGACCAGCGCCGAGGTGCTGGGCAGGATGACGTAGCGGCCGATGGTCGCTGCAACATCGTCAAGCAGCTCAGCACCATCGAAGGCGTCGCCCTGGTCCTCGTTGCCGTCGGTAAGACTCGTCATGCTGCGATCCCTTCGTCGCGGAAACCGCCAGCGATGGCGGCTCTGATCTCGCGTTCGGTCTGCTCTGCTTCACGGCCGACGCCAGTCAGGGCGGCGACGGCGGCTGCGTACTCGATCGCCCCGGCCGCGACCATCCGTGCAACGCCTCTGGCAGCGCCGTAAAGCGTCGTACGGCGACGCCCCTCGCCCGCCCGGCGTACGGCGTCGAGGTGAGCCGCTAGGAGCTGATCGGGGTATGAGATGCCCCCGCTCTGCCGTACCGGAGTTGGGTCGGTTCCCTTGGCGGACGGATCGGCCGGCGCAGGCAGACAGGCGTCAATCAAGGGGCGGGGCATCTCTGTTGTGTCTGGGCTTCCTGTGGTCGCCCATCGGTACGGGAGGCCGGTGCGGTGATGGATCGACGGCGGGAGAACGACGTACCCGCCGTCTGCTTTGATGTCGATCCCTCGACGTCCGGGCATTGGTCGAGACGGCATCGGGCGGCCGGGGTGGCGGTAGTACAGGTGCTGCCCGCCGGAGCCGGTGACCACCCGGAGCGTGCGCGGCAACAGTCCCTCGACCATGAGATGGGTCATGCTCGTCGTTCCGCCGTGTGCCGGGTCGACGTCGACCACCAGGAGGTCAGACACAGCACCGGTCCGGACGGCGAGCTGTCCATACGGGACAGCGGCGACGAGTGCGGCGATGCGGGCCGGTTCGGTGGTGGCGGCGTAGAAACCGTGGCAAGTCAGGTGTCCACAGGTCGCCGGGTCGTGGTTGGCGTCCACGCGGCAGACGCCGCAGTTGGCTAAGGGACGCTTGGAGCGAGCAAGCATGAACACTGGCCAGCCGCGCCCTGCGGCGGCGAGAGCGGCAGTCAGGATGTTGTTCATGGGGTGGTGCTCCCCTCGAGTAGTTGCAGGCGGCTGGGTCACTTGTCGCCTGCTCGGTGAGTGGCGCGGATGTGGTTGATGACGTGGCGTCCGATCCGGACTCGCAGGCCGGAGCCGTCGCACTTTCCGCAGTGCCTGTACGCGTTGCCGAATGGGGACTTGAACTTGCCTGCGCCCTTGCATCGGCGGCACTTGCCGAACGGCCAGACGAGGCAGGTGAACAGGTAGAACGCGATGCAGACGGTGACGATCAGTGCGACGGTGGCGACCTGGCCGGCAGTGTGGACAGCGGCAGCCAGCTCGCTACTTTGGGTAGCGGCGCTCAGGTAGGAGGTAGCGGCAGTGATGGGCATGGAATGCCTCCGGAAAGCTGTTTTTGGGCGTGAGGAGCCGTGGCCGCTACCCGCTACGCGGAAATGAACGGCCTGGTCAGGTACTGATTACGGGGTAGCGGGGCGGGTAGCGTGGGCGCTACTCGTAGCGGCCAGGCCGCTACCTTTTGCCGCCCCGCAGTTCCCCTAGTTCAGTTACGTTCCGTGGTATCGCGGCGGTTGATCGCGGCGCGGATGTCGTCGGCCTTGGCGCCCTTGCGGGTCGCGCCGTCGCGTTTGATGTTGACGCTGGGGACCTTCGCCGATCGGGCTTGAGCCGAGATCGCTTCGGCGGTTGTGCCCTCGTACTGCTCGGGCATCTGCTGTGCCAGCCGCCCGGCGATCGTGTCCCAGTGCGCCGCGCTGTCTGCCCCCATCACGGTCAGCATGTCGGCCAGGACATCGCGGGTGGCGCGCTCGACCTCTTCTCCGGCCGCCATGCCGGTCAGCAGTCCCATCCGCTCTCTGTGGGCCCTGGCAGCGGTGAGGATCTTCTCTGCGTCGCTGTGGTCAGCCAGGTACGTCCGCACGGTCGGTGTGGCGTCCGCTGCGCCGTACAGATAGCCAACGCCTCGGTACTCGTCCCCGACCGGCAGAGTCGCGGCGTCGAACCCCTCGGCGTAGGCGTCGCCACCAAGGACAGCTTCGGAGACGATGCGGTTGCCGCACTTGAGCGCGAACCGTACGGCGTGGTTGTCGCGGTACCGATTGAACAATCGGCCGACGTCACCGGCCCCGACGCCGGAGGGCTTCTGCGAACTGGACACGATCACGACGCCGGCCGACGGGCCGACCGCCTGGATGCGGGAAAGCTTGGCCGCGATCTGCTTGTTGACCTCCTGGTCCTCAGTCTCGAAGTAGACCTGAAACTCTTCCATCACTATGACCAGCACCCGCAGATCTGGGTAGCGGGCATCGCGGGCAAGCTCCTCGGTCAGCTTGCCTTCCGGGCACACGCTCACTGGCAGAGCGGCGAGCTGGGTGTTGACGCGGTCAATGTGGGCAAGAACTTCATCCAAGATCGCGAGTAGGTTTCCGATCGGGTCTGGGTCGTTGGGACTTGGGTGAGTACCGAACACGATGCGATGAGCAACCAGCTTGAATTTGAGCCAGTCCGGGGAGTTCTTGCCATCGACAACGATCAACTTCACGTACGGATCGAGTGCGGCATGCAACGCGATCAACCGGGCGGCGAAGGTCTTGCCCTTGCGCGGCTGCGCACCGACAAGCAGTGAAATCCACATCAGCAGCAGCGATACCGGGGCATCGCGCTCGTCCTTGCCGAACTTGGCCGGCCGCCAGATGCTCCGCGGCTTGCAGTCCAGCATGTCCGTACGGCCCACCGGCACGGCCAGCGGATCGCGGTCGGCCACGAACAGAGTGTGCCGCCGAGAGCTGCTCTTGTCCGGCGACAGGAACACCTGGTTTACGTGCACGTCCAGGCCGGACGCGATCTTCTCCCGCGAGCCCTGCACGTCTGACCAGCCCTTGCCGTACGGGAGATCAACCAACACCTGTGAGCCGGTGTTGCGGGCGTCCCGCGACATCTGCGATCCGAACCGGATCTCCTGGTCAGCCTTGTCCGGCTTACCGAGACCGGCCGCGTAGTAGGCGCGCAGGACGATGTTAGAGTTGAGCTTGCGGAATCGCGGCGCCACTACCGCCGTACCAACCAGCGTCTGACCAGCGGGCCGGCCGTAGTGTGCCAACGCTGCGACCGCACCAACGCACGCAGCCGCCAGGGCGGCCGCAGGAGCGGCGTTCCACAAGATCGGGGCACTGATGGCAAGGCCGATGTTCTGAGCCGTGAGAACGGAGCCTCTCCACAGCCGGGTGGCCTTGAGCTGACGATGGATCTTTTCCCACTCCTTTAGCTCTTTCGCGTCGGCGGCCGTCTGCTCCAACGCGACCGAGTTCGGTACCCACCACCACGCGATCTGCTTACCTACAAGGCGAAACAGCCCACGGCCAGCGAACCAACCGAGCTTGCATCCATACCACGGCGACCGGACGCCGTGATACGCCGCGACATGCGCAGCACGGGCCAGCGCACGCCGCGCGGTCGCGGGCAGGTTCTCGGGGCGCAGGTGAACCGGGATGATCGGCAACCGCTCCCCCGGCGCGACCGTCACCGGCGCAGCAGATGTATCCACAGGCACCAAGACCTTGCCCGCGCCCGGATCGGTGTCAGCATCGTCATCTAGGGCGACCTCGTAGGCCGTGTCCATTCCCTCGATATCTGCCGTCGACAGCCGTACCAATTCGCCGGCCTTTTCGTCCTGCGCCTGTGAGGCGTCATCGCGGCGGGCGCGATGGGCTTCCAGGTCGATCAGCTCAGGAATCTGGTCGGGCATGGTCAGCTCCCCTCTCCGTCGGACGTGGTCGGAGCGAGCACAATGCGGAACGGCCCAACCCACAGATACGCCAGATCCGCGCCGTCCAGCGTGCTGACGGAGGTCAATGCGAGGGCTTTGCTGACGGCATCCTGGTACTCCTGCGGCCAGCGCGGCATCGCGGCTCGGACGACAGGCTGCATCGCAGCGAGGGCACCGATGAGACTCGCGACTTCGGCTGCGTCGAAGGTCGGGATTGACTCGGAGACGTTGGGGTTAGTCATGATCACTTCTCCGCGTTCTGGTTGGGCCGGGCGTGGATGAGGTGAGCGAGCGCAGCACCCATGCCAAGTACGGCGACGGGCAAGCAGGCGACAACCGTTGTGATCTGCCACGGCGCCCGAACAACTCCGGCCGCCTCTAGCAGGTGGTAGGCGACCTGCCCGAGCGCACCCAGGACTAGTGCTGACAGTGCGGACCACTTAGCGAATCGGCGGGCAGCCGCCGGCACCTTCCCGGATAGCCACACCCGCAGCGCGAATGCCGCATAGGTCTCTACGCCGATGGGAAGCGTGATCGCGGAGTTGATCGTGAACCCATCCGCGATTCCGGGTAGGGGGTGGACTACGCCGAAGCCGGTGAGCGTGCCGAGTCCGACCCAGCCGGACCAAACCGCGACGAACGCGGGCAGAGCCAGCAACAGCACCGGCCATGACCGCACCGGTCGACCAGTAGTGGGTACGACCGCGGGACTATCTCCGATTGGGGTGGTCTGAGTAGCCGTCCCCAGGTCTACGGGTGCCGCGACCTGCGGAGATGCCTCCGCCCCCTTCGGCGCGGGGGGCATCTCGTCTGGACTGTCGCTGTGCTCGATTTCCACCGGGTTCGGGACCGAGCGCAAATGCGGCTCGGCCGGTGCCGGCGTGGGCTCGTTGAGTGCATTGAGAACCACGCGGGCCTTCTCGGCGCCGATCCGGAATTCCTTCATGATCCTGTTCCGCGACGGAACCACACCAAGGTCGGCAGCGAGCTGACGAGCCGCTGGGATCAGGTCTTCGATCGGGACTGGGTAGGTCGTGCGGACCAGGGTGCTCACGCTACGACCTCCGAAATGATGTCGCCGTGCGCCAGCTCGCAACTCACGTCAAGGACGCGACGCTCAGCCCGACGCACCCGCCGCCGATCTAGAACCGACACGTTCGGTCCAGCGGTGATGTAGGCGATCTCGGCGTCCAACAGGTCCAGCTCGGCCGCGATCAGCGGCCACTCTTGCTCGATTTCAACCAACTCAGCCGCAGTCGGTTCCTGCCTGGATGCGGCTTGGAGAGGGATGATGTTCACGGTTGTGCTCCTGTTCTCAACGGACAAGTGCGGCCTAGACGCCTCGGCGGGTGCCACCGCCGGGGCGTCGCCGTTTGTAGCGAGCAACTTCCTGAAGGTCTTGGTCTACTTGTGCAACTTGTGGGAACAAGCTTGCCGAGTGACATGTTGGAACAAGTTGGATAAGCTTGTCAAGTAACCCGGGAGAGGAAGTTGAGATGCCGGAGACGTTGCAAGAGCGGGTGGCCCGCCTGATCCGAGACTCGCTAGGCGAGCCGGGGTCGCCCCTGCCCAGCGAAGCCGAGCTCGTCACCCGCTACGGCGCGAGTCGAAACACCGTTCGGGCAGCGCTCTCAGCGCTGGAGGCTGAAGGGCTGATCACCAGCAGCCAGGGCCGGACTCGCCGTGTACGCGAGATCAACCGGTGGGAATGGAAGATGGCCGAGTGGGAGAAGGCCCACAACAACGATGGCGACGCTTGGGCCAACACGATCAAGGCCCAAGGCGGGACGCCGAAGAACGATCTGCAGATCCTCACGATCCAAGCGCCGGCGCACGTAGCGGCAGCACTGGAGATCCCCGAGGGAACCACGATCCAAGCCCGGAACAGATTGCGCTGGGTGAACGATGAGCCTCACCAGCTGAGCGATTCCTACTTCCCACCGTTCGTCACCGACGGGAACGAACTGTTCTGGAACCCAAGTGACCTCGGCGTACAGGGCGGCCTGCTGGCGGCGACTGGACACAAGCAGGCTCGCTGGCACGACACCCTGACGGCTCGAATGCCGACCAGCGAAGAGGCGCAGCGACTCATGATGGCACCTGGCACACCTCTACTGGTCCATACCCGAGTCGGCTACGACGAGGAGCACCGACCGGTTCGCTACATGGTCTCGCGCATGGCGGCCGACCGTGTCGAGGTCTCGTACGACCTGGATGCCTGATGCTGATCAAACTCGATGAGTCGTACCGTCCACTGGTCCACAAGGTTCGGGACGATGCGGGCGAGTGGCTATCCACTAAGGGAACCGACCAGTATCGCGGCGGCCTCGATATGTCGCAGGTCCACGCGAATATCGATCGGGACTTCGACGCCTTCGAATTCGTGGGCTGGAAGGTGGCCGGCCAAGTTGTCGCGATGCTGGCGATCATCGATCCGGAGGCGGAGTTCTGGACGGCGGAAGAGTTGGCTGAGCCGCAGACCTATATCAGCCGATTCTTCGTTGTAGAGCACGGAAAGGGCTACGGATCGGCCCTACTGCGCGCGGTCATCGACAGTGCGCGAACCCAAGGCAAGCATTGGGTCCGGCTCAACTGCTGGAGCACCAATACACGACTGCACGAGTACTACCTACAGCACGGCTTCCAACACGTCCGGACCTGCGACATACCCGGCCGCATGAGCGGGGCACTGTTCCAGAAGGATCTTCGGTCTTCCTGAGTACCGTCGGCCGGCCGGCAGAGGTTTGCTGGCCGGTCAGCCTTCCTGAAGGTCAGTCACCGCTTGGGACACGAGTTGGCGCGCCGTCGCCCCATAGACGGCTGATTTCTGCAGGAGCGAGAACGCCCTGACGTGGATCTCGATCTCTCGTGGCTGGACGATGTCCAGGCCAGCCGAGACGGTTTCGACCTGGACTCGGTCTTCGTCGAATATCCAGAAACTTCCCTGGGTGAGGCACTGACGCTCTGCGCCGGCCGGGATGATTCCGAGGCTCACGCGGGGAAGCGACATGACGGCAAGCAGGCGGTCGAGCTGGCCCAGCATGACGTCTGCGTCACCGATGCGAGTCCGTAGGGTCTGCTCTTCGAGTACGAAGACGAACCGGCGGTTGCCGGTGTAGAGAATCCGCTGACGTTCCATCCTGGTCGCGACCGCCTCATCCAGGTCGCTGGACAGGTTCAGAAAGTCGTTCCAGAACCGGAGAATCGTTGCGGAGTACTCGGCCGTGTGAAACAGGCCGGGCAACACGGTGTTCTCGTAGATCCTGAACAGCTTGGTTCGTTCGTACAGCGGCACTGGTGTGCTCTGGTAGTGCTTCAGGCCGGCGCGCATGTGGCGTTGCCACTCGACGTACATGGACTCGATTGCTCGAGCTGTTGCGATCAGGTCGGCGGCCTGGTCGACGGCGCCGCAGGACTGGCACCAGGCGGTGATGTCGTCGGCGCTGGGATTCGTCGTACCGCTCTCGATCTTGCTGATCTTGGTGAAGTGCCAGCCGTGCAGGGCAGCAAGAGCCCGCCCCGTCAGCTTCGCATCAACGCGAAGCTCTCGGAGGCGGGCTCCTAAGGCTGCCCGGGCCTGCTTGACTGGTGTACTGGTCAACGGTCAGGCAGGTTTGAACTCGTTGTGTGGAGTGGCCATCTCCCACGCGCTCTCGAACGCTGTGAGGCACGCGTTGACGATGCTCGGGTCCTGAGTGATGTCGTGGTCTAGGACGTGGCCGGCGCCGTCGAAGTGGGTGAAGCTAACCGCTTCGCGGTCGAACAGCCAGAAGTCGTTGCCTGGCAGCAGAAGCGTGCTAGCCATCCGGCGAGACAGCCACCGGACCTCTTCGCCGGCCTCTACCAGCTTGCCGGTGTCCAGCCATTCGAAACGGATGTAGTCGGTGACCGGCTCGGACACGATGCGAAGACGGCGCATCGTCTTGCCGGCCTTCATGTTGGCGTCCATCAGCTCGAACCACCAGCGCCACCACTCGGCCTCTTCTTCAGGGTCTAGCGGTTCTCCGCGGAGCCACTGGCTGAACCGGTCTCGCTCGATGTCGGTGGCATAGATGTCCCGCATTTCCAGGTGAAGCGCCTCGTGCTTGTACGACGACAGCAGCGCGTCGCGCTCATCTCCTGAGATCGGCTGCAACGCTTCTAACCTCCAACGAGCTGGGCAACGGTCGCCTTGGACAGATGGATGCAGGTCTCATGATCCGGCACCGGCTGCCTGAACTGGCTCAGCACCGCCGGATCGTGAACCTCTGGCCCCTGGACGATGTAGTTCCCATTGTCCTTCACGTGGACGATCGGCGGGATCAAATTCCTCTCGTCCGTGGTCAGGCCGTCGAGCTGGAGGTAGTCCAACAGCGGCGGCGGAATCTCGATGACGGTGTCCCCGTCAGGGATCGACAACCGCGCCAAAATGCCTTCGTCGTAGACGCGCCACCCTTGGATGACATAAGACTCTTCATCGGTCCGGTAAAGCGTAGGAGAATTGTTTGGTGTCGAAGTCTTACCCAGGAACCATAGCAACATCTTGCCGCTCCTAATCTCGGGGTTGCCCGGTCTTGCTCGGACTCACTCCAGCATCAATGCTGTCGAGCAACACGTCAAGAGCCCTTTATTTACAGCGTTCTACGCTCCACCATGGCACACGGTCGCCCTGCTCACTACATACGAGAGGCGAATTGAAGCAACATCGAGCAACGCGCTTAGCAAGACAAGACGCAGTCCACTACCGTCGCTTTCTACGACCGGCAATGAGGCAATAATCCGGCATCAAACAATGGCGCGCCGATGATCGCGGCCATACCTGACAGTTGACTGGAGAGAGCACCATGGACGACAGCGGGGTCGAGTGGGGCGGCACAGGACCGACCGAACCAGTCGAGACGGACAAGCGAGGCTGGGTCGTTTTGCGACCCTCGCCAGCGTGCGACGGCCGCAACCCGATGACCGGCCGCGTCTGCCTCTTGGGCGACCACAAGGGCTACCACCGCGACACAGCCGGCGCCGAGTGGCTCGAAGATTAGGCCCAGCAGATGAAGACACGCAACACACGAGACCACCAACTACGCCGCTGGGCATTGCGGACCGAAACGCTGGATAGGCGCAATGGCGTACAACCAGACGGCTACGACCCTGGCGGAGTCAGCCAGGTCCTCCCCTGGTGCGTCGAGGCATACCTAGCCAGAGGCCCGGTCCGCCCCCGAACGTCCACCCGCAGATACCGTCAGCGCGAGCGGCGGCACCTCACCACGGACAGACCATGACTATCCAGGGGGCAGTTGCAGTCAGTCCGCGACCACAGCCCCATTCCCTTGATGGACAAAGTGATCCACAAGAGCAGCCAACGCCGATGGGGGGACCGTGCCGACTCGCCCAAGCGTGAGGTTTGTGAAACTAGCAGCCGACACAACCGATTCAGGGCCAACTGCAACTGATACGACATTCTTGGCAAGCCGGGTTCGCGTCTCGACACCATATGCGACGGCTTGGTAATACCCATTCCGCGCGACGACGTCTTGGTTCCATGAGTATTTACATTCGAGCACTAACGCCTTCACCCCAGGCGACAGGAGCAGCAAATCTGCGCCATTGCTGCGATGGGCTTGACTAATCCCTCTCGTCGCCTCAACAAATGGACTAGGCGAACCAAGATGCGCCCACACGCCGGATGCTTCAAACCAGAGCAAGTACACCTCGCCTGCGGGACTTGCTATCTCATAGTTGGGTGCGCCCGACTTCGCGCTAAGCGGACGCAGTGAGGTGATCTGGCAACCTGCCTCGCGCAGGGCGATCAGAAGCATGCCCAGGATCGAGAGGTGGAATAGACGCCATCTAATCTCCTCGTCAGGCATCAACAATCGGTACATCAAGAAATCCACCGACCGTTCCGCCTCTATCAAGACATGGGCGGCGTCAGCCACACTTCCCCAAGGGGCACCCTCCCGCCGCAACGCCTTCAGGTCTGCTCGCGTCGGCATCCCAGGGGCGGCACTGGACAGCGGCTCGATCTCCAGCAAAGCAAACACAGCTGCAAGCTGGTCAGCAGACCCGAACTGGACCTCAGGTTGCACAGCGACACTATCTGTCCAAACTTGCATAAGCCTATCTGCACACCAGCGAAGAACCTGCACAGCCAGCATGTCGGCTCCACGCTCGGCCTCCTTTCCGACGAATGCACTAGGCGGCCACCCATATCGGCGCCTGCTCTCAGCCCATGCCACTCCCGCGAAAGGAACCTGTCTGACTTGACGAGTGCGTGTCTTTGATGCCGGAAGATAGTTATTCCACTCGCTTGTTCGTCTAGGCCAGCGATTCAACATCGGATCTAGAATAGAAAGGAGTATTCTATTCGCCCGCAGCCGAACGTCGGACGATGCCCACCGGCGTAGATCCTGCTCGCCAAGCGGCGCACTCAGTGCTTCGAAGAGTGATCCACGCCCGGTCCAGCTCGACAATACTGCCGCCAGCCCCGCATCCGGAATCGGTGGAAATTCTGTCAGGCCAGCGCCCTTATCATCACGCTCACCCATTCAATCTCCTTCTCCGGCAGAGCCGTCGATTCCCGCACCCGATAGATAAGCTGTTCGAAATCTTCTTCCTCCAGTTGAGCCAAGAGCGTGCCCAAATTCAGAACATAAGCCTCACTGAGGCTAGAGTCCATGGCGCCAGCTAGAATGCCATGACCCTGCCCGCCCGTCGCTCTCGCGGGATCGCCAACAGCGTCGCCTTCAGCGACAGAGATATCTTGTGCAGGATCGGCCACGGACACATTAGCGTGCAGCACCGTAGATTCTGGTCGGTCGTCAACTCCAGGAAAAGGTGGCCGATCCGCGTGGAGCGCGGCCCGCAGGTAGTTGCACATTCCCAGAAAAAGAGCCGGGCCAAGTCTCGTGATTTCTTCCTGATAGTGGGCATCGTATAGGAGGCTAATCTTAGTCAGAAGCGTAGCGTCGAGGTCGCCAGCATGATCCTCTAAGACTCGCTCAAAAAGATGGGGTGCAATCGGCGGGATGGGCACACGCGCAAATCGCCGGCCAAGCGCTGCACCAATGCGGAACACCCGCTGAGAATCGAGTGCGTTATACGTGCCCAGCAGCTTCCAATCCTCACCTGCTAAATACCTGATCGCTCCTGGCCGGTCGCCGTCTCCATCGACCGTTTCGACGTGAGACCCTCCGCGGGTCCACCCCAATTCAATTAGCCTCGCATCCTCTGCCGACGACTCAACACCAACGACCACGTTTCCACCGGCCAGCCAAGTTAGCAGCGCGCCGAAGATTCGGTCTAAGTCTCCACGATTAGCCTCGTCCAGAACGAGCCATCGATTCTCGGCGATAGCCCGCAGTACCCAGCCAGGGCGAAACACGATATCGCCCTCGGCTACGGTCTCTCCACCGATCAGTTCGCGGGACGTCCAGCTTTCGTCTGGCGTTGCCCACAGCGGCGATCGGACCCCCGGCAGCCCGTCGGACTGAAGCTTGGTACTGATAATGCCAACGGCCTTCCGAACAAGCGCGGACTTGCCCGTGCCCGGCGGACCAACAAGAATCACTGCGGCGGAGGATGAGATCGCAGCGAGGATCATTCGCCAGATCCGATCCTCGATCTGTACTGCTTCGTCTCTGGCCTCTACTTGCGCATACTCAAATTGAACAGCCTGCGGCACCTGCTCACTATCGATCGAGTCGCCGGGCCCTGCTTGACTAGGCAGAGAGGCGAGGCGGTTCTCAATCGCCTGTACAATTCCACCTATCTCATTACTCTTCGCAGTTGTTTCCTGGGAAACTCGACGCAAGAATCCAACGAGATTTTCCTCAGACAGGTCTTCCGCTGCCGTAGATGCGGCCCAAACCGTCGGCTCACGGACTTCTGCATACATGAAGATCGTGCGGCGCTGGAAATTCGGCGTCAGGGAGAAAGATGATGAGCCTGAGTAGGATAGAGCCGTACCAGAGGCGTGTTCTGCAAATGCGCCGAAAAGTTCGATCGCCGACACGGCCAGCAGCCTGTCTCCAGCGTAGTCATGGACCAGCAGGAACGGATTGAAGTCGAATAGCCGGCCTCCGGACTCTGCCAGGCTCTTCCCGAACGCTTCCGCTCGAGTCGCAGGACGCTTGTTGCCGTCTAGCGTGAGCGTGAACGCGACGCAGGTGAATTTGTCACCAGAATCCTCGGTGACAGTGAAGACGTAAACTGGGTTGCGCGAAAGCGCGAGCTTTGTTCCTAATTCCTTCGCGAGCGCGGTCGACGTGGTCGCCGTGAAGGTGAGCCTATCCGATGTGGCCGCTAGGGCTTCGAACAACTCTCGTAAGGCGTCATCCTTCGGCATTTCAGACGTTCACAGCCAACGGATACTCGAACTCCGACTCTATTTCAATGGGGAGGCCGCCATAAGCATCTAGCTTCTGCTTGACGTTGACCGCTACGGCCTCTGCTAATAGCGGGGGCACGGCATTGCCGCAAAGCCTGTATTGATCCACCTGACCACCATAGAAGGTGTGAATATCTGGGAACGACTGGAACCTAGCCGCCTCGCGCACAGAAATCAGCCTCTGTTGGGCAACGTCATAATGTATGAACGTACCCCAATGCGGGTCGGGCTTCGTCAGCAACGTTCCTGCCAGCTGGTTCCGGGATAGCCGCCCGTAGCGAGTTGTATGATCCTTGCGGAGTGCTCGCTGCATACCGGGAGGCAGCAATTCGAAGGGGATCGAACGCCAATCTCCTCCCTCAGGGATGTGCTTTACCCTCTCGGTATTCGGCGGGAATAGAGCTCGCGCCCAATGGTTTGTTGCCGCCTTCGCGCCTCGCCTCATACTTTTCTGAAATTCTGACAACCGGCCACTACGCCCGTACGGCACTCCATCCTCCACGCCACCCCCGTTCACGAGGGGAGGCAGATCGCCAATCGCTTCCTCGACCGATACAGGCGGGAGCAGAGAGGCAGAATGTAGAGGAAGCACAGAGTCGCCATCAATACGCCGATGACCGAGCGCGTAGTGGAATGTATGAGTACGTCCACCCTTGAAGTGAGCGCGTGCTAGAGAATAGTGCACCGGTTCAGGCACATCAACTTTACCCACCTCGTCTGCAATATCGCGGCGGGTGCCGATCACGACCATACGAAACCGCTCCTGCGGCACGCCGTAGTGGGCCGCATTAAGAATCTTGAAGCTGATTTCGTAGCCACCATATTCGAGTGAGTTCAGCGCCTTGATCTCACTCAATAGCTCATCAAAGAAGCGACCGCCCTCAAGAGAGAACATTCCCGGAACATTCTCGAGAACGAATATTTTTGGGGCAAATCCTTTTAAGATGCGCACGTAGTGTTTAAAGAGGGAGTTGCGAGGATCGTCGCCGTTGCGAATATGAGAGTTGACGGAAAACCCTTGGCATGGAGGGCCACCGAGCAGGACGTCCAGCTCGCCGTGGACCAGGGAGTCAGTGCCCCTAGATGACGGCAGTTGACGCATGAGCGATGACGGATCGATGTCTTCGACTGATCCGGGGAGGCCGACAATATCTCCGGCCATCTTGCCGCCACTCTTCGCGTACTTCTTGTCGAAATTCATCAAGAAGTTGTGTACGGCAAGGTCCCAAATGTCGTTGGCGAAGCGAGGATCGAAGCCGTGCGCGTGGAACCCTCTAGAGAGACCCCCCGCGCCGCAGAACAGCTCCCCCATCTCGTACTTACGCACAGCGTTCACCGCGCCTCGCTTCGCCATCTGTCTGCCGTCCTCCTGCCTGGGAGACACGTCGCCGAGTGGTCGGCAGGCGTCTGTCTCCTCCAAGTTACAGCCGTGTGATTCGAGTCTAGGGCCTGGCACCCCCACGGAGGCTTGAACCACAAACTGCCGCGCGGCTGTCGACGAACTCTATTGGAGTGGGCGCCGAGAGGATCTTCGACGTACACGCCGGCCCAGCCTCCGCGGGCAGAAGTGGAACGGGTCACTGTCCGGCTCTGTGCGGTGTTGGATGCCGCCCGGACCGACGGGGTGTGCGTGGGGAGCCCTGAGAACCGCACACAACCCGCCTACCAGTGGTCTCAGTTCTGGTCTCATTCACCCGGGTTCGGGGCCGTTCGCCATCATGTGGCCGATGTGCCGGCCAGTCGTGGAACTCGGACCTGAACCCCGCCGAACACGGTTCCGAGGAGTTGGAAAGCGTGTTGGGGGCAACCCCTCACGAGTTCGAATCTCGTATCCTCCGCCACTCTGCTGAGAGGCCGATCGATCAGCTTCCATCTGGTCAGGGCAGTACACGGTCGCTCGCAGGGAACAGCGAGGGGACGGCCCGGTTGCATCTGCGACCGGGCCGTTTCGCGTTCGGGTGAGGCCGCCCACGCGGCTCCTGCGTCGCCGCTCCCCATCCCCCAGCTACGGCGCTCCTCCGTCGCACCGCACGCTGCCTTGCACTCAGGGCTCAGCGCTCGCTCAGCGATACTGGACGGTCAGCAACAGCTGAGCGAGTGTCACGTCGAAGATGACGCGCGTCGACTGGCGGCAGGATAGGAATTCATCGACACGACTGCGCCATGCGGACTGTCGAGGCGGTGAACCGCGGTTGCAGGATCTAACCGAATAGGCATGGCCGTGCAGGCCTCAGAGTGCCCGCAGGGCAGCTTCGAACTCCGATACGGGGCCTTCGCTGGGGAAGCGTAGGCGTAGCTCCTGCTCTAGTTCTCCGGCGATCATTCGCAGATGGACTTTGCTTTGGCGGCCGTCCTTGAGGCCGGTGAGGCCTAGGCTCACGGCTTGCTCGAGGTCGCCTTCGCGGCCTGCCACGATGCCGAGGGTGATGCGGCATTCGGAGACTCGCATGGGGCTCAGTACGTGGCCGTCGGGGGTGATGTTGTCGCTGATGACAGCGCGGGCGTACTGGCTGGCTAGGTCGTCGTCTCCGGCGATGCGGTGAACGTCCATCGCGTGGTAATCCCACTTGGCTGGGTCGATCTTGAAGTGGTTGTCGGGGCGGTCTGGGTACGGCAAGTGGTTGAGGATCTCTTTGCCGTTCTCGAGGACCGCCTCTAGATCGGACTCGCCGAGACGTGCTCTGGCCTTGGCCTCCTGGGCGATGAGCTGGACGTGCACGTTACTGCTCTGGGCCACGGCCTGGCCTCGTTGGGCGGCGTCGACGGCTTGGCGGAATCGGCCCTGCGTCAGGGCGAACCAGGCGGTCATTTCGTGGCCCCAGCCGGCGATCTCTGGATGGCCGGCCTCTAGGCCTAGCTGCATGGCAGCGGTTCTCGTGGACTCGGCGGCCGTACGCATACCTACGTCGTACTCGACGCATCCGGCTAGCAGGGCAAGCCAACCCCCAGCCACCAGAAGGTCCGCGTGCGCTTTCAGCCCCACTGGGCGACGTAAGAGACCTGCCACGTGTTGAAGCCAGCTATGTGCATCCTGGCGCAGCTCCAAGGCATCGCGATGGTTGTACTGGCAGCACAGCTCTTCGACCGTTGAATGCAGGCTCTCCAGAGTTCCTGCCGTGGTGTCGCTTGCTTGCATCCGCTGGATGAGTTCCGCGGTTTGCCACGGCGTTTGGTCGAGCTTGGAGACTGTGTCGCCTCTGGCTGCCGCTATCAGTTCGCCCTTGGCCCGCAGTACCTCGTCACAGACACGGGCCAGATCCTCGCTCGGGATCTTCCGGCCGTTCTCCAGATTCGACAGATAGGACCGGTGGTGGTGCGTGGCTTTGCTGAGGTCGGCCAGGGACCGACCTCGGTGTTGCCGGTACTCCCTCAGCCGGTCTCCGAAGGTCACCTTGTCCAGTGTCTCCCACGGGTTTTATGCCTGCATCCTGAGCACCGGGGATACGCGGGAACTGGTGAGATCACGCGCTGTGATTGCCAAGCTGAATCCATGAACGAGACCCGTACAGGGCGCGAGGTGGCTGGACGACTAGACGGCGAGGCGCGGAGTTTGCTGGACGGCTGACTCCGTGCTGAACGGCCGGGACCTGGACGACCGGCTCATCGAACAACTGGTCACCCTGGGTCCGATGCTTCCGACCGTCCGAGGTTGGCTCGACCTCGATGCGCGAGTCGGCGTCTGGAGCAGCTGGTCGAGCATTTCCGGATCCGGTGGCCGGCGACCCGAGCGTGTTCACGGGCACAAGCACGTGCCGGTCGACGTGTCGTCACTGCCTCGGTCGGTGAGGGCGCGGTACGGGTGAGGTACGGGCAGCGGGATGTCAGGGCGGGGGCCGAGGATGGCGTGTCAATTGCCCGATCCCGATAGAGGAGCCTCTCGATGCGTAAACCCTTCCTGGCCGCCGCTGCGACGGCGCTCGCTGTGGCCGTGACCGGACTCGTCGTGGTGAACCAGCCGGCGGGGGCGGCCCTTGGCGACGTACCCAAGGACTGCCAGGTCTCGACGGCGGCGTACCGCTCCGACGGTCAGCGGCTGACCTACACGTACAACGGTGGGCTGGTCGGGACCAAGGCGTATGCCGGGGACAAGCTTCGCTGGGTGCCGTCGGCCCTCCAGCAGATCGGCGGCTCGGGTGACGACACGTCGTTCCGCAGCACCGAATTCGCCGTACATCCGACCGATGGCTACCTCTACCGGGTGAGTCGCCGGGGCGAGTTGGTCGACGGTGCGTGGAGGGTTCCCGAGGTCGGCGTTACCCGGCTCGAGGCAGGCTTCGGCGCGACCCGGGTTCTCGCCTACGGGTACCCGTACCTGTATCGGGTCACTGGCAGTGCGCTCTACCGCTACACGGTCGATCCGTCGACCGGCGTACCGGCCGCGGCGGTGCGGCTGGCGACCACCGGTTGGAGCGGAGTCAACAGTTTGGTCTACGAGCGCACCGCCGGTACGGGCGCCGGCGCGGTGGACGTGTTGATCGGCACCGACACGGGTGGGCAGCTCAAGGAGTGGAAGATCAACCGCGCCACGCCCACCCAAGTCACCGCGAAGGCGCTGCGACTGAGTGGCTGGTCCGCGTTCACGAGTCTCAGTACCGGCTTCTGTGCGGACCACCCGGCCGGTCGCCCGCTGCTCGCGATCACCGCGGCGGGGAGCGCCTCGGTCCAGTTCGACGCCAACATGTCCGACGGCCTCGGCACCGACATCAAAGGCGGCTCCCTGGGCGCACTCGGCTGGACCGCGCGCGCCTACGGCCAGTAAAGCTCACCCTGCGACCTTCTCTGGAGAGCTCTTTCGTGCGTAGAAACATCCTGGCAGAGCCTGAATTCCGTTGCCTGGCAGTTGGTGTGCGGCTAGCGTCCGGCGCATGACCCCGACCCTGCGGACCGCGCGACTGCTGCTTACGCCGTACGTGCCGGCCGATGAGGACGACTTTGTGGCGCTCTTCCAGGACAGCAGGGTTTCGCGGTGGATGGGGGACGGGCCGGAGAGCGAGGCTGAGGATCGGGCAATGTTCGGGCGGGTGTTCACGAAGGTGTACGCGCTGAACAGGTTCGATGTGTGGGCTGTGCGGCTGGATGGCGCGTTCGTGGGGCATGCCGAGATCAAGCCGGCCAAGGTTGTGGAGGGGTGGGAGCTCGTCTACGCGTTGGCGGAGTCGGCCTGGGGGCAGGGTTTGGGGACCGAGCTGGCTGAGGCGATCGTTGACTACGGGTTCGCCGAGCTCGGGCTGGCCGAGGTGCATGCGACGGTGGCTGAGCCGAACGTTGCCTCGATCGGGTTGCTGAAGAAGATCGGGTTTCGGCACGTCCGGGATATCGAGGAGGACGGCGGTACGGTCGTCGTTCTCACCAGGACGAAGGCCGACGCGCCTGACGACCAGCGGCCCAGCGCGTCAGGAGGCGCTTGATGGGTGAGGAGTTCTACTCGCACGCGAGGCTTTACGACCTGATGTTCCCCGGCGGCGGGCCTGTGGTCGACTTCTACCGGGACAACGCCGAGCGGCAGGGCGGCAGCGTGCTGGAGCTCGGGTGTGGCACCGGAAACAAGTTGATTCCCCTTGCGGCCGATGGGCGTCCGTGTGTCGGCCTGGACTTCTCGTCGGAGATGCTGGCTGAGGCCGAGCGGAAGGCGAGTGAGCGTGGTGTCGCGGTGGAGTGGGTGCGGGGCGACATGCGGGAGTTCGAGTTGGGGCGCACCTTCGACTTCGTCTTCATCACCGCCAATTCCCTGCTGCATCTGCACGAGGCCAGCCAGCTGGTGAGTTGCTTTCGGGCGGTTCGCAGACATCTGGCGCCGGGCGGGCGGTTCGTCTTCGATGTGTTCAACCCGAGTATGGGGATGCTGGCGGCGGCCGATGGCGTACGGCGTACCCGGGACGCGTTGTCGTTCGTCGATCCTGATCGTGGCAACGTGAGGGTCGAAGTTGCCGAGGTGTACGACGCGGCCGCGCAGGTTACCCGCGGGACGTGGTACCTCTCGACCGACTCCGAGCCTGACTTCGTCGTTGCGCCGCTCGAGCTGAGGAGCATCTTTCCGCAGGAGCTGCCGCTGCTCCTCTCGCTCGGCGGCCTGCGGCTCGTCGAGCGCTTCGGCGACTGGTCCGGTCGACCGTTCACCGCGAACGCGCAGGTTCAGCTCTGCATCTGTGAGTCCGCGTGAGCGGCCTACTTCAGGGCCGCGATGACTCGCATGGAGCCGCTGGTGACCCGAATTTTCCGGTCACGAAGTAGGCGCGTCCGCTCGACCGGTGGGATCAGGCGGGAGACCGGGTGCAGGAGTTCGCGGAGGCGAGTCGTGACGAAGGGCAGGGCGTAGTACTGGTAGGCGCTGTCGATCGCGGTGACCTCGAACGAAGTGCGGCGGAGCAGTTCGGTGATCGTGGCCGGGTCGTAGTAGCTGACGTGTTCGGGGATCTTGAAGGAGACCCAGCGGGAGCCGGAGACGCGGGACAGCAGGCTCTTGATGTTGGGGGTCACCATCACGACCAGGCCGCCGGGGTTGAGCAACCGGCTCGCGCTGCGGAGGAAGGCGGCCGGATCGGTGACGTGCTCGATCAGGTGTGAGGCGAAGATGACGTCGTACTTCTCGCCCTGGATCTCGGGCACCTCCTCGACCAGACCGCAGAACACCCGGCCCGGGTAGCGCTCGTCCGCGAACTTGACCGCCGAGGGCGACAGATCGACGCCGTACGCGTCGTAGCCGGCGTCGAGGGCGGCCTTCAGGAAATACCCGTAGCCGCAGCCGACCTCGAGGATCCTGCCCTTCGGCACGAACTCGCCGATCCGGCGGACGTCCTCACGGAAGGTGGCCAGATACTCCTCCTCCTGGCTCTCGTACTGCGAGTAGCCGGAGCCCTCGCCGCCGAAGTACGACTCTTCCTCGTAGAGCGCGCGCAACGTCTCGGGCGTGGGCGTCGGCACCAGCTGCACCAGACCGCACTGCGGGCAATCCTCGATGCTGTAGCCGTCCTTGGCGCCTCGCGGCCGGAATGGCCCAGCGGTGGCGCACAGGATGCAGACCACTTCGGCCGGCGCTTCGGTCATTGATCAATCCCGCCTCTGCTCACGTTCGGACAACGTGAGATCGAGACGCTACCGGGTTCGGGGTTCGCTGTCGCGATCTCGCGACAGGGTCGGACTGCAGGTTGTTGCGAGGGGGCCGCGTTGACCCTCGTCGAGCAGTCAACGTAGGTTTCCAGGGGTGCCCACGGCAACCGATTCGGTGACCGCGCAGTACGGCGTACCCGGGGCCGCGGCGTTGCGCAGCCCGCAGCGGTACCTGCTCTGGCTGGTCGCCCGGCAGCGTGGACGGGCCGCGCTGGGAGCGTTTCTCAGCATCGTCTGGATGGTCAGCCTCGCTCTGACCCCGTACCTGCTGGGCCGAGCCACCGACGACGGGCTGCGCCGGGGAGGACTGGAGCCGCTCCTGCCGTGGATCGGTGTACTACTCGCCGTCGGAGCGCTGACCGCCTTCGTCGCGATCATGCGGCATCGCACGATGACCAGGGTGCGGCTCGATGCCGCCTATCGCACGGTTCACGCCGTGGTCGTGCACTCGACGACGCTCGGCAACGAGCTGAGCCGCAGGACCACCACCGGCGAGATCGCGACCATCGGGATGACCGACGCCTGGGTGATCAGCAATACCCTGACCGTCGTCGGTCCGGGGGTCGGCGCGATCGTCGCCACCGTGGTGGTCGCGTTTCTGCTGTTCGCCCAGTCACCCCTGCTGGCCGCCGTCGTACTGCTGGGGCTTCCCCTGGTCGTCGTGCTGATCGGGCCGATCCTCGGCCGGCTGCAGCGTCGCGCGACGGTGTACCGCGAGCGGCAGGGCCGGCTGACCGCGCGCATGGTCGACGTCGTTCAGGGCCTGCACGTGCTGAACGGCGTGGGCGGCAAACCGATCTTCTCGAGTCGCTATCAGCAGGGCTCGAGCGAGCTTCGCGACGAGGGCTACCGGGTCGCCTCGATCGCAAGCTGGATTCCGGCCATCGCCGTCGGCGCCCCGGTCGTCTTTCTGGCCGGGGTCACCTGGCTGGCCGCGCGGATGGTCGCCGACGGGGACCTCTCGGTCGGTGGCCTGGTCGGCGCTTACGGCTACGTCGCTTTCCTCGTCGTACCGCTGGCCACGCTGATCGAGAGCGCGACGGACATCAACCAGGGGCTGGTCGCCGCGCGGCGGGTGGTGAGCTTCCTGTCCGCCGCCCCCACTGCCCCGCCGGCCAACCATGAGGCTGGGCCGGTCGCTGGGACAGCGGCGTTGCACGATCCGGACTCTGGCGTGACGCTCCGGCCCGGGAGCTTCACCGCGATCGCCAGCGCTCTCCCCGTCGATGCGTTGACCATTGTCGATCGGCTGGGCGGCTTCAGCCCTTCTGAGGTCACGTGGGGAGGTCAGCGTCTTGCGGCGATCGAGCCGGCCGAGGTGAGGCAGCGGATCCTGGTGGCGGACAACGGAGCCGATCTCTTTGCCGGCCCGCTTCGCGAGGTGGTGTCCGGCCGGTTCGACCGGGACGACGCACAGCTGGTCAGTGCACTGCACACGGCCGCGGCGGAAGACATCCTGACGGCCGCCCCCGAAGGCCTGGCAACCGCGATTGCCCCGCAAGGGCGGAACTTCTCCGGTGGCCAGCGGCAACGTATCCGGCTGGCCCGCGCGGTCGCGGCGGAACCGGAGATCCTGCTGGCCTCCGAACCGACCTCGGCCGTGGACGCGTACACCGAAACGGTCATCGCGCAGCGGTTGCGAGCCGCCCGTACCGGCCTGACCACCTTGGTGACGACCACCTCGCCGGCCGTCCTCGACGTCGCCGACATCGTGTACTTCGTGGTCGACGGGAAGGTCACTGCCCAGGGAACGCATCACGAGTTGCTGGACGGCGTACCGGGCTATCAGCTGCTGGTCTCGCGCGCTCTCGGTGAGTCCGGACCCGACGAGAGCCCCACGTCAGGACGCAGCTGATGGCCGACGACCTGACTCTCCCCGACGGCCACCTCCCGGTCGCGACGAAGCGGCAGACCTGGCGAGCAGGGCTCGAGCTGATCCGTCTCGCCCGCCGGACCTTCGCGCTGATGGTGCTGCTGAACGTGCTGGCCACCGTGGCCGGGCTCGGCGGCCCCTGGCTGCTCGGCAAGATCATCGACACGGTAGTCAACGGCCGAGGTGATCAGCGGATCGACCTGCTGGCGCTGCTGATCGTGGTCTGTGCGCTGCTGCAGCTCGTGCTCACGCGGTACGCCCGGAACGTCGGTGCGCGATTCGGCGAGCGGACGTCGGCGCAGGTTCGCGAGCAGTTCCTCCACCGAGTACTGCGCCTGCCGGCCGCCGTCGCCGAGCGGGTGCCGACCGGCGACATCACCTCCCGGGCGTCGACCGACGTGAATGCGGTCGCGTTGACCCTGCGCGACGCCGTTCCCGACGTCTTGATCGCCGTCGTCCAGACCTTGTTCATCTTCGTCGCGGTCTTCGCCATCGACCCGTTGATGGGCGCCTGCGCCGTGATCGGGCTGTCGGGCATCTGGTTCGCCGGCCGGTGGTACCTGGCCAGAGCCCGGACGGCGTATCTCGAAGCAGGGGCTGCGAGCTCGTCGTTGACCGAAGTACTCACCGCCACCGTCAACGGCAGCCGCACGGTCGAGGCCTTCGGGCTCCAGGAGCGCCGGCTGCGGGCGAGCGTCGAGGCGATCGAGCACTCCCGCACCACCCGGCTGCGCACGCTGACCCTGCGCAGCGTGCTGTTCCCGGTCGTCGACTTCTCGTACGTGCTGCCGCTGGTCGGCGTCCTGCTCATCGGCGGCGCCCTGTACGGCGGCGGCCGGATCAGCCTCGGCGCGGTCATCGCCGCCGTCTTCTACCTCCGCCAGCTGTCCGGGCCGCTGGACGTGCTGGAGTGGCAGATCGACCAGATCCAGAGCGCGGCAGCGTCCTTCGCCCGGCTGGAGGGGATCGAGACGGTCGCCCGGCCGGTCTCGGCGAACACGGCCACGCCGACGGACGACCAGATCGAGGTGGACGACGTCTGCTTCGCCTACCCCGGTGGCCCCGACGTGCTGACCGCGGTCAGCCTCCGGGTCCAGCCGGGCGAGCACCTCGCCGTCGTCGGGCTCTCCGGCGCCGGGAAGTCCACTCTGGGCCGCCTGCTGACCGGCGTCGAGCAGCCGCGGACCGGCAGCGTCACGGTGGGCGGCGTACCGGTCGCCGAGCTACCACCCGAACAACTCCGTGAGCAGATCATCCTAGTCACGCAGGACCACCATGTCTTCGCCGAGTCGGTCCGCGACAACCTGTTGATCGCAAAGCCGACGGCAACCGACGAGGACCTCCGAGCCGCGCTGGAGGCCGTCGGGGCGACCTGGGTCGCTGACCTGTCCGACGGTCTGGACACGGTCCTCGGCGATGGCGGCCTGGCCCTGGAAACCTCACATGCACAGCAGATCGCCCTCGCGCGAGTTATCCTCGCCGACCCGCACACGGTCGTCCTGGACGAGGCGACCTCGATGCTGGATCCGAGCACGGCTCGCCACGTCGAGCGCGCCCTCGCGGTGATCCTGGACGGCCGAACGGTGCTGGCGATCGCCCATCGCATGCACACTTCCCACGACGCGGACCGGGTCGCCGTGATGGAGGCGGGCCGCATCATCGAGATCGGCTCACATCGTGAACTCCTCAAGGCCGACGGCGCCTACGCCGCGCTGTGGCGGTCCTGGCACGGCGACTCCCCGGACTGACCTGCGTCAGGCCAGCTGGTCGCGGCGACGGGTCAAGTAGGCAGTTTCGGCGGTGTTACCGGCCAAGGCGATCGCCGCGTCGTACGCCGTACGCGAGTCCTGGCTGCGCCCCAGCCGGCGGAGCAGGTCGGCGCGCGTCGCGTGATAGGCGTGATAGCCGGCCAGCTTGCCGTCGAGTCGGTCGACGATGGCCAGCGCCACCTCCGGTCCGTCCAGCTCCGCCACCGCGATGGCGCGGTTGAGGGCGACGATCGGCGACGGATCGAGCTGAGCCAATTGGTTGTACAGAGCAACAACTTGCGACCAGTCGGTCTCGCTGACCGTGCGGGCGTAGGTGTGCACGGCGTTGATCGCGGCGAGCAACTGGTAACGCCCCGGCGGTACGCCGGCAGCCAGCCGCTCGCGGACCAGGTAGTGGCCTTCAGCAATCAGCTCCCGGTCCCACGAACCACGGTCCTGCTCGACCAGCGTGACCAGCTCGCCGGTCGCCGAGATCCGTGCGGACCGACGGGCCTCGGTGAGCAGCATCAGGGCCAGCAGCCCCGCCACCTCACCGTCCCCCGGCAGCAGCGCGCGGATCAGACGGGTGAGCCGGATCGCCTCGGCGGTCAGTTCGTGCCGGACGGGATCGGTGTCGGGGCCGGTCGCCAGGTAACCCTCGTTGAAAACCAGGAAGAGCACCGAGAGGACCCCGGAGACGCGGGTCGGCAGATCCTCCGCGGACGGCACCCGGTACGGGATGCGGGCGGCCTTGATCTTGCCTTTCGCGCGAGTGATCCGCTGCCCCATCGCGGTCTCCTGCACCAGGAAGGCCCGCGCGATCTCGGCGACCGTCAGACCGCCGACCATCCGCAGCGTCAGCGCCATCCGGGTCTCCATCGCGAGCGCCGGATGACAACAGGTGAAGATCAGCCGCAGCCGCTCGTCCTCGATCGCGCCCAGAGGCTCGGGCGGATCGTCGTCGTACGCCATCTGAGCCTCCTTCTGCTTGCCGTCCCGCTTGCTCTCCCGCCGGATCCGGTCGATCGCCTTGCGGTTGGCGGTGGTGGTCAGCCAGGCCCCAGGATTCGGCGGTACGCCGTCCGCGGGCCACCGCTCGACGGCGATCGCGAACGCCTCGGCCGCGGCGTCCTCCGCGATGTCGAGGTCACCGAACCGCCTGGTCAGGGACGCGACCACCCGCGCCCACTCCTCGTGGTGCGCCTGGCTGATCGCCTGCCCAGCGTCGATCACAGGAACGGCCGGACCTCGACCCTCCGGTTACAGGCCTTCGAGCCGTCCGTCGCGAGCCTCAGCGCGACGTCGAAGTCAGGCGCCTCGAACACCCAGAAGCCGGCCAGGTACTCCTTCGACTCCAGGAACGGCCCGTCGGTCATCACCGCGTTTCCGTCCCGGTTGTCGACCACGGTCGCCGCGCTGGGCGCCGCGAGGCCGCCGGCGAAGACCCAGTACCCATCGGCCTGGGCCTGCTCGTTGAACGCGTCGACGGCAGCCCTCTCGTCCGAGGTGGCGGAGTTGGTCCTGTCGTCGATCACCGAGACCAGATACTGCATGCTTTTCTCCCGTGCTCTGGGGCGCTCTCGTCAGCAGCCACTCACCAGTACCACGAACCGCGCGGCGCCGATCCGACACCGCCGGCCGCACCGGGCTGGATCAGCGCGGAGTTCAGGGCATAAAAAAAGCGGAAGGAGGCCGAGCACCTCTTTCCACTCCTAATTTATAGCGCACCCCGGGGCTTGCCGCAAGGCCCGGTTCGTGCCGGAGAATCACTCGCCGTAGCCAAGATTTCCACGAAACGGGGAGCGATTGATGCGGGTGTTTCTGTCGACGTACGGGTCACGGGGAGACGTCGAACCGGTACTGGCGCTGGCCTTGGAGCTGCAGCGGAGCGGGGCCGAGGTCACGGTGTGCGCACCGCCGGACTTCGCCGGGCTGCTGGCCGGGTTCGGCGTACCGATGGTGCCGCTGGGCCGGTCCGCGGAGGCATTGACCAAGGCCGCGCCGCCGCCGTCGTCCATTCCGGAGCACGCGGCCGAACTGATTGCCGCCCAGTTCGAGGTGGTCAGCGAGGCAGCGAGCGGGTACGACGTACTCGTGGCGACCGGCATGGTGCCGGCCGCGGCGGGCGCGCTGTCGGTGGCCGAACTGCTGGGCCTCCGCTCGGTGTCGGTGACCTTCCAGCAACTCACGCTCCCGTCGCCGACCCACCGGCCCCTCGCGTTTCCGGGCCGGCCGTTCCCACCGGACGTGACCGACAGCCGAACGCTCTGGGATCTCGATGCCGAGAGCAACAACGTGTTGTTCGCCGAGGCACTCAACCGACGCCGGACGAAGCACGGTCTGCTGCCCGTGGACAACATCCGCGACTACGTGATCGGCGATCAACCGTGGCTGGCGACCGACCCGCTGCTCGATCCGTGGCAGGAGTCGACGGCGTTCGACGTCGTCCAGACCGGGGCCTGGATCCTGCCGGATCAGCGTCCCCTTCCGGACGATCTCGCCGAGTTCCTGGCGGCCGGGGACGCGCCGGTGTTCGTGGGCTTCGGCAGCATGCCCATGCACTCCTCGGCCGACGCCGCCCGGGTCGCCATCGAGGCCGTTCGGGCGCAAGGTCGCCGGACGATTCTTCGCCGCGGCTGGGCCAACCTGGCTCTGATCGACGATCAGGACGACTGCTTCGCGGTGGACGAGATCAACCAGCAGAAACTCTTCGGCCACGTCGCCGCTGTCGTGCACCACGGTGGCGCGGGCACGACAATGACCACCACCAGAGCCGGTACGCCGCAAGTCGTGGTGCCGCAGGCGGCCGACCAGCCGTACTGGGCGGGTCGCGTGGCCGAGCTGGGCATCGGCGCCGCGCATGACGGCCCGGCGCTGACTTTCGAGTCGCCGTCGGCCGCCTTGGAGACCGCCCTCGCCCCCGCGACCGGCGTACGGGCGAAGGAAGTGGCCGGTTTGATCCGGACCGACGGAACCGCAGTGGCCGCGAAGCTGCTGCTCGATGGGAGCCGCTGACGTGAACCCCTTGACCACCAGTGCTTTCGACCTCCCCAGCAACCTCGACGCCAAGGCTGATCCGGCCCTCATCGCCGGTGACGAGCAGCATTTCGCGGCGATCGCGACCAGCCTCGAGCAGTCGATCGCCGACCTGTCCGAGCGCCTCGACGAAGCACGCCGGGCCCCTGGTGGCAGCGGCCAGGAGGCGCTCGACCGTGACCTCGAGGTGCACCGGCTGACTGCTCGGCTTCGTGCCCTGCGCCGCTTCGGACTGGACCTTTGCCTCGGGCACATGGTCGGCGCGGACGACGCCGAACCCCTCTACGTCGGGCGCCTCGGCCTCACCGACACCGAGGGACGCCGGCTGCTCATCGACTGGCGCTCCCCCGCGGCCGAGCCGTTCTTCGGCGCGACTCACGCCAACCCGATGGGTCTCGCCAGCCGCCGCCGGTACCGCTGGACCCGCGGCCGGATCACCGACTACTGGGACGAGATCTTCACCGAGGACGGGTTCGAGGGGCACGCGGCAGCGCTCGACGACCAGTCCGCCTTCATCGCCAGCCTGGGCAGCAACCGGTCACCCCGGATGCGCGACGTCCTCGGCACCATCCAGGCCGACCAGGACGCGATCATCCGCGCCGGTTCCCGCGGCGCGCTCGTGGTCGACGGCGGCCCTGGCACCGGCAAGACGGTGGTCGCCCTGCACCGCACCGCCTATCTCCTGTACTCCGATCCGCGACTGGGCGACCGGCGTGGCGGCGTACTGTTCGTCGGTCCTCACCAGCCCTACCTGGCCTACGTCTCGGACGTCCTTCCCAGCCTCGGCGAGGAAGGCGTGCAGACCTGCACCCTGCGGGATCTTCTGCCTGAGGGTGCGTCGGCGCCTGACGAGGCAGATCCGGAAGTCGCTGTGCTCAAGTCGTCCGGGGACCTGGTGAAGGCGATCGAACCGGCCGTCAGGTTGTACGAGGAGGCGCCCACCAAGGGCATGACGGTCGAGACTCACTGGGCCGATGTCTGGCTCAGTGCCGCCGACTGGGCCGAGGCCTTCGGGTCGGCCGACGCCACCACGCCGCACAACGAAGCGCGCGACCCGGTGTGGGACGAGTTGCTCACGATCCTGCTGGACAAACACGAGGAGGCGTACGAGGACGACGACCTCTCACCCGAACTGGTCCGCAAGTCCTTGCAGCAGAACGAGGAGCTGGCCGACGCGTTCGGCAAGGCCTGGCCGCTGATCGAGCCGACCGACCTCGTCGGCGACCTCTGGTCGGTGCCTGCGTATCTGCGGATGTGCGCGCCCTGGCTCAGTCCTGACGAAGTCAAGAAGCTGCAGCGAGCCGATCCGCAGGCCTGGACGGCGTCGGACCTGCCGCTCCTGGACGCCGCGCGTCAGCGCCTCGGCGACCCGGAAGCGTCGCGGCGGAAGCGTCGGCAGGCGGCTGCCGCAGCCGTGGAACGGGAGCGGATGGCAGCCGTCATCGACCACATCATCGAGGCCGACGACGACAACGAGGGCTGGATACCGATGCTCCGCGGGAAGGACCTGCAGGAGTCCCTGGTCGACACCACCGCGCTGCCCGCCGCGGACCCGGACCTGCTCGCCGGCCCGTTCGCGCACATCGTGGTCGACGAGGCGCAGGAACTGACCGACGCCGAGTGGCAGATGCTGCTGCTGCGGTGCCCGTCCCGCAGTTTCACGATCGTCGGGGACCGCGCGCAGGCCCGGCACGGCTTCACCGAGACCTGGCAGGAGCGTCTCGAGCGGGTCGGACTCGACCGGGTGAACCTGGCCTCGCTGACCATCAACTACCGCACGCCCGAGGAGGTCATGACGGAGGCCGAGCCGGTCATCCGCGCTGTACTGCCCGACGCCAACGTCCCGACCTCCATCCGTGCGAGCGGCGTACCGGTGGTGCAAGGCCCGGTGACCGACCTGCAGGCGATCCTCGACACCTGGCTCGCGGAGCATGCCGAGGGCATCGCCTGTGTCATCGGGGACCCGGCCTTCGAGGACGGGCCCCGCGTCCGCTCACTGACGCCCGAACTGACCAAGGGGCTGGAGTTCGACCTGGTCGTCCTGATCGACCCCGACTCCTTCGGCGACGGCATCGAGGGAGCGGTGGACCGCTACGTCGCGATGACGCGGGCGACCCAGCAACTCGTCGTCCTCACGCCCGGCCGGGACTGAGGATCGCCGATCCCGAGCGGCCGCCGATCGTGCGGCCGCTTCGGGCTCGGTGCCGGTACCAGGCGTAGGCGAGGAGGGCGCAGACGGCGCCGTTCAGCAGGCCCGCGGTGATGTCGGAGAGGTGGTGCATCCCCCGGTAGACGCGGGCGAAGGCGACCAGCAGCGGCATCGTCAGACAGGCGATGATCGTCAGGGTGCGCAGCCAGCTGCGGCGGATCATCAGGGCCAGCAGGGCGAAGGCGACGTACAGGCCGGTGGAGGCGCCGACATGACCGCTGGGATAGCTGGCGGTCGGTGGGGACGGGTCGAGCTTCTCGACCGGTGGGCGGTCGCGATCGACCACCTTGGCGGCGATCAGGAAAATCAGGCCCTGCATGGCGATCGCGAGGGCCGGTACTGCGGCCAGCCGCCAGTCGCGGGTGCGCCAGAGCAGGATCGCCACCACCAGGACGCACATGCCGATCACGAACTCGGTGTTGCCGACGTGCGACCAGACCTGGGTGATCGTGTTCCAGCTGCCGGTCCGGTCGGCCGCGAGGTCCTTGTTGATCGACTCCTCCGACCTGGCCACCTCGTCCAGTGGACCGCGCAGCGCGAACCCGCCGCCGATGATGCAACCGCCGAGAGCTACGCCTGGTGCGACGGCCCGGGCGAGGAGATCGCCGCCGTCCTGCCGATGAAACCGATCCATGATGAGAACACGATCCCTACGCCGAGGATGAATCCCGCCACCACGTCGGACGGGAAGTGCGCCCCGATGAACACCCGGTCGAGCGCGACCGCGACGACCGCCACGGCGGCCAGCCCGATCGCGACCTTCCGGCCGGTCCTCGAGAGCAACGGCCACAACAGGAACACCATCACGGTGGTAGCCACGGTGATGTTCAGTTCATGACCTGAAGGAAACGAGTACCCCTCGGCATGCGGCACCCCGTCGTCGACGATCGGCCGGGCCCGGTGGACGACGATCTTGGCCAGCGCGCCGATGCTCCAGCTCACCATCATGGTGACGAGCGCCCACAGCGCCCGCGCCTTCAGTCCCTTGGACCGCCAGACCCACAGCGTGACGGCCACCGCGACGACGTACACGACGACCGGCTGACTGATCGCCTCCAGCACGGTCAGCGCCGGCACCAGCCCATGGCTGACGCTGAACCCGGTGGCGGCCTTGATCGCCGACTCGTCGGCCCTGATCAGCGGATCGAACTGCTGCCGGACGGCGAACCCCAGCAACAGCACGGGCAGCGCGAACACCGCCATCGCCCCGACACCTCGCAGCAGCCGCCAGCTCCGAGTTCGAGTTACGGCCACCGTGTCAGAGCCCCGAGTCGTCATCAGCAAGCAGTGCCCTTGAACGCGTCGGCTGAAACCCGGGGTCAGTCCGCGACCCACTCGGTCGCCGCGTTCACCTTGCCGGTGGTCAGGGACGGGAAGTGGGCGCCGACGCCGGGAGTGGTTCTGAGTTGCTGCCACAGGGAGCGGCGGGTGCGGTCGGCGGTGGGGGCGTCGACGTCGCCGAAGGAGTGCCAGGTGGGTTCGGCGAGCTGGATCGGGCAGGTGATCGCGTCGCCGAGGAGGAGCAGGGATTCGTTGCCTGAGGCAAGGGAGACGCAGAGGTGGCCGGGAGTGTGGCCGGGGGTGAGTACGGCGGTGACGCCGGGGGTGACGACGGCGTGCTGGGTCAGGGAGTGCTGGCGGGACCGGTGGGTGAGGAAGCCGTCGCGGAGGTGCGGGCGGATGTCGCCGGGGCCGGTGACGAAGTACTCGAAGTCGGCGGCGCCGTACCAGAGTTCGGCGTTCGGGAAGACCGGCTCGGCGGCCAGGTCGAAGAGCCAGCCGATGTGGTCGGTGTGGAAGTGGGTGATGACGACGTCGGTGATGTCGGCGGCGCCGACCCCGAGCGCGCCGAGGCCGGCGAAGAGCTGACCGCCGACCAGCCGCATCCCGTGCGGCAGCTCGTCCTGGTCCGGTCCCATCCCAGCGTCGACCAGGATCGTCCGGTCGCCGGCGCGGACCAGGAAACAGCCGATCGGCATCCAGGCGAGGTGGTCGCGCGCGAAGAACTCCGGTCGCGCGCCGGCCGGTACGTCGGCCCCGAAGTACTTCGGGTGCACGGTGAAGGTCCCGTCACTGATCGCGTCCACCCGGATTCCACCGACCTGCATCCGTTCCTCCTCCGGTTGATCCCCGGAACCAATCACAACAGCTCCGGGGATCAACCGGTACTACGAGGTCAGCCGGCCAGCAGCGGCAGCAACTGTTCCTCCTCGCGATCGAGGTGCTGGAGCAGGGCTTCGATCAGGCGATCCAGCTCGACCAGGAGATCCGCCGGGGCTGCCGTGGTGGCCAGGCTCTCCAGCGAGGTCAGCAGGGTCGCGATCGACTCGTGTTCGGCTTGCAGGGTGGCGATCGTGCCGGCCGCCTCGGGGTACTGGTCGAGGAGCGCGGGGAACAGGGCCGTGGACTCCCCGGTGTGGTGGTTGTGCAGGCCGTGGCAGAGCTTCAGGCAGTTGATCCGGAGCTGGGCGCCGAGAGTCGCGGTGGAACCGGTGGAGACGACTTCCTTGCGGATCAGCGTCAGCTCGTGCCGGAAGGCGTCATGGACCTTCCGGAGGTAGTCGGCGAAGGAGCCTGCCCCTGGCGGCCCGCCGGCCGTTTCGGTCAGGGCGACCACCGGAATGATCCGGGTGGTGCCGGCCTGGTACCTGCCCCACCCTGGGTCGGCCTCGACCAGCCTGTCGAAGATCTCGTCGCGCTCGGCGTCCCGCAGTACGACGGCGTCGGCTTCGTAGGTGAAGACCCCGGTCTCGACGCTGACCCGGGGGTTGGCGAGCAGGTTGTGGTACCAGTCGGGATGCTTGGGTCCGCCGCCGGCCGAGCCGACGACGAGGAGGCGGTCCGTGGTGTCGGGGTAGTACCCGAGGACCGCCGTGTGGGGCTTACCGGAGCGGGCTCCGGTGGTGGTGAGGAGCAACAACCGCGCGCCGTCGAACGGGCCGCCGACGCGACCGGCGTTGGCGCGGAACTCCTCGATGAGTTGCTGGGTGAAATCGTTCAGGGTTCTCTGCTTTCTGGCTGAAGAAGGACATTCAGGACTCAGGAAGAACAGAGAAGAAGGAGGGGCCCGTGCGGCCCCACCGGCGCTCAGAACGCAGCCGGATGCCTATCTGATGAATGGCTCGAGGCCGACCCGGCAGTCACGCGCTCAGAGTACCGCCCGCTCCGGCGCGGCGGTACTCATTTACCCCCCAGAACCCCCAGGCCCACAGATGAGGGGTCGACCCTCATGCCCTCAGCTGCTCCAGCGACCAGAGTTGTCACTACCGAGCCACACCGACGAACCAAAACCCGGGGGTATCACCGAATATGAAGCGCTACAGCCTCTCTCTGCTCGCCGGCCTCACCGCCGCCGCGGCCATCTTCCCGGCCACCGCCGCGAACGCGGCTGAGCAACTTCCGCTGGCCCCGCTCTGCGCCGAGCAGAAGGACGTCACCGGCCCGCAGTACGCCGTGAACCTCTGCGACGTGGCCGACGCCGACCAGTTCCGCACCAACCTGGCGGCCAAGGGCGGCAGCCACTGCGGACCCACGTCGCTCTACAACGCGATGTACTACCTCGGCGAGCACAAGGGGCTGCCGATGCGGGTCACGCCGAACGGTCAGCTGATGACGGAGTACGACCCCGGCGTACCGGCCGACTACGACGAGGTGACGGCCTGGCTCGGCTGGCTCGGCTACAAGGCCGGCATGGGGCCGAAAGGCGGCGGCTCGAGCGCCGCGGAGAACAGGGCCGCGTTCGACGCCGCCACGGTCGGAGCGAAGGCCGCCGGCTGGACCGTCAACCGCGGCGGCATCGGCACCGACAACACCCCGGAGTTCGGGCTGGAGATCGCCAAGCGGCTGCGGCACGCTCCCGTGCAGATCTGGTACGGCCGCTACAAGAAGAACGCCGACAACACGCTGAGCCGGGACGGCGGCCACGCGGTCACCGTGGTCTCCGCCAAGGGCGACGTTGCCTCGGGCAAGGTCGAACTGCTGCTGCACGACCCGGCTCGCTCCGACGACCACAAGTCGGCCGGCTACCTGGACACGCAGTCGGCGCCCCGCACGGAGAAGGTGACGCTGTACCGGATGGCCATCGCGGTCAAGTCCGTGCCGACGGACCCGAACGAGCAGCCGACCGTCACGCAGCGCACCTACTGGCGGCTGATGGGTGAGAACTACATCGGCGACTCGTTCCCGTTCGTCGAGGCGCTGAACTGGTTCGAGGCGGCCCCGCCGGTCGGCTGAAGCTGACGCGAGACCCGAGTTCGAGCGGCCCCTGGAGGGAGGGGCCGCTCGAACTGTGTCCTAGGTCAGTGCTCGGGCCAGCTCACGCCGGCCGGTGATACCCAGCTTCACGTAGATGCGGCCCAAGTGGTTCTCGACCGTCTTGGGTGACACGAAGAGCTCGTGGGCGATGTCCCGGTTGGTTCGGCCGCTCACTGCGAGCCCAGCCACCCGCCGCTCGCTGGCAGTCAGCGAGTCCTGGCCCGACGAGGTCAGGGTCCGCGGCCGATCTCCCAACGCCTGCAGGGCTTCCGCGGCTCTCTGCCTCACCACTGTCGAACCGCAGCTTGCCGCGAGCTCGCCACCTCGGGCCAACGCCTCCCGAGCATCAGTACGCCGGCCGAGAACGCGGTACGCCTCCCCGAGGTCGACCAGAGCCTTGGCCAGCTCCAGCCGCGCCGGCGAGCCTTCCAGTACTACGACGGCTTCCTCCAGCGTCGTGACCCGTCGAGCCCCTTGGCCCACGTCGACCTTGGCAGTGAGCCGCAGGGCAGCCCCCAAGTCAGACGCGGCTCCCCACCGCCTGGCAAGGTCCAGCTGATCGCTAGCCAGCTCACGGGCCTCCGCGACCGACTCCTCCGAGCCGAGCCGCAGCAGGGCCCAAGCGGCCGGAGTACGCCAGGGCACTGCTGGTGGGTCGACCTGCGCGGCGGCCATCTCGTCCCGCAAGCGGTAGGCATGCTCCAAGGCCGCAACCGGATCGTCCTGCTCCAGTGCGATTCGTGCGCGAACCTCGTGCAACCACATCGCCGGGATCACCCGCGGCGTACCGGCAGTCTGCTCGTCGAAGTCGGCGAGCAGTGCCACCGCCGTGGCGAGGTCGCCGCGATCGAGGGCGGCGTACGCACCGAAGTTCACCGCCGTCACCCGCAGCGCGATCACCTGGGGCGACAGCTCCTCCGACGCCACGGCAGCCAGGACGGCATCCGCGTCCGCCTCCATCGCGGCGATGTCGCCACAGCGCCAGGCCAGGAAGTCCTCCACATTGGAGACCATGCAGAACTCGAGCGGCGAGCCGTTGCGGCGGACCCATTCCTGCGCCCGCGCGATCTCTTCCCTGGCCGGCCCGACGCCGTCGGCCGCGATCAGCGACATCATCGCGAGCAGCCAGCCGACCAGCGTGTCGGACTGACCGGCCGTGTCCGTGAACAAGGCGCCATTCCGCAACGCCCGCTCGGCAGTACGCCGTACGTCGGCCGACGGGCTGACCTCGTAGCGCCCGCACTGCGCGAGCAGAGCCAGCAGGGCACGCTCGTCCGGCGTATCGCCCGGCAGCTCGGCGAATCCCCGCAGGTGTTCCGAGGCCTTCTTCCGCTCGCTCGGCAGGTAGGACCGGATGATCCCGAGCCGCGCCTCCAGCGTCAGGCGCTCCGGCCCGTTCGGCCAGCCATCGAGCGTCTCCGTCAACTCGGCGACAGCCGCCAGCGGACCGTCCAGTGTGGCCGTCGCGGTCGCCGCGGCACCCAGCAAAGCAGCACGTCCCTGTACGCCGGTCGCACGCGCCGCGGCCCGTAGGTGTTCCCGCGCGGCCGCGGCGTCGCCGGAACGGAGGAGCGTGTGGCCGAGCTGCGCCTGAACCCCTGCATCCGTGGGGTTTCCCTCGAAGGCTCGATGCAGATAGCCGGCCGCGGTTCCGGGATCGCCGGCCGCGAGCGACGCCGTCGCCGCACGCCGGAGAATCTCCGTTGCATTAGGCAACGTTCCCGTCGGCGCGTTGACCAGGTGGGCGGCGATCCGGTCGGCCGACGCATGCTCGGCCGCCAGTACTTCGGCCGCTCTGGCATGCAGGGCGGCCTTCTCGAACGGCCCGAGCGCCGAGCGCATCGACTCCCGGATCACCGGATGGATGAAGCTGAGCTGATCGGCGCCCGAGGCAACGATATTCGCCGAGACCAGCGCCTGAACCGCCTTGGGCAGCGTCTCTTCGGGCAACTGCGCGACGGAACCGGCGAGCCAGACATCGGCTCTGGCGCCGAGGATCGCCAGCGCTCCGGCGAGCTGCAACGCGTCCGGATCGAGCCGGCCGAGCATCGTCCGGGAGACCGTGCTCGAACCGAGCCCGGCGACCGCCTCCGCCGTCGCCGGGTCGGCGACGGAACGATCCTGCGCCCGCAACTCGTCCAGCAAAGACTCGGCCAGGAAGGGATTCCCGCCGCTGGCGGCGAGGACCGCATCCACCACGGGCTCAGCCGGGACCGTGCCCCAGGTGCCATTCGGGTCGCCGACGGCAGCCGCCCGGTCGCTGGTCAGGTGGGCGATGCCTTCCCGGCTCAGCGGGCGCGGCAGCAGTCTCTCCACCTGCCGCGAGACGGACAGCTCGGCCAGCGGGCCGTGCCGGTCCGTCGGCGGCCGAGTGGCGACGATCAGCGCGATCGGGAGGTCACCGACCCGCTTGGACAGATAGGAAAGGAACCGCAGCGACGGCAGATCGGACCACTGGGCGTCGTCCACGGTGATCAGCAGAGGCCGCGGCGAGGCGAGATCGACGGCTACCCACCACAGGGCGTGCATGGTGCGGGCGACCTCGGCGTCCCCGGCGTCGGGGGTCGCCTTGTCCAGCGCTTCCAGGGCTCGCCCGGACGGACCGGCGAGGATCGCCTCGCGGATCGCACCGGAGTACCGGGAGATGGATCGCTCCACCATCTGGCGAACGACGCTCCAGGCCATCGCGCTCTCGAGTTCGTCACCGGTCGCCTGCATCCGGACGAAGCCACGCTCCTTGGCCAGCGCCCGGGCCTCGTCGACGAGCCGGGTCTTGCCGATCCCGGCCTCGCCCTCGATCACGACGACCTTGCCCTCGCCCTCCTTGGCGGCATCGAGCGCCGCCGCGATCCGGCCGAGCTCACCGGGTCGCTCCAGGGTGCTGCTCATCAGGTCCGCTCAGCGCGGGGCAGCGCCGCGACGACCCGGGCCAGCTTGTCCGGATCGCGCAGCGGCGGGCCGTGGCCGAAGAGGGCCAGCGCGGGCCGCAGCTCGGCCAGCCGGCGCATCGACTCGTAGTTGCGCCGAACGTCCACGGTCAAGAACTTCCACGGCTGCGACACCCGGGGCAGCCGGAAGAAGACGTCTCCGCACAACAGGGTGCGGTCGGCCTCGCGCCACAACGCGATGTGACCGGGCGAGTGCCCCGGCACGTCGAGCACGGTGAAACTGCCGACGGTGTCGCCCTCGACCAGCCCACGGGCGACAGGGTGCGCCGGCGGCATCTTCGAGCGCGACATCAAGGCAGGAATCCGCCCCGGACCGACCACCGGAGTAGCGGTCTCGATCGCCTCGGCGTCCAGCGCCCCCGTCCACAGCGGCAGACCGAGCGTCTCGCAGACCACATGACTGGAGCCGAAGTGGTCAGGATGCGCGTGCGTCACCACATGCGCGCCGACCTGACGGCCGCGCAACTGCCGCAGGATCCGTCGCGCGGCGGCCGGCGTACCGGCGTCGACCAGGACGTCGTCGACCAGATACGCGTTGATGAAATGCGGCGGCCGGCCCAGCAACTGCTCGACACCCTCGGTTAGCCCCCGCACGAGGCGAATCATATACGCGGCGTGTGCCACCGATAGCCCCTCGCGGCGAGTGCAAGAACACTCGACAACTGCCGTGCCGCTCCGGCGCGACCTCAGAGATCTCACGCTCTGTAACGCTTTCAGGATTCGAACGATGAAGGGAGTGGCAGCTGATCTTGAGGGGGACGGCGCCCGCGCCGTTGAGGCGCATCGCAGCAGGGGGGATCTCGTATGTCCAATTATCCGCAGTACGGCGTGCCGGCTGGACCGCCACCATCAGCACCGCCGGAGGTCTGGTGGAAATCTCGGCAGATCATCGGCGGCGTGGCGTTGCTCGTCGGCGCTGCCCTGGGAGGCGCGATCGCCGGGGGTGGAGCTGATGCAACGGCCGCCGCGACTTCGACGACTGCCGGGAAACCGGCACCGACCGTGACGGTCAGCGTTCCTGCTGACAAGGCGCCGGCCGAAAGCGCACCGGCCGCGGAAGTGACGGTCACGGCGCCCGCGCCGCCCGCCAGAACCGTCCAGGTGCCGGGCCCGGTCAAGACCGTGACGGCGCCGCCACCCGGACCGGCCGCCGCGATCGACGAAGACGGCATGTGGCTGGTCGGCACAGACATCAAGCCCGGGACGTATCGCAGTTCCTCAGAAGGCTCCTGCTACTGGGCCCGGCTGAAGAACACGAACAGCGAACTCGACTCCATCCTCGCCAACGGCAACGGCGGGAACCAGTTGGTCACCGTCAAGAAGACCGACAAGGCGCTCGAGTCCGCTCGGTGTGCGCCCTGGACGCGAATCAGGTGAGGTCGGCGAGTACGCCGTAGTGGTCGCTGAGCCAGCGGGCGCTCACGGGGGTGGCGCCGATCAGCTGGGTCGAGCGGATCGGCGCCAGGGTGAGGATGTAGTCGATCCGGCGGCGGTGGTCGGGGTCGCCGAGCAGCTTGGCGACCTCGAGGGCCGCGACCGGGTTGTCGACCGTCCAGGTGTAGCCGGGTCCGTCGGTGGTTCGCGGCCAGGCGTCGTCGTAGTACCGGGTCAGCCGGGTTGCGGGGCAATCCGAAGTACCGGATTTTCCGATCTTTTGTCACGGAGAGTCAGGTCGCGGGTCCGGCCGGTAGTGGAATTGCGGCGAGAAGACCCTGCGGGCGCAAGAAGTGCGGGAATTCGGGGGAATTGTGGAGAAAACTGTAACGGACCTCGGGTTGTGACGATAAATGGTTGAGCGGTCCTGGTCTTGAGGGGGGCAAGTGGACGCTCCGGCGCTTCTTCGGGATCGCCGGTGAAAGTGGAGGGGGCCCCAGCAGGTGCTCGCCCGGGGCGGGGTGAGCACCTGCAGAGGGGATTCCCAGGGCGGTCAGCCCTTGATGCCCACGCTCGCCATTCCTTCGACGAAGCGCTTCTGGGCGAAGACGAACATCACGATCATCGGCAACGTGGCCAGCGCCGTACCGGCCATCAGGTAGGGCCACTGGACCTCGGCCGGGTTCTGGGCGAAGATCGCCAGCCCCAGTTGCAGCGGCCGCATCTCGTCCGACGTGGTGATCATCAGGGGCCAGAGGAAGGCGTTCCAGGCAGCCTCGATCTGGAACACGCAGATCGTGATCAGGGCCGGCTTGACCAGCGGCGTCATGATCCGCCAGAAGATGCCGAACTCACCGAGACCGTCGACCCTGGCCGCCTGCGCCAGCTCGCTCGGGATCGAGACGTAGAACTGCCGGGCCAGGAAGGTGAACAGCGGCGCGGCGCCGAGCGGGATGATCAGGCCCCACCAGGAGTTGAGCCAGCCGATCCCGCCCTGGCCGAGGATGTTGTTGCCGCCGAACAACGGGATCGACTTCACGATCAGGAACAGCGGCACCAGGATGATCTGGAACGGCACCAGCAGCAGCAGGATGAAGTAGTTCAGCAGCGCCTTCGAGCCGCGGATCGGCAGCTTGGCCAGCGCGTAGCCGGCCGTCGTACAGACCGCGAGGGTGAAGGCCGTCTCGCCGACCGCGATGATCAGGCTGTTGCGGAAGTAGCGCAGGAACGGCGCCGTCTGCATCGCCTCGACGAAGTTCTGCCAGCGCAGTTCGGCCGGCAGCCAGGAGAACTTGGCGATCTCCAGGTCGCTCTTGAACGCGGTCAGCACCATCCAGATGAACGGGGTGATCATCACCAGCGCGCCCAGCGTCAGCGCGACGTACAGCAGTACCCGGCCGGGCCGCAGCCCCGGCGGCTTCGAGCCGACGATCGGACCGGTCATCGTTGCGCTAGTCATTGACATCCGCCTTCTGGAGCAGGCGTCCGAGGCCGATGAAGACAGCGATCAGGAGCATCAGGATCACCGTCTCGGCGGACGCGAAACCGAGTCGCAGGTCCTGGAACGCGTTCTGGTAGATGTCGAGCACCAGCACCATGGTCTCGGTCCCGGGCCCGCCGTCGGTCATCACGTAGACGAGGTCGAACACCTGGAAGGTACCGACGATCGAGGTGACCAGGACGAAGAACTGCACCGGGCCGAGGGCCGGCCAGGTGACGTTGACGAAGCGCTGCCACCGGTTCGCGCCGTCCAGCGCGGACGACTCCAGCAGATCGCGGGACACCCCTTGCAGGGCGGCCAGGTAGATGATGATCTTCGTGCCGAGGCCCTGCCAGATGCCGACCACCATCAGCGACGGCAGTGCCGTGTCGGGATTCGACAGCCACTGGCTCGGCGCGAAACCGAAGAGGCTGAGGAAGCCGTTGGCCAGGCCCGATCCGGGGTTGTAGATCCACAGCCAGATGGTGGCGATCGCGACGGTCGCGGTCACCGTCGGCACGTAGAAGGCCGTCCGGAAGAAGCCGAGGCCGCGGATCTTCTGGTTCAGGCCCATCGCGATCGCGAGCGAGATCGCCATCGAGACCGGGATGACCACGACGGCGTACGTGACCGTGTTGAGGAAGGCGGCGCGGAAGTTCTCGTCGCGGAACAGCACCGAGTAGTTCTCGAAGCCGACCCAGGACCAGGAGTCACCGAAGCTGTAGTCGGTGAAGCTGAGCGCGACCGCGAAGATGATCGGGATCACCAGGAAGATTCCCGAGTGCAGCAGCGCGGGCGCGAGCAGCAACCAGCCGGTCCGGACCTGACTGCGGATCAGTTTGCGGCCGTCCTTGGCCGGCGGGACACGGCGCGGACCGGCGACGGCGGGGGTGGGTCGTTCCAGCGTGGCGCTCATCGCGACTGTCCTGACAGGTTGGCCAGCGTCTTGGCGGGATCCTTCTGCCCCAGGACGGCCTGGGTGAGCTGGGTGTCGAAGTTGCCGCGCATCTCCAGCCAGTTGGCCGATCCGCCCTCGTAGATGGCGAGTTCGAGGCCCTCGGCAACGAATTTGCTGAGCGGGTTCGACTGGGCCTGCGGGGACTCGCCCGCGCCCTTGTACGCCGGGATCTTCTTGTTCAGCTTGGCCATCGCGTCCACCGAGGCCGGCTTGGTCAGCGACTGGATGAAGCTCCAGGCCGCGTCCTTGTGCCGGGCGCGGGAGCCGATCGAGGCCAGGTCGCCGCCGACGAACTGGACCTCCTTGCCGCTGTCGAACCGGAAGAACCGCAAATCGTCGCAGTTGGCCTTGCCGATGCCCTTCTCGGAGCAGTCGACGGCACCGCCGGTGATGCCCATCGCGGCCTCACCGGTGTAGACCAGCGGCTGCTGGGCGGCGTTGCGCTGACCGTAGACCTGGACGTTGTTGACCATCGACTTGATCCACTCCAACGTCTCCACTCCCTTGGCGTTGCTGTAGTTCGGCTGCCCGTCGAGGTAGAGCGGCGTCCCGGTGGAGGCGAGCAGGGTGGTGTAGGTCTGCCGGAAGCTGGTCGGAGCCGCCAGGTCGAACCCACTGCGGGTGATCGTCCCGTTGGCGTTCCGCTTGGTCAGCTTCTCGGCGGCGACCTTCAGCTCGGCCATGCTCTTCGGCGGCTTGTCCGGATCCAGCCCCGCCTCCCTGAACGCGCTGACCCGGAGCGCGACCGCCCGGGCGTCGGCGATCACGGGATAGGCGTAGAGCTTGTCCTCGTACGTCGCGGCCGGGACCATCGCCCCGATGCTCTTCTCCTGGATCACCTCGGGCGTGACGCCGTACGGACCGAGGTCGGCGAACAGCCGTTTCGACGCGAACGTCTGCACCCAGCCGACGCCGGTGACCATCACGTCGTACGGGATGCCGGCCGCGATCGAGGTGGAGATCTTCTCGTTCAGGTTGCTGTACGTCGCGAAGTCGGGCTCGACCTTCATCTTCGGATAGGTCTGCCGGAAGTCGGCGACGACCTTGTCGAACTCCTCGCGCCCCTTGTTGCTGGGCGGGAACGACGGGACCAGCACCCGCAACGTCCCGGTCGCCTCGGCCGGGGGCACGCCGTCCGTGCTCTTGTCGATCACCCCGTTGCCACAACTACTGGCGGCCAGGCCGAGCACCGCGGCCAGCACCACCAATCCACTCCGGGCACCACGTCTCACAGGGGAACTCCTTCGCTGCCGAGCGGGGCCCGCGCCCGTCGTGTGACGACCAGACCACCAAGTGCAGCGAAAGTATGAGGAAAGGGCTTTCCCGTCAAGACCCCAGCGCTCGAATGATCAATTTCGATCAGTTACGGAACAAGGCTGATCAGAGTTCCACGCAGGTACTGCGGGGCTGGCGTAGTACTCGATCTCGCTGCTGTTGCCGCTCACTCACCGCGCTCAGGCCCCTGCCGCTCCTGGCCTGGTTGCGCGCCAACCCGCCTGGAGCCCTGCTCGCCGGTCGCCAATGGGCGGGCCGAAGACATCGGCGCCGCTCCGCTCACCCCTGCCCGCATGGCTTGCTGCAATTCCGCCGACTGCGCAGGCTGCTGCCCACCAGCTTCCTGCTGCTCACCGAACTGCGCGGCCTGCCCGCCCGACTCATGCAGCACTCGGCTTTCCTGCCCCTGCTCGGGCTTCTGCTCAGGCGCGGACTGAACACGCTCCGGCTTCTGCCTGCCCGGCACCGCCGGTCCATCGGTACTCTGCTGATGCTGCTGATGCTGCTCGGCCTGCTGCGAACGATCCTGGAGGAGTTGTGGCGCCGGCTGAGCCCACTGCCGCCGGATGGCCTGAATCTGCGCGTACCCCTCTCTGGCAGTCTCTCCACCGACCGTTCGCCGGTCCCGCTCAGATGCGGTCTGGCCGAGTTTGTCGATCTGCGCGAAGACGGGCCTCATCGCCTCGGCGATCCTGATAGACCGGTGTCGACCTGGCCTCCTTGATCCCCGGCGCGACCTGATCGAGGCCCAGCTCGTCGATGTAGTCGTTCAACCGTTGCTGGCTGTAGAGCTCGGTGACGCTCTCCTCAAGCTCTCTGACTCCGTCCAGATGGGCGAACGCGTACTGCGCCTGGGCGAGGTCTCCGCCCTCCGAGGCCAGCATGTGAACGTTCTCGTGGAGAACGATCTTCAGCGCGGACCGATAGCTGCCCAGGTCGGCGGGATCCTGGAGATGAACCCGGGAATTGCGGAACATCTCCTGCAGCGGTTCGTCGACCACCCGCGGGTTGTATCGGATCGAGTGATCCCACTCGGCCAGCCCGCCCACCTTGCTCTGACGGTCGATCTGCCCCAGTTGCCCGCTCCACGACGAGTGGTGTGCACCAGAGAGCTTGACCGCGGCTGCGGCCTGCTGCGCCATCAAGTCCCGGTAGTTGGTGACCTTCATCCCAGGTCGGATCGCAAGGCGCCGATCAGCATGTGAAGCGACTCGGTCAGGCCTGCGATCGAGTCGCTCTCGGCCGGATCTGCTGCTGCGACGATCCGTTCGATCTCCTCGATGCCCCGCTCCGCACGAGCGATGCGCTCGGCCGGAGTCCCCTCTTTCGACGTAGCGGCCTGGTAGGCAGCGAACGCTTCGCTTCTCGCGACGGACCTCGGCCGCGGCGTGTCGTCGCGGGTCACCAGGTCGTCGAGCATCGCGATGTCGTCCGCCGCATCCTGTCGGTCGGCAGGATCTTCGATGCCGTCAACCAACGCGCGAAGCCGATCGATCTCGGCCTGCAGCCCGGCGGTACTCAGACCTGCCTTCGATGCCTCCAGAACCTGCCGGTACTCCGCGTCGAACTGCTGGTAATTCATCAGCGACTCCCTGCCGGAGATGCGGATGCCACAGGTCGCAAGGCTTCGGCCGGCATGTACAAGGACTCGTTCAGCTCCAGGATCGCCGCCTGCTCGGCGGGGTCGGCGGCTTCCGCGATGCCTGCGATCTCCGCCGTCCCCGCCTCGAGTCAAGCGATCCGTTCAGCTGGCGTACCGGCAGCAGCGTCGGCTCGGGCGTGGGCGCGGACGGCCTCCACCATCGCGGGTGAGAGCGGCTCGGCGTCGTACTCGAGGACGCCTTGGAGGTCGGCGATGAGGTGCCCGGCCTCGGTCCGCTCCCGGTTGTCCTCAAGGTCGGTGGCGAGGACTTTTCGATCGAGTCGAGGATTCGCTGGTACTCGGTCTCGAACTGCTCGAAGGTCATCAGCGGCTCTCAGCCGACTCGAGGGACATGATCAGCATGTACAGGGGCTCGTTCAGGTCTAGGATGGCGGCTTGTTCGGCGGGGCCGGCAGTATCGGCTATTCGGCCGATCTCGATCGTTGCCGACTCAGCTCGGGCGATGCGTTCGGCTGGTGTGCCTGCATCGGCGCTGCCTCGGTCGTGGGCACGGACGGCGTTGACCATGGCCGGTGACAGTGGGGGTTCGTCGTCGTACGACAGAACGTCCCCGATCGTCGCGATCTGGTTTTCGGCCCTACGCCGGTCCTTCGGTGACTGGATCGCCGCGGCCATTGCCCTCAACTGCGCCAAGCTGGGCGCGAAGTGCGCCGCCGGCTGGCTCTCGATCGAGTCGAAGACCTGCTGGTACCGCGCCCGGAACTGCTCGTAGTCCATCGGGTCTCCTCCGTCACTTGTCGGATCCAAACCTAACCGCGGGTCAGACCCATTGCGGTGTGGGTAGGGCTCCGCAGGACGCGCGGATCTTCAACTCCGGCAGGAGGGTCAGGTGCTGGGTCGGGGTCGGGGGTGACTTGAGTTTGCGGAGGAGGAGTTCGCAGGCGGTTTCGCCGAGGGTGAGTTTCGGGGGGCAGACGGCGGTCAGGGGGATGACGGCGAGGGCGGCGGTTTCATCGTTGTAGGCGACGATGGCGAAGTCGTCGGGGATGCGCAGGCCGCGTTCCATCGCTCGTTCGGTCAGCCGGGCCGCGTGTTCGTCGGAGTGCACCAGCGCCGCGCGGGCGCCGAAGGATTCGCACTCGGCGAGAAAGGCGTCGTGCTGGGCGAGGGTGCCGGGGTCCTCGCCGCGGGCCGGCAGCGCGACCGGGGAGACGAAGAGCTCGACGCCGAGCGACTCGGCCGCCTTGGCGATTCCCTCGCGCAGCCAGTACGCCGTGACGCTGGCGTTCAGGTTGATCCCGATCTTGCGGTGCCCGAGCGAGACGAGATGCCGCAGCGCCAGCATCGCGCCGTACGCGTGATCGGTGCGGACGTGGTCGTACTCCCGCGGCGCGTCGGGGAAGCCGAACGCGCGCTCCATCAGCACCACCGGTACGTCGATCGCGGCCAGCGTCTTGCCGACCTCCGCCGCGCGGCCGTCGCCGAGGGCGGTGCTGAGCAGCAGGCCGGCCACCCCGATCCCGAGCACCTTCTCGAGACGCTCCTGCTCGACGGTCACGTCGTACCCGGAGACGCCCAGCACCAGGCGGGCGCCGTACCGCTCGGCCATCGCCTCGGCACCGCGGATCACGTCGGTGTAGTAGAAGGTCGAGCTCGGCACGATGATGCCGATGGTCAGCTGGCTGCCCTGGCTGCCGCGAACCGGCGCCGGAGTGATGCCGACCGCGCCGCCGTGCACGCGGCGCAGCAGTCCCGCCGTGTCCAGCTCGGCCAGGTCGCGGCGTACTGTGATCGCGGAAACGCCCAGCTCGGCCGCCAGGTCGGCGACCCGCAGCCGGCCGTGCCGGCGCAGACTGCGCAGGATCAGCTCGTGGCGTTCCGGTGCAAGCATGCGGGTCCTCCGGGGGCGGGGTTCCGGATCTGATTGTTTGTGATCATACGATCATGAGATCCGACGTGAAGGAGAAAGCGTGAGCGAGACCGGTGGAACCGGCCGGACCAACGCCGTGCTGTCCAGGCTGACGGTGATCGGCGACCTGCTCATGCTGCAGATCGTCTTCCTCGTCCTCAGCCTCGGCGTAGTCACGCTCTACCCCGCGGCGTTCGCCTTCCAGCGAGTGCTGCCGGACGCCCTCAGCCAGGACCATCCGCAGTTGCTGCGCCGCTTCTTCAAGCAGTTCAAGTGGGCCTTCCCGCGCTTCTGGCTGACCGGCCTCGCCCTGTACTTCGGCAGCATCGCGCTCGCGTTCGGCCTGCTGTTCTGGGCCAACGCGAACGGCGTGATCCGGATCGCCGCCCTGGCCGTGCTGATTCCGCTGACCGGGATGATCATCGGGCTCTACCTCAGCACGCTCGCCGTGCTCCCCACCGCGCCGGAGAACAGCACGTCGAAAAGCCTGTTCCGTGAAGCCAACCTGTTCCTGCTGCGGCGGTCACTGCCGGTGGCCGGCGGCGTGATCGCGCTGTTCACCTGGTTCGCGCTGGTCTCCCAGCTACCCACCCTGTTCGCGGTCGGTTCCGGCCTGGTCCCGGCGCTGATCGGCTACTGGATCGCCCGCACCCGGACCCAGCCGCAGAAAAAGGGTTCTTCCGACGTGTCAATCTGAGCTCCGCTGGTTCGACGTAGAGGTGTAGGACCTCACCGGACCAGAAGGAGCAACTGATGCACGCGACGACCGACACCCTGGCGACGACGCCGGCCACCCAGGGCGGCCGCTCGCGCTGGCCGGCCCTCTACGTGCTCTGCGCCGGCATGCTGATGATCGTCCTCGACGTCACCATCGTGAACGTGGCGCTGCCGGCCATCCAGGACGATCTGGGCTTCACCAGTTCGAGTCTCGCCTGGGTGGTCAACGCGTACCTGATCGCCTTCGGCGGCCTGCTCCTGCTGGCCGGCCGGCTCGGGGATCTGCTCGGCCGGCGCACCGTCTTCGTGGCCGGCCTGGTGGTCTTCACCGTCGCCTCGGTGCTGTGCGGTCTCGCCAACTCGGCGGAGGCGCTGGTCGTGGCGCGCTTCCTGCAAGGGGTCGGCGGCGCGCTCACCTCGGCCGTCATCCTGGGCATGATCGTCACGCTGTTCCCCGAACCGCGGGAACGGGCCAAGGCGATCGGCGTCTACGCCTTCGTCGCCTCGGCCGGCGGCTCGATCGGGCTGCTCGCCGGCGGCGCGCTGACGCAGGCGATCAGCTGGCACTGGATCTTCTTCGTCAACCTGCCGATCGGCATCGTGGCCGTGCTGCTGGCGGTGAAGCTGATCGAGAAGGATCAGGGCATCGGGTTCGGCCGCGGCACCGACGTACCGGGTGCGGTGCTGATCACGGCGGCGCTGATGGTCGGCGTGTTCACGATCGTGAAGCCGGCCGCGGAACTGGGCTGGACGGCGCCGCGAACGATCGTGCTGAGCATCCTCACGCTGACCCTGCTGGCCTGCTTCGTCGTTCGTGAGGCGACAGCCGCGAACCCGCTGGTACCGCTGCGGATCTTCCGGTCCCGCACGCTGACCGGCGCCAACCTGGTCCAGGCGCTGTCCAGCGCCGGGATGTTCGGCATCTTCTTCCTCGGTTCGCTCTACCTGCAACGCGTCCTCGGGTACGACGCGCTGGAGATCGGGCTCGCCTTCCTGCCGACGACCCTGGTGATGGGCCTGCTGTCGGTCCGGTACTCCGAGAAGCTGGTCATCCGGTTCGGGCCGCGCCGGCCGCTGATCGGCGGATTGTCGCTGATCGTCGTGGGACTGGCCCTGTTCACCCAGGCTCCGGTCGACGGCAAGTACTTCGTGCACGTGATGCCGGTGCTCTTCCTGCTCGGGCTCGGTGGCGGCATCTGCTTCCCGGCGCTGATGGGACTGTCGATGGCCGACGTGAAGTCCGAGGACGCCGGTCTCGCCTCCGGCCTGATCGGCACGACGGCCGAGGTCGGGGCCGCGCTGGGGCTGGCCGTGCTGGCGACGCTGGCGGCGACCCGGACCGAGAGTCTGACGACCGCCGGTACGCCGGTGCTCGACGCGCTGACCAGCGGCTTCCAGCTCTCCTTCGCGATCGCCGCCGTCCTGGTCGCCGTCGCGGTGGTGATCGCCTGCACGGTGATGCGGCCGGCGCGCGACGCCGCGTAGTACCGGATCGGGGCCGGTTGTCCACAGGGTGGGGGCGGTGGTCGAGTTCTGTCCGCGGGATAGGGAAGGATGTGCGATGCGGCGAGCGGGGCAGAATGTTCGCCTGTCATCGGATGTAGAGGGGATGCGGGACAGTGGCATTGCAGTCGATCGAGCAGAGGATCGCCGACGAACTCGAAGTGGGTGTCGGTCAGGTCCGGGCAACCGTCGCGCTGCTGGACGAGGGCTCGACGGTGCCGTTCATCGCGCGGTACCGCAAGGAGGTGACCGGCGAGCTCGACGACTCGCAGCTGCGCACCCTCGAGGAGCGCCTGCGGTACCTGCGCGAGCTGGAGGAACGCCGGGCGACCGTGCTCGAGTCGATCGAGAGTCAGGGCAAGCTCGACGACGCGCTGAAGGCGTCGATCCTGGCGGCGGAGACCAAGTCGCGGCTGGAGGACATCTACCTGCCGTTCAAGCCGAAGCGCCGGACCAAGGCGATGATCGCCCGCGAGGCCGGGCTGGAGCCGCTCGCGGACGGGCTGCTGGCCGACCCGAGCGTGCCGCCGCTGGCCGCCGCCTCGGTGTTCGTGAACGACCAGGTCAGCGATCCGCAGGCGGCGCTGGACGGCGCCCGGGCGATCCTGGTGGAGCGGTTCGCCGAGGACGCCGACCTGATCGGCGAGCTGCGGGAGCGGGTCTGGACGCGGGGCCGGCTGGCCTCGAAGGTGCGCGAGGGCAAGGAGACGGACGGGGCGAAGTTCTCCGACTACTTCGACTTCGACGAGCCGTTCACCAAGATGCCGTCGCACCGGATCCTGGCGATGTTCCGCGGTGAGAAGGAAGAAGTGCTGTCGCTGACCGTCGAGTCCGAGCCCGCGGGGGCCGAGACGGTCGACGGGCCGACGGAGTACGAGGCGACCATCGCCCGCAAGGTCGGGGTGGAGAACCAGGGCCGCCCGGCCGACCAGTGGCTAGTCGAGACGGTCCGCTGGGCCTGGCGGACCAAGATCCTGGTGCACCTCGGCATCGACCTGCGCACCCGGCTGCGGCAGGCCGCCGAGGACGAGGCGGTCCGCGTCTTCGCGGCGAACCTGCGCGACCTGCTGCTCGCGGCACCGGCCGGAACTCGCGCGACGATGGGGCTCGACCCGGGCTTCCGGACCGGCGTGAAGGTGGCCGTCGTCGACGCGACCGGCAAGGTCGTCTCGACCGGCGTGATCTACCCGCACGTCCCGCAGAACCAGTGGGACCGCTCGATCGCGACGCTGGCCGCGCTGGCCGCCGCGCACAAGGTCGACTTGATTGCCATCGGCAACGGCACGGCGTCCCGGGAGACCGACAAGCTGGCCGCCGAGCTGATCGCGAAGCACCCGGAGCTCAAGCTCACCAAGGCGGTCGTCTCGGAGGCGGGCGCTTCGGTGTACTCCGCGTCGGCGTTCGCCTCGGCCGAGCTGCCCGGGATGGACGTCACGCTGCGCGGCGCGGTCTCGATCGCCCGCCGGCTGCAGGACCCGCTGGCCGAGCTGGTGAAGATCGACCCGAAGTCGATCGGCGTCGGTCAGTACCAGCACGACCTGCCGGAGGCGTCGCTGTCCCGCTCGCTGGACGCGGTGGTCGAAGACGCGGTGAACGCGGTCGGCGTCGACCTCAACACGGCCTCCGCGCCGCTGCTGACCCGGGTCTCGGGGATCACCCAGGGGCTGGCCGACAACATCGTCATCCACCGCGACCAGAACGGGCCGTTCAAGTCGCGGTCCGCGCTGAAGGAGGTGCCGCGCCTCGGCCCGAAGGCGTTCGAGCAGGCGGCCGGCTTCCTCCGGATCCCCGACGGCGCCGACCCGCTCGACTCGTCGAGCGTGCACCCCGAGGCGTACCCGGTGGTGCGCCGGATCATCGACTCGACCGGCACCGACCTGAAGTCGCTGATCGGCTCGCCGGCGCTGAAGTCGCTGAAGGCCGCGGACTACGTCGACGACATGTTCGGGCTGCCGACGGTGACCGACATCCTGGCCGAGTTGGAGAAGCCCGGGCGCGACCCCCGGCCGGCCTTCAAGACCGCGACCTTCGCCGAGGGAGTCGAGAAGATCGGCGACCTGAAGCCCGGGATGCGGCTGGAGGGCCAGGTCACCAACGTGGCGGCCTTCGGCGCGTTCATCGACATCGGAGTACACCAGGACGGTCTGGCGCACGTGTCGGCGCTCTCGAAGAACTTCGTGAAGGACCCGCGCGAGGTGGTCAAGCCAGGCGACATCGTCAAGGTGAAGGTGCTCGAGGTCGACATCCCGCGCCAGCGCATCTCGCTGACACTGCGTCTGGACGACGAGGTCGGCGCGCCCACCTCCGGTGGCCGGTCGGGTGAGGGGCGTTCGGCCCGCTCCGGTGAAAACCGTGGTGGCGGTCGAGGTCCCGGTGACTCGGGTGGTGGTCGGGGCCCCGGTGGCTCAGGCGGTGGCGGTCGCGGTCCGGGTGGTTCCGGCGGTCGTGGTCCGGGTGGTGGCGCAGGCGGGCAGGGTAGAGGCGGTCAGGGCGGTCGTCCGGGCGGTTCTCAGCCGGCCAAGGACGTGCCCATGGACGAAGGCTCCCTCGCCGACGCGTTCCGCAAGGCAGGCTTCACCGTCCGCTGACCCCACCAACCAACAGAACAGCCGACACCCCCACGGTTTGCCGGTCGTTCCGCCGCCCCACCGAGTTCCCCTCCCCCGCAACACCCGACCCGCAGGAAACTAACCCCCGCGAGTGGAGAGTTCCCCCCTGTTAGAACCGGGGGGAACCCTTCGTTCGCAGGGGTAACTCTGGGTGCGTACGGCGGGGGCGGGCAGCGCGGGCAGCGCGGGCAGCGCGGGCAGCGCGGGCAGCGCGGCAGCACGGGCGGTGGGGGGCAGCGCGGCAGCACGGGCGGTGGGGGGCAGCGCGGCAGCACGGGCAGTGGGGGCAGCGCGAGCGGTGGGGGCAGCGCGGCAGCACGGGCAGTGGGGGCAGCGCGAGCGGTGGGGGCAGCGCGGGCAGCGCGGGCAGCGGCGGCAGCGCGGGCAGCGGGCGGTGGGTGGTGGGCGGTTAGCGCAGGTCGTTTAGGTGGCCGCCGGGGTCGCCTAGGTGGATTGCGGTGGCTTGGGGGGTGTAGCCGATGCGGCGGTAGATGCGGTCGGCGCCGTCGTCGCCGGGGGTGAGCCAGGCGAGGGTGGCGCCGCCGGTTTTGAAGGCCTGCTGGGTCGCGTACGCCGTTGCGAGTGCGCCCAGGCCCTGTCGGCGGTGGGAGTGCAGCGTGCCTACTCCGGCGACCTCGGTCACGCCGTCGGCGATGGCGGTCCACGCGGCAGTAGCGACCGGTGCGCCGTTCTGGCGGATCAGTACGCCGGCGCCGTTGGCGGGGTCGGGCTGGAACGGGTTTGCTGCGTCGTCGGTCTCGTAGGCGTCCGCGGCGACGGCATCCGCTTCGGCCTGCTCCTCGGGGGAGTTGATCACCGAGGCAGTGATGCCGTCGGGGAGCTCCGGGAGCCTGAGGTCTGCAGGCTCGACCACCAGCAGGGGTGGGCGGGAGACGATCGTCATACCGTTGGCGGCGAGTGCCTCGGCGAGACCGGGGCTGGCCTCCTCGATCAGTTCGGCGTGCAGCCAGCGTCCTTCGGCGGCGAAGGCCTTGCGGATCGTCTCCAGTGCCCAGGACACCTCTTCCGGGTCGAACGGTGTTCCCGGCTCGGCGGCGACCGCCACGGACAGGAACCAGACGTCCTCGTCGTGCAACATGCCGACCAGCGGGCCGGCCACGATCTGCCGCCGGGCCCGGGCCAAACCCTGCAATTGAGCGGACGCGATCCGCGCAGCAATCTCCACTCTCTCGACCCTAGCCGGAGGACCAACCAGAGGGCTCACCGAGCGCGGAGACGGCCGGAGTGGTCCAGCCCGCTCTCCAAGTAGCCTCCAGCCTCGTGACGAGTTTGCGGAACGGCGACTTCCGGCGGCTCCGGATCAGCCGGCCGCCCGAACGCTCATGCCGGCCATCGTGCGTACCGGCGAAGGGCTGGTCGCGGCGAACTCATTCACCGCCTGCTCCGGCAGCGTGATCCGGCTGGCCGCTCCACCACACGGCGCACTGCTGCCGGCCGGACCAGGAATCAAGTTCGTGCTCGCCGTGGACATCATCAGCTATTTGTTGTCAGCGGCAATCATCGCTCCGCCGTCCCACCGAACCATTCCGAAACCGCCTGATCTCGACGGCGATCCCCGCGAATTACGGTCTTGGCCAAAACCGCGGACCGGGCCGACGACTTCGAGCGGAGCCTGGCCGTGGTCGCTCCGTATTCGAATGAGTGCCCGCAGTTAGCAGGAAGTCCTACATTTGCGGCCGTGACGAAACCCTCCGGCGGTGCCCGAATCGTTATTGGCAAATTAGGGTAAACATTCTTGACAGGCCATAAAGGCACAGTGTTCCCGGAACCGCTCCCGCACCTTCTGACCAGCGAATTCACCGCGATGACAACACTGCGTAAGGCCTCTGTAAAGGTCCTTGTCGGTCTATTCCGGGGTGCGGCTTTATACGGTGTTCTTTCCTTATGCCCAGCGTCGGGCAGCCTCCTCGAGAACCGAAGGACCACCGATGACCGAGTCGATCGAGATTCCCGCCTCGCACCGCCGCGTGCGGGTCTGGTTCGGCGCCACCACGATCGCTGACCACACCGCGGACGTCGACCAGGCAGCGCAGTACGAAGAAGCCATGCGCCGCCGGTTCGCCTCCCTGCGCGTGACCAGCGAGCCCGTTCTCGTCGACGCGGTCGGCGTACCGGAGCTAGCGCGATGACCACCCGTCCGACGCTGCTCGGCTACGTCCGGGCCGACGCGCTCAGCTGCGCGGAGGAACTGGCCGCGGCCACGAACTCGCTCGCGGCGTTCGCCAGTGCCGAGGGATTCGCCCTCGGCACGGTGTACACCGAGCGCGACGCCGCCGAGTCCGCCGCGTTCCACGCGCTGCTGGACGAGGTGAAGCGGTCGGACGTCCGAGCGGTCGTCGTACCGACGCTCCAGCACCTCGGAACGGCCGGTGCCCCGGTCGGCATGCAGCGAGACCTCGAGTTCCACCAGGCGCACGTCTGGGCGGTCGACGCGAGATAACCCCACAGGCAAGCGGAGCCGACGTCTTGACCCCTGCATCGGCGTCGGTTCCGCTCTCCACCTCCACAGTCGCACCGGAGATGTTCGGGCGGTAGTGGACCAATCAAGGCCCCACCGGCTGCTACCGGTGGGGCCTTGTCGTTGCTCCCGCGGTTCGGGTCAGGCGGTGATCGTGTAGCCGTAGCGTTTCATCACGGTGGCAATGCCGTCGTTGAAGATGCCGGTCGGAGGCAGCCCGAACTTCAGTTCCACCTTTCGCAGTACGCGCTGGAAGTGCAGGTGCCACGAGACGCCGGCGGCCGGTACGGTCTCGGTCCCGGCGATCGCCCCGACCCTCGGATGCGCGGCCCAGGCGACGACCCGGGCCCGGTCGGCACCCCACGCTCCGGTCATCGCGTCGTGCGTCCGCGCATAGGCCATCGCGGCGAGCGAGATCGACGAGTCCGGTACGGCGGGCGGCTCCGGTGCCGGGTGCGCCTTGAGATAGAGCTCCCAGGTCATCGCGTAGAAACCGGGTGGGCCGTCGTCCGTGCCCCGGTTGGCCAGCCCGTTGCGTTTGCGCTTGTACTCCTGCACCTGGATCGCGGCACCTCGGGACAGGTCCTGGTCGCCGATCGCGATCGCGTGCACGTGGTACGGCCAGCGACCCTGCGCCGGTGTCCGGAGCCACGCGGCGAAGCCGACCTTGCGCAGGGCCAGCACGATCGCCCGGCGCTGGGCCGGACTCTGCTTGGCCACGTCGACGTCGACCGCGCCGCCACCGTCGTGCGTCCCGGCGGAGGCTTCCACGCCACCCTTGTTGTACGAGCCCTGGATGAACCTGAACTGCGACCGGTAGAGCTTCTCGGCCGCCACCAGCATCGCGACGGTCCGCCGGTTCAGCTGGGTCCGCCGCCAGACAATCCTTGCCTCAGGCATCTAATTGCCCGAGGATCAGCTCCGCGTCCTCGCCGGCCCCGAGCGCTTCCAGCTCGTCCAGCTCGGCCTCGGACAGCTCGTCGTCCTGAATCTCGTCGAAGACGTCCGTCATCGACCCCTCCCCCCTGTGACGCCCACGGCCACCCCCGGCCACGGAATCGTTGTTCAGGCTAGGTGCGGCCGGTGTCATCCGTCCACGGCGGCCGTTGTACGAGAAACGTCAAGTTTTCCGGATCGCCGGGTGTGAGCCACCGACGGTGGGGTACGAGTAGACAGTCCCGCGGTTCAGTCGGCCCCATTCGGGCATGGGTGGTGCTCACCGAGCCGCGAGTTCTCCCACTGAGGGGCGGGAGAACGACCGACGGCGGCGGGCGTACCCCACGGTGCGCCCGCCCCAGGTCGTCGGTTCCGCCGGACAGCGACCGAACGGACGACGGATGACCGACCCCGTGTACCGCGCACCGATCCCCGTGTACCGCGCGCCGATGCGATCCCGCCGCGACGACGTACCGGCCGGCCTGGCCGTGGAACGCGCACTGGATCTCGGCTGCTGCGGATTCGGCGGCCGCCTCGATCCTCCGCCCGCCGACCTCGCCGAGGCGCTCACCGCCACCGCCTTCACGTACGACGCCCGCACCGCCCGGCGGCTGCAGCGGTTCGCCGAGGTTCCGGTCGGCGCCTTCGTCTGGACTCGGGAACCAGACGGCCCGTACTACCTGGGCCGCCTTAAGGGCGGATGGCAGTACGACGCCTCACCCGCCGCAGCGGCCGCCGATCTCGTGCACGTCCGCCCGTGCGACTGGTCGCGGTCCCCGATCCCCGAGTCGGCGGTGCCCGGTGGGACTGTCCTCACCTTCGCGAGGGGCGGCCGGAACTTCCAGCGCACCAACGACGCGGCAACCGAGGTGGAGACGGCGCGCCTGTGGGCCGGCGTACCGAACGACAGGCAGTAGTGCCGATATCGTGGCCTGGCGGTGCTGCCGTGAGCGTGGCGCCAATGCGTGCGACGGACTACTTCCTGTCGGTAGGTACAACCAATCAGGCCGCCAGTCCTACTGAGGCACCGCCGTCCACCAGGAGCTGAGTGCCGGTGATCCATTCGGCCTGGTCGGAGACCAGGAAGGCGACGGCGGCGGCGATGTCGGTGGGGATGCCCGCTCGACCGAGCGGGGTTCCTGCGGTGATCGCTTCCACCGGGATGCCGGCCGCGTCGGCCAGATCCTGGCGGATCTTGTCGGCGCCCGGCGTGACGACGTTGCCCGGGATGACCACATTGAGCCGGACACCCTGAGGAGCCAACTCTGCGGCCAGGGTCTGGCTGTACTTCTCCAGGGCTGCTTTGGCGGCCGCATAGTGGGCCAGAGCCGGTACGACCTCGAGCGTGACGGCCGACGAGATGTTGACGATCGCGCCTCGCGCCGTCAGCAGACTCGGCAGCAAGCGAGAGGTCACCCGGACCGCGCTCAGGTAGGACAGGTCGAGCGAGCTCTGCCAGGCGTCGTCGGGGATGGAGCCGGCTCCTGCGGGATAGGCCTCGCTGGAGGCGGCGTTGTTGATCAGGATGTCGAGTTTGCCGTCGAAGTGCCTCAGCGTCTCTTCGCCGAGCCGGGTCGCGCCTTCCGGCGTACCGAGGTCGGCCTGGATGTAGTGAACGCCCGCGGGCAGGTTGTCGACCGGCGTCCGCGAGGTGGTGACGACGGTGGCACCACCGGCCAGCAGCCGGGCGACGATGCTCGCCCCGATGCCCCGGGTGCCACCGGTGACCAGAGCGTTCTTTCCTTGCAGCGAGTTATTGACCATACGGTCCAGTAAAGCCATTCAGGACCGATCGGTCAAATACGCGGTAGGCTGAGCGGTATGGGCCGGCCGAGGAAGTTCGACGAGGAGCAGGTACTGCGAGCCGCGCGGGACGAGTTCTGGCAGAAGGGTTACGCGGCGACCTCGCTCGACGACCTGACGAGGGCCACCGGGCTCGGCAAGGGCAGCCTGTACGGCGCCTTCGGTGACAAGCACCAGTTGTTCCTCAAGGTGCTCGGCGCCTACGCGCACGAGACCTCCGACGGTGTCTGCGAAGCCGTCCAGCGAGGCGAGCGCGCCATCGTCGTACTGCGAGGCTTCTTCACCCCCGGCCCACCCGATGACGTTACCCAGCACAACGGTCCGGTCGAGGTGACCAGGGGCTGCTTCCTGGCCAACAGCACCACCGAACTGGCGGCGCGCGACCCCGAGGTCACCGGCCGCGCGCGGGCGACGTACCAGGCGGTCGAGGACTGCTTCACCAATGCGGTGGCGCGAGCAGTGGCCGAGGGCGACCTGCCCGACGACACCAACCCTCGCGAACTCGGCCGACTCCTGCTGACCATCCAGCAGGGGCTGCAGTTCCTGCTCAAGACCAACATGACCGCGGCGGCGATGCGCGAGGTCGGCCGCGCGACGGTGGACCGTTTGCTGCCGTTGTCGGCCGCCGAAAAAGAGTTCGGTAAATAGGAATCCAACGTTCCTATATGGCTTCTACGGTAAAGCCATGAACAACAACGACAGCACCTCCTCCGCAGACATTCGCCCCTTCCGCGTCGAGATCGCCCAGACCGACCTGGACGACCTGAACGAGCGTCTCGCCCGCACCCGCCTCCCCGAGCCCGCCCCCGGCGACAACTGGGACCTCGGCACCCCGAACCACTACCTCACCGACATGGTCGACCACTGGCAACACACCTTCGACTGGCGCGCCCAGGAAGCCCGGATCAACCAGTTCCCGCACTACCTCACCGACATCGACGGCCAGACCGTCCACTTCCTCCACGTCCCGTCCGCCGAACCCGACGCCACCCCACTGCTGCTGATCCACACCTACCCCGGATCCTTCATCGACTTCCTCGACATGATCGGCCCCCTCACCGACCCCGCCGCCCACGGCGGCCAGGCCTCCGAGGCCTACTCACTCGTCATCCCCTCCATCCCCGGCTTCGGCTTCAGCACCCCACTGACCGACCGCGGCTGGACCATGGCCCGCGTCGCCCGCACCTTCGACACCCTCATGCGCCGCCTCGGCTACAACACCTACGGCACCCACGGCTCCGACGCCGGCGCCATGATCTCCCGCGAACTCGGCCTCCTCAACCCTCCCGGCTTCCTAGGCCTCCACGTCCTCCAACTCTTCTCCTTCCCCTCCGGCAACCCCACCGAGTTCGAGAAATTCACCCCCGACGACTACGCCGCCCTCGAACACCTCGCCTGGTTCCAGTCCGTCGGCGGCTACAACGCCATCAACTCCACCCGACCCCAAACAGTTGCTGTCGGCATCTCCGACTCCCCTGTCGGTCAACTCGCCTGGAACGAACTGTTCAACAACTTCGGCAACGGCACCAGCCTCCTCACCCCCGACCAGATCCTCACCCAAGTCACCCTCTACTGGTTCACCAACACCTCCGCCGCGGCCGGCCGCTACCACTACGAAGAAGCCAACGCCGGCACCGAACCAGCCCTCAACACCGCCCCCACCGGCGTCGCCGTCTTCGCCGACGACTTCAAAACCATTCGCCCACTCGCCGATCGCGACAACCCCAACATCGTCCACTGGACCAACTACCCCACCGGCGGCCACTACGCCTCCCTCGAACGCCCCCAAGACGTCACCAACGACATCCGCGCCTTCTTCTCAAGCCTCCGCACCAACTGACTCCCCAACGCACAACGGCCCGCCGCGCCCACGGCGGGCTGTCGGCGTTACTTCCCGTCAAAGAGCAGAAGCGACGAAGAGATAGCGGTTGAGGCTGAAGAAGTAGCTGTCCCCGAGGTTGCGGAGATCCTCCGCCCAGGCGGTGGCTTCCTGCTCGGACACCTTCGCCCGGCCGGGAACGAACGCCTCCACGATGTCGATCAGCCCGGCGCTGTAGGTGCGCGCGTCGTAGCCGGTGTTGAGCATCGGGACCACTTGCCGGTGAGTGACGGTGAAGCCTGCCTTGTCCAGTGAGTCCCCCAGAGTGCGGGGCAGATGCGGATCCTCGAGGTGCTCCTCGAAGGCGGTCAGTACGCGACTCATCCGGCTGTCGTCAGTGGATCGCCAGACGATCGAGCCCCAGTCGGTATCCAGCAGGACCACGCGCCCGGCGGGGCGTAGTACTCGGCGGATCTCGTTGAGGGCACCCGGTACGTCGTCCAGGTACTCGAAGACCTGGGTGGAGACCACGACGTCGAAGCTGTCGGGTCCTTGCGGGATGCGCCCGGCCGCCGCATGGTGCAGTTCGATCGCCGGCCCGTTCGGCACCTTGGCTCGGGTCGCCGCGAGCGCCAGCATGCTGTCGCTGATGTCGATTCCGCAGATCCGCCCGCCCGGCCCGACCTCGGCCGCCATTTCCGCGGCCAGCAGTCCGGGCCCGACGCCGACGTCGAGGACCCGGTCTCCCGGCCGGAGCGCGAGCGCCGTCCGAACCACCCGCCGCTGCTCGATCACGTCCGGTGTCGTGTAGACCGACTCGAGCTGCCGCGACACCTCCGGATCGAACTGCAGATTACTCATCCCCGCCCTCCAGCTCTGCGCCCATGCTGCACATCATCGTCCGCGGAAGCGCTGACCGGGAGACCGGAACCACCTCTTTTCCTGCCGTGCGTGATCACCACCGATTCCGATAAGTTTCGAAAGTTTGACGGCAATTCCTGCCACTCTTAGCCTGAACGGGCTCGAAGGTTTTCGATGATGTTCAGAGGGGCGGTCGAGATGGACACGTCCTGTTTGCAGCTGCCGTTGCGGCGGGTGGCGAACGACGCTCGCTGGGGACGGGTGGTCAGCGCGGTCTGCAACACCCTGGGACTGCGGCCGGCCGAGTATCTGGCGCCCGGGACCGCCCCGGAGTACCGGCATCAGCTCGAGTTGATGCTCGGTGTGCTCGGGGAGTGGACGAGCGTGGTCGCGGTGGCCAGCCGGCGGGCCCGGCGGACGGCGATCGAGGACGTGTCGGGCGCGTTGGTGACGTTCGCGGACGGCACGATCGCCAATGTGGTCAGCAGCTCGCTGGCTCCGCGGGAGGTGAACTATCTGCGGTTCGACTTCGAGCACGCGACCGTGGAGGTCAGCGACTGCGCGGACTGGCGGCTCACCGCCGTTCCGGGGCGAGAGGCACCGGTGGCGCAGGCCTGGAGTGAGAGCCTGCAGCATGCCGAGGCCTGCGACGGCCATCGTCCGGGCCACGGCACACTCGAACTGCTCGCCGCGGTGCGGCTCTCCGCCGAGTCGGGACGTCCGGTCGACCGAAGCAGCCTGGCCACGGCCGAGAGCGCGCGGACGAGCAACTCGAGCGACCGACGAGCGAACCGGCCGTCGAGCTGATCGTCCGCGAGAGCACTGCTCTGCTGCGGGTGGAGCTCAGCGGCAGGTGGAGCGCTTCGGCGGCAGCTTGCCGTCGATCAGGTACGACGCGATCGCCGCGCGGCCACAGGCCGAGTTGAAGTACGCCGTGTGGCCGATGGCGTCGTCGGTCACCAGCAGCCGGCTGCCCCGGATCTGACGCGCGAGCCCGTAGGCGTTGCTGACCGGTGTGGACGGGTCGTGCGCGGTCGAGGTGATGAGGATCGGCGGCACACCCTTGACCGGCGTCGGCTGCCACGGATTGCTCGGCTCGACCGGCCACCCCGAACAGGCGGCCGTGATCACCCAGCCTTCGACCGCGGCTCCGACGCGAGGCGCGACCGCCTTCGCCATCGCCAGCCGGGCCTTCGCGTCGGCGTACCCCTCGAGCTCACCGGGCAGGTCCATGCAGGACACCGCGGCGTACGCCGTCTCGTAGGCGCCGAGGTAGCTCGTCTGGGCGAACAACGAGCCGTCGCCCTTGACCGCCTGCGCGATTCCCTCGGCCAGCGGCGGCCACGAATCAGCCATCAGACCGGTCTTCGGCATCAACGCCGGCAGCGTCAGCCGCATCGTGTCACCGGTGACCGGCGGATGATCCGGCACCTGCAGCGGAGTCTTGTCCGCCTTGGCGACCAGCTTGTCCCAGACCGCGCCGACGTCCTGCCCGTGCAAGGCACACGAGGCGTCCCGGTCGCACCAAGCGGCGAACCGGTTGAAGGTGTCCTCCATCGTCTTCGCCTCGTCGAGCATGAACCGGGTCGCGCCCTGCGCGTGGTCGACGATCCCGTCCAGCACCATCCGGCCGACCCGCCGCGGGAAGAGTTGCGCGTACGTCGTACCGAGGTAGGAGCCGTAGGACAGGCCGATGAAGTTGAGTTTGTCCTCCCCGAGCGCGGCCCGGATCGCGTCCAGGTCGCGGGCGGCCGTGCGGGTGTCGAGGTTGCGCATCAGCTCGCCGTGCTTGCGCAGGCAGGCCTCACCCGTGGCGCGACTCGAGGCGACCATGGCGTCGTACTGCGCCTTGTTCTTGGGGAACACCGGTACGCCGGGGCGCAGGATCGGGCCGCAGGCGAGTGCGGTGCTGCCGCCGCTTCCCCGGGGATCGAAGCTGACCAGGTCGTAGCGGTCGCGATAGTCCCCGAAGATCCGGTCGGCCAGGCCTTCGGCGAAGATCGACGCCCCGGCGCCACCGGGACCGCCGGGGTTGAACGTCAACGATCCGAGCTTGTTCACCTGGTCCTTCGCGGGCACCCGGGCGACCAGGATCTCGGTCTTGGTGCCTGCCGGCTTCGACCAGTCCAGCGGCACGGTCAACTTGCCGCACTGCTCGACGCTGCCTGGGTTGCATGCGGCCCAGTCGATGGCGGCGAGCGGCTTGGCGGGCGCCGCTGCCGCAGTACCGGGGAGCAGAGCGGTGATGGCGCCGACAGCAACCATCACCACTGGAATGCCTTGTTTCCAACGTTTTTCCATACCGCTGAACCTAGGCAGCACGCCAGCGCAGGACATCCACCGTCGGGCGGGCACCAGGGCCGACGAAAGTCGTACCGATCGGGTGCCGGTCGATGACGTCGGAGGTCATCGAGGTGACCACCTCAGCGGTTACCGTCGAGACATGAGCGTGACGATCGACGAGACGTTCCAGCGCCCGGTGGGTGAGTTGTTGCGCGGCTGGCGAGAGCGTCGCCGGCTCAGCCAGCTGGACCTGGCCAACCAGGTGGAGGTGTCCACCCGGCACGTCAGTTTCGTCGAGACCGGCCGGTCGAAACCGAGCCGCGAGATGGTACTGCGGCTGGCGGAGCACCTCGACGTACCGCTGCGGGATCGCAACCAGTTGCTGCTGGCCGGCGGTTACGCGCCGATCTACAGCGAGGCCTCACTGCATTCACCGGCAATGCTGGCGGTCCGGGAGGCGTTGCGCCGGTTGCTCAAGGCCCACGAGCCGTATCCCGCGCTGGTGGTCGACCGGTGGTGGAACATCGTCGAAGCGAACGCCGGTATCGCGTTGTTCACCGAGGGAGTCACGGCGGAGTTGCTCAAGCCACCGATCAACGCGTTGCGTCTCACCCTGCATCCCGACGGGATGGCGCCGCGGATCGGCAACCTGCCCGAGCTTCGCGCGAGTGTGCTGTCCAGCCTGCATCGCCAGCTGGCGAGCACGGCCGACCCCGAGCTCCAGGACCTGTACGACGAACTGCGTGCGTACCCCGGGGGTGAGCGGATCGAGCTCGGTACGGCGTCGGAGGTCGTCGTACCGATGAAGCTGCGTCATGGAGATCGTGAACTGTCGCTGCTCACCACGATCGCGACCTTCGGCACGCCGCTGGACGTGACGGTCTCGGAACTGATGATCGAATCGTTCTTCCCCGCCGACGAGGCAACTGCCGCTCAGCTTCGGGTGGCTTCGAGCTGAGGACCAGCCGGCTCCCATCCGGCTGGTCCTCGCTGGAGTTGCAGGGCCGGCTGATGGGAGCACCGGCGGGCAGAGGTCGATTCGCTCTACTCGCCGGTGGTCCGGGAGCGCCCTACCGGTGGAAGGAGGGGGTGCCGGTCGGCAACGGCGGATGGGTCGGCCAGGTCGGGGTGGTGGTGGGCCACGACGGCTTCGGCGGCTTGGGCAAGGTTGGCTTGGTGGGGAGCGGCGGCAGCTTGGGGAGAGTCGGCTTGCCTGGGAGCGACAGGGTTGCAGTCGGTACCGGCGGCAGGCTCGGCTTGCCCGGCAGTGTCGGCTTGGTGGTCGGTACCGGCGGGAGTGTGGGCTTGCCGGGCACGGACGGCGTTGCCGTCGGGTTCGGAACGTGCACGCAAGGCGGCAGCTCAGGCTTGCCCGGGAGAGACGGCTTGCCGGGAAGAGTCGGGTTGGCCGTTGGCTTGCCCGGCAGAGTCGGGTTCGCCGTCGGCTTACCCGGCAGCGTCGGGTTCGCCGTCGGCTTACCAGGCAGCGTCGGGTTCGCCGTCGGCTTGCCCGGCAGGGTTGGGTTGGCGGTCGGCAGCGTCGTCGGCTGCTGGACCTTGGGCGGCACCATGACCTTGGTGCTCGCCTCGACCTTCACCTGACCAGGTGTCGGCACGTTCGGCAGGCAGGTCGGGGCGGCGGACGGCGTACTGACGGGGACCGGCGCCGGTGGCTTGCCGTCTCCGGCCAGCAGGTTGCGTACGTCGGTGGGTCCCCCGACCGCGGCGGACACTGTCGCGACAGTGCCGGCGAGGGCGGTCACACCCGCCGCGGCCAGTCCTCGGCGGAACCAGGCGAGCCGACGGCCGCGACGCATCAGGTCGGCCGGGTCGGGCTGCCAGGGCTCCAGGTCGTACTCGAGCGCGCTGCGCACCCGCTGGTCGTCGGTCATGCTCTTCCTCCCACAGTGGTGTCCATCAGGTCGGGTGCCAGGCGCAGCTTGGCCAGAGCGCGCGACGCGGTGCTCTTGACGGTCCCTGGCGCCATCCCGAGCAGTTCGGCGGTCTCGGCCTCGGAGAGGTCCTGCGAGTAGCGCAACGCGACCACGGCCCGCTCCCGGACGGTCAGCCCGCCCAGCGCCGCCAGCACGGCCTCCCGGGTCTGCACCTGCGCGGCGAAGTCGGCGACCTCGCGGTGGTCCCAGTCGTTGTCGACCGGATCACTCGGTACTTCGTTGGACCAGTGCCGGCGCGAGGCGGACAGGAACCGGTTCACCAGCACCCGGCGGACGTAGCGGAGCGGGTCGGTGTCGAGCCGGTGCCACTTCGGGTAGGACCGCATCAGCGCCTGCTGGACGAGATCCTCGGCCGTGTGCCGGTCCCCGCACAACATCTCCGCGAAGCGGAGCAGCCGGGTCGACTGAGCCTGCACGAACCGTTCGAAGTCGGCGTCCGCGGAGCGGGTCATCGGTTCTCCTTCGCCTCTGTCACATCCGTCCAAACCCGGTGGGTGACCGTTTAGGTTCTGTTGTGTCACCGATTGGTCGGAAGAAATTTATTCACGAGCTATACAGACGAGCGGTTTGTTGGTCACATTGGGTGCACCGGGTGGTTCGCCCGGTGACCTTCACCGCCCCGGAGGTATCCGTCATGCGTCTCACAGCCAAGGCCCGAGCAGCGGTCTGTCTCACCGCGGCGCTCGCCATCGCTCCGCTCGCCCTCGCGGCCGGGCCCAGCTCAGCAAGCCCCACCGACCCCGTCAACGTGGCTGCCCAGCCCGTGGACGGCTCCACCAACGTCCGCGTCGACGGTCAGCGCATCGTCCTCGGCGACGCCCCCGCGTCGATCGGATCGACCGAGGTGCGGCAACGCTCCGGCATCGCCGACCTGGCGCCGATCAAGCTTCCGGCGGTCACCTCGGCCGTGGTGGTCGACTACACCGCCGGTACGCCGGACCGGTCGACGGCCGAGGTCGACGTACGGGCTCTCGTCAGGGACAGGTGGTCGGAGTGGACCCCCGCGAAGGCAGGCCGGCCGACGGCACTGCCTGCGGCGAGCGACCAGGTCCAGCTCAGGATCATTGTGGTCGCGCCACCGCAGGGTGGCAGCCCGTGGATCGGCGACCTCCGTGTTCAGGCCACGAATCAGGCGACCTCCGGCACCCCGGCGATTCAAGCCGCTCCGTTGAAGTCGCGCGTCTTCGCGACCCGCGAAGGGCTGGTCGGCGGCACGACGGCCAACGGCCACGTCATCGTCAGCCGGGACCACTTCGTCGCACTGCCGTCCCGGCGCGGGCTGGCGGCCAAGGGCTCCGGCAACTACTCGGTCAAGGTGTGCACCGCGAGCAGGTGTGCGTTCGAACCGGTCTGGGACGTCGGACCGTGGAACACCAAGGACGACTACTGGAACCCGAGCGCCACCCGGGAGATGTGGAAGGACCTTCCGCAGGGCCGGCCGGAGGCGCAGGCGGCGTACCAGAACGGCTACAACGGCGGGAAGGATCAGTTCGGCCGGAAGGTCGCGAACCCGGCCGGGATCGACCTCGCGGACGGGGTCTTCTGGGACGCGCTGAAGCTCACGGACAACGCGTGGGTGGACGCGACGTACCTGTGGACCGGTGACGGTGGCCGAGGGACGGTGGCGCTCACATCGGGCTACCTGAACATCCGCAACTCGGCCAGCTCCAGCGGCGCGGTCGTCGGGATGGCGGGTAAGTCGGCTCAGGTGACGGTGGAGTGCCAGACCACCGGGCAGAGCGTCACGGGATCGCAGGGCACGACCAACGTCTGGCTGCGGGTGCATGCGGGAATGTACGTGTCGAAGGCGTGGATCGCCGCGGGGAGCTTCGGCTCCTGCTGAGTGAGATCGAGGGGCCGTCCGTCGTGGATGGCCCCTCATCTCAGGAGTCGCGAGTCACTTGCCCGGCGACGGAACCGGCGTCGGAGCCACCGCTGTGGACGGCTGGCTCGGCGTCGCCCGCGGCGGCTCGGGGCTTGCGCTCGGCGTCGGCCGGGGCGCCTTGCTCGGCGTCGCGTGAGACTGCCCAGGGCTCACGCTCGGGGTCGCCCGCGGCGGCTCGGGGCTAGCGCTCGGCGTCGCCTCCGTTGGCACGGGCGTTGCGCTTGCCGTCACCTCCGGCGGCACGGGACTCACGCTCGGCGTGCCGTGCGACTGCTCGGGGCTCGCGCTCGGCGTCGCGTTCGACGGCACGGCAGCCGGTGACGGCGCCGGGGTCGGCGCATAGACCGAAGGCGTGCCTCCCACCGGCGCCGGGGTCGGCGCGTCAGTCGGCACTGGCGTCGGCGTACTGGCCGGCGGCTTGCCACGGTCGGAAGCAGCCGCGGCGGCGACTGTGCCGCCCGCGAGCGCCACAACCACCAGTCCGGCCACGACCAGCCGCTTGATCACAGTCTTCGTCATTGTTGCCCTCCGCAAGAGTTTCTCTCTGTCGGGCTCAAGGACGCGAGTCACCTCCGGAAAGGTTCTGCCGGACCGGAAACTCGTCGAGATCAAGAAATGTTTGCTTCTAGCAACAATCAGTTGGCTGCCGACGGGGTCGGCGCGGACGTCGGAGTGCCGGGAGTGGGCACCGGAGCAAACGGCGTACTGACCGAGGGGGTGGCCGTCGGCGGCGACGGGGAAGGTGTGCCCAGCGGCGGCGGACTCGCAGTAGCAGGAGTGCTCGGCGTCGGCGTACTGATCGAAGGCGCGACCGGCTGCTCGATCACCGGACTGTCACCCTGCGGCATCCCGGCGACCACCCCCACCGCAACCACAGCCAGTACTGCGCCCGCGGACGCGCCGACGGCCACCAGGCCGCGCCGCCGTCGCCGGTGCGCGCCGGCGATCACCTTCGCGGGGTCCAGCGGCGCGATGCCGTCCCCTGGCCGCAGCGCCTCCCGGAGGTCTTGGTCGTTCATGACTGCTCTCCCGCGTAGCTGCCGGCCAACTCGGGCGCGACTCGCAGCTTCTTGAGGGCCCGGGCGTTCGCACTCTTCACTGTTCCGACCGCGATCCCGAGGGTCGCCGCGGTCTGCGACTCGGTGAGGTCTTCGACGTACCGCAGTACCACCACCGCCCGTTCCCTCCTGCTCAGCGCCGCCAGCGCTTCGGCGATCGCGAGGCGGCGTTCCACCCCGGAACTCGGATCCTCGGCGTACTGCAACGGCAGCGAGTACCCGAGTTGCTCATCCATCTCGGCCGCGCCCCCACTCGGCCGCTCCCGCCACAACCGGCGCCGGACCCAGGACAGATGCTGGTTGACGACGGCCTGCCGGACATAGGCGAACGGATCGCCCAGCTCGATCCGGTCCCACCGTAGGTACGCCTTCTCGAGCGCCGTCTGGACCAGGTCCTCGGCCAACGCCGCATCCCCGCACAACATCCGCGCCAGATGGACCAGCCGCCCCGATCTGGCCAGCACGAAAGCCGTGAAGTCCTCGTCACGACCCTCCACCCGCTGCACCCGCTCTCCCGTCCTCACCCCCAAAGACGCCGGTCACCCGCAAAAGGTTCTGCCGTCCGCAGATCTTTCTTCTCCTGGGCGTCCGGTCGCTGCACTCGACGAAGTCAGCGGTGCTGGAGGTCCGCCGGGGTCGGGCGCGGCAGACCGGGCTTGGGCAGCGTGCTGGAGCGACGGGAGTCGGGGTGGAGATCCGCGGCCAGACGAACTCTGTCCCGGCCGGCGGCCTTGGCGGCGTACATCGCCCGGTCGGCGCGGAGCAGCAGCGCATCGACTGTGGTGCCGTCGGTGGGATAAACCGCCACTCCGATCGAGACGGTCAAGCGGAAGGTGTCAGGGTCCAGGTCGGGGTCGTCGAGCACGCCGGCGCACATCGCGGCCAGCGGACTGGCGGCGATGGCTGAGCGGAGACGGTCGGCGGTGACTGTGGCGTCGTCCAGCCCGGTCCCGGGCAGGGTGATGACGAACTCCTCGCCGCCGAACCGGCCGATCACGTCCTTGGTCCGGATCGCGGAGCGAAGAACGGTCGCGACCGCGCGCAGCGCCTCGTCGCCGACCAGGTGACCGTGCCGGTCGTTGACCTGCTTGAAGTGGTCGATGTCGATCAGCAGCACCGCCATCGGCTCATGCTGACCGCGGGACGCGCGGAGCAGTTCCTCGGTGCGCCGGCGCCACCAGTCGACCCGCGCGAGGCTCGTCTTCGGATCGGTCTGCGCCTCGGTCTCCAACTGGCCGAGCAGCAGCGCGCGCTGGGCGGTCAGCGTGATCGGGACCGCCACGAACGCGAACCACGGGCTGATCAGCGTCGCCGCCGCCAGCAGACACCCGAGTGTGCCCGCGGTCGCGTCGACGCAGAGATCGTCCTTGTCCCCGATCGTGTCCTGCCGGCTGCTGCCCGGCACGATCAACGAGATCGCCAGGCCGCAGAGCAGGGTGTCGGCGGCCAGGTAGGCGAGCGCGCCACCGGCCATCGAGACGACCAGGCCGAGGTCGCCCCCGCCGGTCAGCTCCAGGGCCGACCGGTAGACAGCATGCGCGGCTCCGACCGCGAGCACGCAGACGGCAGTGGAGAACGCCCAGCGATAGGGGATGCACCGGCCGGCCCGGAGCCGCCACCAGATCCGCAGCAGCACCACGACCAGGATCGCCAGGGCCGGATGCAGCACGAGCGCGGCCGCGATCATCCACGCCGGCGCGAGATCCTTGTGCAGCGCGCCACCCCGCCGTCGCCGGCTCTCGACCCGGCGCGCGCCCTCGACCGAGATCAGCGCCGACGCCGTCAGCGCGAGGACGACGTCGAGCCCCTGCCACGACGGCAGCTCCGCGAACGCCCGGGTGCCGTAGGCGATCGCTGCCAGCACCACGAGCACGACCAGCCCGAGCGCTGGGACCGACAGCGTCCACACCGCCCAGGACCGCACCGCTCGCCTACTCTGCGCAACCATTACCTCTCACGGTACGACGTGTGAGGGTTCGGTCCCAATCCGCGACGGCGCGCTGTGGATAACCACTTGGAAACGAAAACTGCCGGCCTTGGCATCAGTCGTTTGATCAAGGATCAATGATCGCCGTACGCACCGTGACTGTTCCATCAGCGTCGAATACGAAACGCCGGCAACTGCCGATCTCGTGGCGGATCGGAGCTGCCGGCGTGGCGGTGGATCAGCGCTTGCGGCGGGCGGCGCCGAAGAGGCCCCGGATGATCTCGCGGCCGGCGGTGCGGGCGAACTGCTTGAAGGCCGACGAGCCGACGACCTGCTCGACCATCGACTTCTCCGCCTTCGGGGCCCGCGGAGCCGGGGCCGCCTTCGGCTGCGGGGCCGGCTTGTTCTGAGCCTCCGCCTCGGCCTGCTCAGCGCCCGCCTGGACCCGCGCGGCGAGCTTCTCGTACGCCGATTCGCGGTCGATCACCGCCGTGTACTTCGCGTTGCCCGCCGACCCCTGCACCGCGGCCGTCAGCTGCTCGGCGGAAGCCGGTGCCATCAGTGACTGCGGAGCGCGCAACCGGGTCCACGCGACCGGGGTCGGGGCACCCTTCTCGTTCATCACGGTCACGATCGCCTCGCCGATGCCGAGCTGGGTCAGCACCTCGCCCAGGTCGTACGACGAGTTCGGGAAGGTCGACACGGTCGCCTTCAGCGCCTTCGCGTCGTTCGGGGTGTGCGCGCGCAGCTGGTGCTGCACCCGCGACCCGAGCTGCGCCAGTACGTCGTCCGGCACGTCCTTCGGGGTCTGGGTGACGAAGAAGACGCCGACCCCCTTCGACCGGATCAGCCGGACGGTCTGCGCGATCGAGGCGAGGAACGCCTTCGAGGCGTCGGCGAACAGCAGGTGGGCCTCGTCGAAGAAGAACACCAGCTTCGGCTTCTCCACGTCGCCCACCTCGGGCAGGTCGTGGAACAGGTCGGCCAGCAGCCACATCAGGAAGGTGGAGAACAGCGCCGGCCGGTCCTGCAGGTTCGGCAGCTCGAGCAGCGAGATGACGCCCTGGCCGTCCCGCTGCTGCAGCAGGTCGGCGGTGTCGAACTCCGGCTCACCGAAGAACGCCTCGGCGCCCTGGTCGGAGAACCCGATCAGCGCCCGCAGGATGACGCCCGCGGTCGCCGCGGACAGCCCGCCGAGCTCCTTCAGGTCACCCTTGCCCTCGTCGCTGGTCAGGTGCGAGATGACCGCCCGCAGGTCCTTGATGTCCAGCAGGGTCAGCCCCTGCTTGTCGGCGTAGTGGAAGATCAGGCCGAGCGAGGACTCCTGGACGTCGTTCAGGCCGAGAACCTTGGACAGCAGCACCGGTCCGAACGACGTGATCGTCGCCCGGATCGGTACGCCGGTGCCCTGCCCGCCGAGCGCGTAGAACTCGGTCGGGAACCCCGTCCCGGCCCACTCCTGGCCGATCGTCTTCGTCCGCGCCAGCAGCTTCTCGCTCGACTGCCCCGGCTGCGAGATACCGGACAGGTCACCCTTGATGTCGGCGGCGAAGACCGCGACCCCGGCGGCCGACAACTGCTCGGCCATCAACTGCAGGGTCTTGGTCTTGCCCGTACCGGTGGCCCCCGCGACCAGCCCGTGCCGGTTCACCATCGAGAGCGGGATCCGGACCGCCGCCTCCGGGTTCGGAGTACCGTCCACCAGGAGCGCGCCCAGCTCGATCGCCGGTCCCTCGAACGCGTACCCCTGCTTGACGGTCTCCACGACGTCGGCTGTCTCGGCCATCTCAACGTGCCTCTCGAACGAACGAAGGGACTTCTCCCCGTGCGTTCGAGATGCTAGTGCTCGGATCAGCGGATGACGACGACCCTGACGGAAGTCGCGGTGAAGGACCAGATCGTGGCCGACATCGCGGCGGAGACCCGGATGCAGCCGTGCGACACCTTCGAGTTGGTGCCGAGCAGCCAGTCGGCGTGGATCTGGGCGCCGGTGCGCTTGTACGTCGGGATCTGGTGGAAGCCGATCCCGCACGGCGCGAACCGGACGAAGTTGTTCAGGTAGAGGCTGGCGCCGTCGGTGTTCTTCCTGATCCGGGCCGTCCGCCCGCACTTGACGCCGGTCGTGTAGGTCCCCGGCTTCAGGTACCTCGGGTTGTCGATCATCCCGCCCTGCCGGACCACCTTGCCCTTGGCGTCGACGAGCCAGACCCAGTTCTGCCCCTGGCTGATCACGATCCGGCGGCCGGCGCCGGTGCCGGCCGGTACGGCGCGGACGTCGCAGCGCTTCGCCGTCGAGGCCAGCAGCCGCGCGTACGTCGTACTGTTCAGCGCGCCGGTCTGGCTCAGCTTGTTGGCCGACTGGAACCGGACGGTCGCCGCCTGGGTCATCGCGCCGATCTTGCCGTCCACCGGCCCGGGCGTGCAGCCGAGCTTGGTCAGCCGGGTCTGCGCCGCCTTGTTCTGGGTGACGGTCAGCGCCTCGGCCGGGATCGTGGTTCCGGCGACCGCCACGGCGAGCGTGGCCAGGCCGGCACCTAATCGGGTCAGAGTCCTCATTTTTTCCCCCTCCTGAGTCCTTGTTCCCATGAGACGCCCAACTGCCCGCAAAGGTTGTGCCTCCGGCGTGTTTTTTCCGGTGACGTTGCCGACCTCTCGCGGACCCCCGACGAACGCTAGACTCCGGGGGGTGATCTTCAAGCGCGTCGGCGAGGAACGGCCTTACCCGGACCACGGGTACAAGCCGAAGGACTGGTCCGTGCTGCCACCGAGGCAGGTGCGGCTCGACCAGCTCGTGACGACCAAGGGCACTCTGGACCTGAACGCGCTGCTCGACGAGGACTCGACCTTCTACGGTGACCTGTTCGCCCACGTGGTCGAGTTCAAGGGCGAGATGTACTTGGAGGACGGTCTGCACCGCGCCCTGCGCGCGGCCCTGCAGCAGCGTCTGGTTCTGCACGCCCGGGTCCTGGTCGTGGATTAAGAGATGAGTCGGGGGACTGTCAGATGAGCGCACTCCAGGAGCAGCCGCGGCCGCACTCGCGGATCCACTGGCGGACGCCCATCACGATGGTGGTGCTGCTGTCCGTGCTGGTCGGCGGCGCCTGGTGGGGCTGGGAGTCGCTGACCCGCAGCAACGCCGGGCCGAGCTGTGTCGAGGCCAAGATGGCCAACGACCGGCTGACCCCGAAGCAGGTCTCGGTGAACGTCTACAACGGCGGCGCCAAGGCCGGTACGGCGGCAGCGGTGGCGAAGGTGCTGGCGAAGTACGGGTTCCACGTCAGCAAGATCGCGAACGAGCCCAACGGCAACAAGGTGACCGGGATCGAGCTGCGCGGCACGACCGCCAACGGGCCCGAGATGAACCTGGTGGCCGGTCAGGTCAAGGGCAGGCCGAAGGCTGTCGCCGACGCCCGCGCGGACCACTCCGTCGACCTCGTCATCGGCTCCGGCTACCCGGGACTGCGGGAGAAGCCGCTGCAGTCGATCGCTCTGCCGAAGGACACCACCCTCTGTCTCCCCAGTATCAAGCCGACGCAGCCGATCCCCTCCGGCCAGAACCCGAACTGAGTCTCCGCTGCACGCCGGCCTGTGACCAGCACTGGCGGCCGTCACCGGGCGAGCAGGCGACGGTCTAGTGCTGTTCGCGGCCGCGTTCGCCGAACCAGCCGGCCAGGCGACCGGCCCGGCTGACCGCGCGCAGCCGACGGACCGTCTGGTCCCGCAGGGCGGTCGGCGCGACGACCAGTACGGCGTCGCCGGCGCGCAGTACGGACCGGCGCTCGGGGACGAAGGCCTGCTGGTCCCGGATCACCAGCGACACCGACACCCCCGGCGGCAGTCGCAGCTCGCCGATCTCGACCCCCGCCAGCCGGGACTCGCTCGGGATCAGCACCTGCAGCATGTCCGCGCCCAGCGTCTCCAGTGGCGCGACGTCGATGTCGACCTCGTGCGCCGCGTTGTCGTCCAGCACGCCCAGCCGCTTGGCCAGCCACGGCAGTGACGGGCCCTGCAGCAGCGTGAAGAGCAGCACGAGCACGAAGACCACGTCGAAGACCCGATCGGCCTGTGGTACCTGGTTCGCGAGCGGGATCGTCGCCAGCACGATCGGTACCGCGCCGCGCAGTCCGGCCCAGGCGATGAACGTCTGTTCCCGCCACGGGATCCGGAACCACGAGACCGAGATCGTGACGGCCGCGAACCGCCCGACCACGGTGACCGCGATCCCGATCACCAGCGCGAGCAGGACGTCGTTCAGCGCGATCCGGCCCGGCGAGGCGAGCAGGCCGAGCATCACGAACAGCCCGATCTGGGCCAGCCAGGCGAACCCGTCGACGAACGACCGGGTCGCGATCCGGTGCGGCAGCTCCGCGCGGCCGAGGATCAGGCTGGTCACGTAGACGGCGGCGAACCCGGAGACGTGCAGCAGCACCGCACCACCGGCGTACGAGACGAAGCAGAGGGAGACGATCGCCAGCGGGTACAGACCGGCGGAGCCGAGCGCGACCCGGCGGAGCAGACCGACGGCCGCCCAGCCGACCACGAACCCGAACAGGGCGCCGACCACGAGCTCGTAAACGACGAGGCCGGCGAAGTACGGCAGACCGTGCTCCTTGAGGCCGCCAGTGCTCACCAGAGTCACCAGGAGGACCGTCGGGGCGTCGTTGAGGCCTGACTCGGCCTCGAGCATCCCCCGGAGCCGCGGACGGACGGGAACGCGGCGCAGTACGGAGAAGACCGCGGCAGCGTCCGTCGGCGACGTGACGGCGCCCAGCAGGATCGAGATCTGCCAGTCCAGGCCGAGCACGAAGTGCGCCACACAGGCGACCACACCGACACTGATGGCGACTCCGAGGGTCGCCAGCACGACCCCGATCGGCATCACCGGCCGGACCTCGTTCCACCGGGTGGTCAGACCACCCTCGATCAGGATGACCACCAGCGCCGCGAACCCGAGCGCATGCGCCAGCCCGGCGTCCTCGAACTGGATCCCGGCGCCGGACTCCCCCAGCACCAGCCCCATCGCGAGGTAGATCAGCAGCGACGGCAGGCCGAGCCGCCCGGACAAGCGGACAGCGATGATCGCCACCAGCAGCACAGCGGCGCCGGCCAGCAGGATCCGGTCGAGTTGTGAAACGTCCACAGCGGCCCTCTCGGGTCGGGGACTGCAGCTTAGTGGAGCTATGCCTCCGGCAACGAATTGCGCAGGTTTGCCGGACCGGCGGAGAAAAGCGAAGACCCTGACGCATCACACAGCATCAGGGTCTTCGGCGTAACTACTACCCGGAGGTAGTTGGCGGTGGCGGAGGGATTTGAACCCTCGGAAGGGGGGTACCCTTCACGCGCTTTCGAGGCGCGCTCCTTCGGCCGCTCGGACACGCCACCGCCGGAGAGGCTATCAAGACCGATGCCGATTGAAGAAATCGCGGAGCCGCGCGCCGGCTTCGTCGGCCATCACGCCGCCGATCACCTCGGGCCGGTGATTGAGTCTGCGGTCCCGTACGACGTCCCACAGCGAGCCCACCGCGCCCGCCTTCTCGTCGTACGCCGCGAAGACCAGCCGGTCCAGCCGGGACAGCACGATGGCCCCCGCGCACATCGTGCAGGGCTCCAGCGTGACCACCAGGGTGCAGCCGGTGAGCCGCCACTCGCCGACGTGCTCGGCCGCCCGCCGGATGGCGAGCACCTCGGCGTGCGCGGTCGGATCGCCGGTCAGTTCGCGCTCGTTGTGGCCGCGCCCGATCACCTGGGCGTCGGCGTCGAGCACGATCGCCCCGATCGGTACGTCGGCGCTCACGTGCGCCTTCTCGGCTTCTTCCAGCGCCACCGCCATCAGCCGGGCGTAGGCGCGGTGCGCGGGATCAGCCAATGGCTTCGATCGCCTCGTGGAACTGGTTGCCGAAACCCAGCACGTCGGCGATCTCCTCGAGCATCTCCTCGGGGTACAGGTCGACGTCGTCGATCAGCGCGCCGAGATCCATCGCGCTCATCCCCAGGTCGGACAGGATGGCCAGATCGCCGGCCGGCACCTGCTCGTCGTCGTCGTCGGCCAGCGGGATGTCCAGCTCGTCGACGACCTGCTTGGCCAGCGGCCACTCGGTCGCGGCGGTGACGTCGGAGATCAGCAGCCTGGCCCGGCCGCCGACCACCCGGAGCAGGATGAAGAAGTCCTCGTCGACCGAGATCATCCCGACCACGCCCTGGTCGCCGGGGTAGCGGCGCAGCGCGGAGACGAGCGCGGACAGGTCGGGTTCGCCGCGGAGCGCCAGCGCGGCGACCTGCCAGTCCCCGTCCTCGGTGTAGGCGGCGAGCGCGAAGTCGAGTTCGTCGGTGGTCATCGGCCCAGCGGTGGGATCGGACACCTCTGCATGGTCGCAGACTCCCGCCGCAACTGCTGCCTTTTCGGCTGTTCGTCCCGGTCAGTGGTGGAAGGTGGCCCGGCGCATCGCGGCGCGGATCTGCCGCACCCGGGTCCGGCGGGGCGCGACCCGGGCGCGCAGAGCACGGGCTTCCTCCAGATCGCGGAGGAAGGCGGCGCGGCGGCGGAGGCGGTCGAGTTGTTCGGGCGACTTACCGGTGTTCTCGGGCACGGGCGGGCACCGTCCTCGTCGGTTCGGCTCTACCGTTGCTTGAGGGCACCCCGGGGCGGGGGCCGGCTGACCTAAATCGACTGCGCTTCCCATCGTAGAAGCGCGCGCGGTTTCCGGTAGCGAATCGCCGACGGTAGCGTTCGGCGCATGCAGATCCTCGTCGTTGACCACCCGCTCGTCGCCCACAAGCTCACCACGCTGCGGGACGAGCGGACGGATTCGCCGACTTTCCGGCGGCTGACCGAGGAACTCGTCACGCTGCTCGCCTACGAAGCCACCCGCGACGTCCGCACCGGCCCGATCACCGTCACCACGCCGGTGGCCGAGGCGGAGGGGATCAAGCTGACCTCCCCCAAGCCGCTGGTGGTGCCGATCCTGCGGGCCGGTCTGGGCATGCTCGAGGGGATGACCCGGCTGCTGCCGACCGCCGAGGTCGGCTTTCTCGGGATGATCCGCAACGAGGAGACCCTGAGCGCCTCGACGTACGCCGAACGCCTGCCGGAGGACCTGCACGGTCGGCAGTGCTACGTGCTCGACCCGATGCTGGCCACCGGCGGGACGCTGGCGGCGGCGATCCAGTTCCTGGTGGACCGCGGCGCCGACCACATCACCGCGATCTGCATCCTGGCCGCGCCGGAGGGCGTCGAGCGGATCGAGCGCGAGCTCGCCGACCTGGACATCCCCTGCACGCTGGTGATCGCCGGGATGGACTCACACCTGAACGAGAAGGGCTACATCGTGCCGGGCCTGGGCGACGCGGGAGACCGCCTGTACGGCGTCGCGCAGTAAAGAAGAAGTGGTGGTTGGAGGAGTGGCCTGGGCGACGCGGGAGACCGCCTGTACGGCGTCGCACAGTAGCCGTCAGGAGTTCGCGGCGTAGTCGATCGGCAGGTCGTCGGCTTCCAGGCAGACGAGTTGCTCCGGCGTCGGCGCGGTCATGGTGGCCAGCCGGTACGCCTGCCGCTCGGTCATCTGCTGGAAGATCTGCCGGGCCGACCGGCCGTTGCCGAAGCCCTCACCGCGCGGCAGCACCTGGAACATCTCCGACAGCGCCTTGCGGGCGTCCACCGACAGCTCGTACTGGTGCTCGCCCGCGTGGTACTCGAAGATGTCGACCAGCTCGGCCGGCGTGTAGTCGTCGAACAGCAGCGTCCGGGTGAACCGCGACGACAGTCCCGGGTTGGACCCGATGAACCGGCCCATGTCGTTGACGTAACCGGCCACGATCACCACCAGGTCCTCGCGGTGGTCCTCCATCATCTTGACCAGCGTCGCGATCGCCTCGGCGCCGAAGTCGTTGCCGATCCCGACCGGCGCCAGCGAGTACGCCTCGTCGATGAACAGCACCCCGCCGAGCGCCTGGTTGACCGCGGCCTGCGTCTTGGGACCGGTGTGGCCGACGTACTCGCCGACCAGGGCGGTCCGGTCCACCTCGACCAGATGGCCCTTGCGGAGCAGCCCGAGGGCCTTCAGCACCCGGCCGTAGAGCCGCGCGACGGTGGTCTTGCCCGTTCCGGGGTTGCCGGCGAAGACCAGGTGGCGGCTCAGCGGCGGCGCCGGCAGACCGGCCTCCTGCCGCATCCGGACGGCCTGCATCAGGTTCACCATCGACTGGACGTCCCGCTTGACCCGTCCGAGCCCGATCTGCTCCTCGAGCTCGGCCAGCACGTCCTCGAGGTTCTCGTCCTCGGGCGGCATGCTCTCGTCCAGCGTGCCCGCCGGCCCGGCCGTCGCCGGCGGCGCACCTCCCGCGCCTGCCGCAGCAGCAGCGGGCGTCGCGGGAGCCATCGGAGAGCCGTCGACGGTGCAGTCCTCGAACACCGGCTTGGCCCCGTCGTCCTGACCGACAGCGCCGTCACAGTCGCGGATCCGCACGTGCCGCAGTACCGGCGTGCAGTCCTTGCTCAGGTGCAGAGCCGGGTACTTCGTACCGACCACGTCGCAGTCGGTGTACGTCCCCGCGGCCTTCTCTGCCAGGTAGATCCCGTTCTTGGCGACTCCGGTGACCCGCAGACCGGTCACGGTCGGAGCGACGCCGGACCAGACGACCAGACCGGTCCCCTCGCACCTCTCGATCGTGCTGCCGGTGATCTCGGCGCTCGCCCCGGTGCCGACGACGATCCCGGCCGCCTTCGTCTTACTGACCCGTACCGCGTCCAGCCGGACGAAGCCGGAGCCGGACAGTTCGACCCCGGTCCCGGACGTCCCGGCCACCGAGCACGCCTCCAGGCTGGTCGCGGTCGTCGTCTCCAGGTGGACACCGATCGTCCCACCGGTGATCCGGCAGTCCTCGGCCTTGATCGTCGCCTCGTCCACCACCGACAGCGCGGTCAGACCGATGTCGGTGATCCCGCAGGCCTCCAGCTCGACCCCGGAGGCTCCGGTCGCGTGGATGCCGTGCTCGGCGCCACCCCGGACCAGGCAGTCGACCAGCCGCACGGACGCCGTACCGGTCAGGTGCAGGGCGCTGTACTTCGAGCGGTCGACCCGGCAGTCGGTCAGCGTCGCCTGGGCCCCGTCCGAGATCAGCAGGCCGTTGGCGCCCGAGTCGGAGACGGCACAGCCCTTCGCGGTCAGCTGTGCCTGGTCCTGGACCACCAGACCGCTCGCCTGGGTGTCACGCAACCGGCAGTCGACCAGCTCGACCCGGGCCGAGCCGGCAGCGTGGACAGCCGCAGCACCGGCCTTGTCGATCGTCAGCTCCGTCAGTACGCCGGAGGAGCCGTCCTCGAGCAGCAGACCTGCCATGCCCGTCTGACGCAGTACGGAGTCGGTGAGCTTGATCCGGCTGTCGCCACGGAGCCGGAAGCCGTAGCCGACGGTGTCGGTCATCCGGAGCCGGTTGGCCTCCAGGTAAGCGCCGCCGGACAGTACGACGCCGATGCCGTCGATCTTCTCGATCGTGGAGTCCTCGACCTGTGCCCGGACCCGGCCGGACAGGTGCATCGCGGCCAGCCGCCCGCTGCCAAGCTTCGAACGCCGGACCAGCACCGAGGTCACGCCGTACCCGCTCAGGTCGGAGCCCTGGCCGGCTTCGTTGCCTCGGGCATGGATCCGGCTGCCGCTGACGACGCAGTCCTCGATCAGCAGTCCGGCGCCACCGGAGATGCCGATCGCCGGGGTGTCGGATTCGTCGGCCGCCCGGACCAGGAGACCGCGCAGCGCGCACTCCAGCCCCTCGACCACGATCGTCGGCCGGCCGCTGCCCTTGACGCCGACCAGCTCGACGCTGCCCTGGCCCTGCTCGGCGACGATCACCACCGAGCGGTCCAGTACGAGCTGCTCCTGGTAGGAGCCGGCCGAGACCACGACGGCGTCGCCGGGGCTCGCGGCCTTCACCGCGTCGGCGATCCGCCGGAACGTTCCGCGTCCGCCCTTCGGGGCGACGTACCTCGTCGTCACTGGCTCTCCATCAGTTCGTTCCCGGTCATGGCGCCCCGGTCGGAGCGGAGGGCTGCGGCGCCTGGACACCAGGCGGCAGGATCACACCGCCGCTGGTCACCTGCGGCTGTGGCACGGTAACACTGGGCGGCGTGACGACCGGCGTGGGCGCGGGCTGCGGCTGTGGCGCCGGACGCGACCACTCCGGGTTCATCGAGGCCCGCAGGGCCGGGGCCAGCAGCGACGCCATCCCCTTCTCGAAGAACTTGAGCCCGAAGCCGATCCCCAGCTCACCGACGCCACCCTTCTGGAAGAACCGGCCGGCGCCGAAGCCCATCCCGATCGTGCGCAGCATGCCGATGCTGTTCGCGATCGCGTAACCGGTCGCGGCGGCCATCCCGCCCTCGGCCAGCGCCTGCCAGCCGGTCAGCTGCACGGTCTTGCCGTCCGGACCCTTGACGCCGAAGATCGCCGCGTTCATCGTGCCGTTCACGAACGCGGTGAGGGGCAGCAGCATCATGCCGAGGCCGTAGTCGAAGGTGCCGGCGCGCCACTTGGTGACGCTGGTGTTGCCGGCGAACTCGACGCCCCACTGGGAGCTGTTGTTGTTCGGCCGCTTGGTGATCAGGGTGCCGCCGTCGAGGTTGCCCATCGTGGTCTTCAGGTCCCGCAGGCCACCGCCGAGACGGGTCTCGGTCAGCGCCGTACCGGCCGCCGTCCGCAGCGTCGTACCGACCGCGGCGTTCATCAGCGCCTTGAGCGCGTCGGTGCCGTTGAACGGCCGGTTCTGCGCCTCGGCGATGATCGCCATGATGATCAGGCTGGCCGCGTAGTCGAGCATGAACTCGGTGCCTGCGGTCAGGAACATCTTCTGGGTGAGCAGCCGGGAGTACGAGACGTAGTTGGACTCGATCCGGAGCGGGTCGCCGCCCGGCCGCAGCGTCTTGGCGTCCAGGGTCCAGTCCGAGTGCAGGTGCCACGGCTGCCGCTGGGCGTCACCGATGCGGGCGTTCCAGCCGCGGAACTCGGTCATCGCGCCGCGGAAGTCGAACTCGTTGCCGGTCAGCGTGAGCCGGCCGTCCCGCAGCTCGAAGACCAGGCCGGTGTCGGACCGCTCGCCGACCACCCGGCCGTTGGTGTCCCAGATCTTCCACTGGCCGTGCAGCTTGTCGGTCTCCAGGTAGTTCGTCCCCGACGCCGCCCGCTCGCGGACGATCTTGTCGAAGTCGAACTCCTTCCACTGCGCCTGGTCGGAGTTGCCGGCCGCGTTCACGTGGTACTCGCGGACCCGGACCGGCTGCCCGTCGCCGAGGTGCTGCGGCGTCTCGAAGCGGACCTGGTGCGGCACCGGCGCGGCGTTCGGGGTGACGTCCCTGAAGTGCGTCGAGCCTCTGCTCCAGTCCGGTGCCCAAGCGCCGGTGGCGTTGCTCCAGCGCCGGTCGAAGGTCACCGCGGCGTCGACCCGCTGACCGAACTTGTCGAACTCCGCGCTGTGCCAGTTCTGGCCCGACTTCCAGGACTCGACGTACCGGCCCTCGTCCAGCAGGTGCCGATCGCGGACCAGGTTGCCTCCGGCATCGAAGTCGCGGAACGAGTTGTCCCAGCTGATCGACTCGTCGCGGGATCCCTTGAAGTGGAAGCGTTCGCCCCCCGGACCGGTCGGCGTACCGTTCGCGTCCAGCTCACGCCAGACCCAGCGGGAGCCGTCGGCCGGGCCGGTCGCCTCGACGTAGCGGACCGGCGGGTTCGGCCCGTGGGCCGGCAGCTGGTGCGACGAGCCGACCAGGTTGCCGTGGGCGTCACGCTGCACCCAGACGTGGTTGTTCCGCAGTTCGGGGAACTCGCGGACTTCGCCACCGGGCATGCTCTGCCGGACCAGGGTGAACGCCGGCGTCTCCCCCTGCCGGTACGGGCCGGGCAGCTGCCGGAAGTCCTGCCAGGAGTTGCTGGTGTCGTCGAAGACCCGCCAGCCCTTGGCGTCGCCGGCCTCCCACGGCAGCTGCGCGTTCGTGCTCGGGTGCGCGGTGGTCGGCGGCTCGACGTGGTTGCCGACCTTGAGCGTGGTCCCGTCGTGCAGCTTGCCCTCGAACCGGACGAACCGGCCGTCCAGCCCGACGTCGACGATCGACTCGTCGCCGCCGACGTACCGCACTCCGTGGCCGGGGTTGTTGGTCCCGGTGTTCTCCCAGCGGTAGATCTGGTACCGCGCGTCGTTGGCGACGTGCGACACGTTGCCTTCCGGTACCGGGTTGCGCTGGATGTAGTCGCGGAACCAGACCGGCGGCCGCTGCTCACCGACCCGGTGCGCGCTGAGGATGTCGTCGTTGAAGAGCTTGGTGCCGCTGCCGACCGGCTTGCCGGCCTTGCCCTGGATCTCCCAGCTGCCCGGCCGTTCCAGTCCTGCCGCGCCGTTCTCGAGCTTGAACTCCTGGTACTGGTTGGCGTTGTCGACCTTGTTCCAGGTGCCCCACTTCTGCTGCGCGATCTCGGTCGTGTTGGTGCCGTTGACCTGCAGCGTCACCCGGTCGGTGAAGCCGTCGCCGACCTTCTCCCAGGTCCGCTGCCCCGAGCCGACCAGCGCACCGTCGGCGTCGAACCGGTGCCAGGTCCAGTTGTCGCCCGCGCCGCGGGTGGCCAGCACGTGGCCGGTGATCTCCTTCTCGGCCTTGCCCATCGGACCGATCTGCTCGGCGATCGGGTTGTCGTACTTCTGCAGACCCTGCTGGTAGTGGTGCACCTGCCGGCCGTTGTGGTCGACGTCGCGCCAGGAGAAGCCGGAGGTGTCGAACTCCCGCTTGCCCCAGTTGCTGATCCCGCCGGCGTTGTCGTACGTCGCCCAGGTGGTCCGCCGGTTGAACGTGCCGAAGTTGAGCGTGTCGGTCTTGCGGAAGCTGTCCAGGATCTCCCCGCCCGGCAGCCAGCGCCGTTCGAAGACCTGGACCTCCTTGGCGCTGGAGCTGACCAGCTTGAGCTGCCCGTTGCCGACGCCGGTCACCTCGAGCTTGCCGGTCTGGAAGACGCCGTCCGCCGGGCCGGTTCCGCCGGTCCGCGTCCAGGTGCTGTTGGCCCGGTCCACGACGTACTGGTACGGCGTCGGTCGGCCGTTGTCGAGCACCGGGAAGCCTTGTTCGGTGAGGTTTCCGGCCCGGTTGTACTGGTGGTACTCGCCGTTGCGCGGGCTGCCGCCGGCGACGTGGACCTCGATCCTGGCGTTGCCCTGGGCATCGACCGTGACGCGGTGCGGCGTCGGCATCGCCGTACCGTGCAGGTCGGTCCAGGTGGCGATCCCGTTCTGGTCGTGGGTGACCCGGCCACCCAGCTGACCGGCGCCGAGCGGGTCGAGATCGGTGACCTGCCGCACCGGTACGCCGTGCAGGTCGAAGACGTCGTGACCGCCGGGCCGGGGAACGGTGATCTCGCCCGCCGCGGCGTTGACCACAGGCTGGCGGCCCGGGATCGGCTGGTAGGCGCCGTCGACCCGCTGAGCACCTTGGGCGCCGATCTCGAGGAAGCCCTGTTCGCCGTGCAGCGTGACGGCGACACCGTGTGCCTGGTGAGCGCCGTCGGCGTCGTATACGCGGTAGTTGCCGCCGTCGACGGCCCGGTAGCCGCCGTTGCCGATCAGCTCGATCGTGCCAGGACCCGGTGCGTCGGCGCGGGTCACCAGGCTGACGTTGCCGTGCACGTCATGGACGGCGATCAGTTGCTGGTTCGGCTGGATCCCCGGCTGGTGCAGCGGGATCCGCCGGTCGATCGCGAGCCCCGCGTCGTCGAACGTGCGAGCGATCCCGTTGCCCGGATCGGTGAGCCGGAAGCCGCCGCCGGGCAGCACGTCGACCTGGTGCGGCAGCTGTGCGCCGAGATTGTCGACGAACGAGACGTTGCCGCCCTCGGCGCGGAACAGGTAGACCTGCCCGTTCGGGAAGTCCGCGTGGGCGACCTGGACGCCGGTACCCTGCCGGACGCCGTTCTGGCCGAACCACTGGACGTCGTTGAGCCCGTCGTCGACCACCATCGTCTGCCCGTTCGGCAGCTGGGTGGTGTGCGTGTTCGGGATCGGCGTACCGGTCGCGTCGACCAGGCGGACGCCGCCGGCCGGGTTCGGCTCGACGAAACGCACCGGCTGCAGACCCTGCGCGTCGACGACCGCGAGTCCGTCGTTGACGCGTACGCCGTCCGGCCCGTACCGCTGACTGTTGCCCTGGGCATCGTTAACCCGGAAACTGCCGCCCGGAAGGTCCTGCACCTGGAGGTGCTGGGCGTTCGGACCGGTGAGGTGCGGCTGACCACCGACCGGATGAACCAGGGCGTGCCCGTTGTTCACCCCGGTCAGGTGCAGCTGCGCGTCGACCCGGACACCGGCTGCGTCGTACCCGAAGGAGCGGTTGCCGTCGGTGACCCGGAAGCCGTTGCCGGGCAGCAGGTCCACCGTCTGGCCGGGGACCTGATTGCCTTGCAGGTCCACCAGGCGGTGGCCGTTGACCAGGTCGACCTCGACGAACCGGTCGCCCCGGAGTCCGTTGCCGTCGACAACGGATCGGCCGTCGCCCAGATGGATGCCGTCCGCGCCGTACCGCTGCGCCTGGCCATCGGCACCGTAGACCCGGAAGCCACCGTCGTCGAGGGCGCGGACAACGAAGTCGTCGGCGCCGTCACCGATCAGTTCCAGACCGCCGTCGGGCTGCCGGACGACGAACCGGTCGGGTGCGCCGGCCAGGCCGAAGTGCTCCTCGACCAGCTGGCCCTGACCGTCGAAGTGGCTCGTCCGGTTGCCCACGGTGACCTGGTGGCCGGCCGGAGGCTGCGGCGAGGACCAGGCGCTGCCGCCGCCGACCAGTCGCGGCCGCTCGGCGATCGAGGTGGTCAGCAGGTCGTCCAACTGCTGCTGCAGGCCGTCGAACTGTACGCCGTGCTTGGCGTCGAAGGCCTGCTTCGCGACGTCGAGGTTGTGCTGCGCGGTCTGCAGGTCGATCCGTGCCTGGTGGCCGACCGACAGCCCGCTCGACGGCCCGTCGGGGCGCGCTCCCAGTTCGTCGTACCTCGCCAGTGCGGCGCGGTAGTCGTTCTGGGCCTTCTGTACCGAGGTGAAGTCGTCGATCCGCACCGTCAGGGCCGCGTCGGTGTCGCCGGCCTTCCGCAGCACGTCGATCCGCGCCAGGCTGTCGGCTTCCCAGACCTCGCTCATCGACTTGGTGGCCGGAGCGCCCTTCCAGGACGCCGGCTCCATCCGGCCGGCCAGCAGATCGCTGTTGTGCAACACGTTGCCGCGCAGGTCGGCGGCGATGTGCTTGAAGTCGGTCCTGCTCCAGGTCTTGTCGAACGAGGTGACCCCGTCCGCCGCGACGGTGACCCGGACCGAGTCGGCGTCGGCGTCGCGCAGGACGGTGATGGTCAGGTCGTCGGCGTAACCGGCCTTACTGACGGTGATCGTGTTGGTCAGCCCGTCGGTGCTCAGCACGGACTTCGAGGTGACGGTCTCCAGCCCGGTGAACTTGCGCAGGTTGTCCAACTCGAACGACTTCGCGAAGTCGGCGAAGGCCGACTCCGACGACATCCCCGGCCACTTGGCGGTGATCAGACTCTCGTACGACGAGACCGGGATCTGCTCGGCCCGGACCGGGATGATCGTCATTCCGTTCTCGACCCGGTTCGGGCCGGTCCGCTGCAGCGTGGTCGGCGCCAGCGTGACCTCCCACTGGCTCTGGTTCCAGGCGCGGGCCTCGTCCGGCAGTGCCTGGTAGCCCGGCGGGTAGGACATCGCCAGCTTGCCGTGCCCGGCCGGTACCTCGATCTCGAAGACGAACCGGTTGCTCGCGACGCCGTTCCTGGCCCACTCCTCCTGGAACTTGATGTTGTTCGAGGTCGAGCTCGGCAACCGGTCGACGAACTCGTCGGCCCTGGCACTGACCGGGTCCATCGAGACCCCGCGGTAGAGCGTCACGTCGGCGTCGGGACCGCGCAGCCGCAGGTCGCTGGTGACGTCGGCGAAGTTCTTCGCCTTGCCGATCAGGGTGCCGTCCGCCAGCGCGAGCGGGTTCACGTACCCCTCGAAACCACGCTTGGAGGTGAAGGAGCCGCCCATCACGTCCTTCATCAGGTTCTCGACGGCCTTGTTCTCGGCGGCCGCGGTCAGATGCGTGCGGGACAGGTCGACCTGGTTGGTCCAGTGCACCGGGTTGCCGTGGATGTTGGCCGGCAGCACGGGCGCCGGCAGGTGCGCGGTACTGGTCGGTGCCGGGCCGTGGAAGCTGCCGTCGCGGCCGTACCGAAGCGGTCCGCCCGGGGTGGCCACGAACAGCTCGTCGCCGACCACCTTCATCGGCCAGACGCCGCCGTCGTGGAGAGTGCCGTCCAGCTGGCCCGCCATCCCCTTGAGATTGGCGACCTCACCGGCCAGCGGGCCGTCGGCCAGGTGAATCGTGTGTCCGGTCAGGTTCGGCCGGCCGAAGCCCTGCCGGAACGTCCAGGTCGCCGCGGTGTCGCCGTTGGCGGCCAGTTGGGTGACGGTGATCTCCCGGCCGCTCACCGACCCGCTGAACTCACCCGCGCGAGTGCCGGTGAACTGCACCGTTCCGTTCTCGACCTGGTAGGAGACACCACCACCCGGTACCTCGAACTGCCGGCCGGCGCCGGGCAGCTTCGGCTTCTTCGCCACCTGGCCGAGGTCGTCCATCAGCTGGTCGGGATCCATCGAGTACTTGCGCTTGAAACCGAGCTTGGAGACGTCCAGATCGGCCTGCGCCGCGTGCAGGTCGAGCCGCACCTGGTCGCCCACCGAGATCCCGCCACCGGAGGAGCCACCGTCGGGACGGCCGCCGTGCAGACCGGCGTTCAGCTCGGCCTGCTTCAGGTTGTACTCGTTCTGCCGGATCCGGGAGAAGTCCTCCATCTTGACGGCGATCGTCGCCTCGGAGTCACCGGCCTGGCGGAAGACCTTCGCCTGGGCGGCCAGCTCGGCGTTCCAGTCGGCGCTGAGCGGCTGCTTGTTCCACGCGGCCGGCTTCGACATGCTCACGAACAGGTCGTGGTCGTGCAGCGTGCCGGCCTTCAGGTCGGTCGCGATGTTGCCGAACTGCTCCTTGCTCCAGCTGTGGTTGAAGCTGGTCTTCCCGTCGGCCGTCACGGTGACCCGGACCGCGTCGGCGTCCACGTCCCGGCTGACCCGGATCGTCAGGTCGTGGCCGCTCAGGCCGGGCTTGCTGACGACGATCTCGTTGACCAGGTCGTCGGTCACCTTCGAGGTCGCCGTCACGTCGGCCATGCCCGGGAACTTCCGCAGGTTCGCCTGGTCGAAGCCCCGGGCGAAGTCGTCGAAGGCCGCCGCGGACGACATCCCCGGCCACTTCGCGCCGATCAGCGCGTCGAGCCGGCTCTCCGGGATCTGCGTCGCCCGGACCGGGATGACGGTCATCCCGTCCTGGACGAACGAGTCGCCGGTCCGCTGCAGCACGGTCGGCGACAGCGTCACCTCGAACTGCCCCTGGTTCCAGGCCTTCGCTTCGTTGAGGCCCGGCTTGTAGCCGTCCGGGTAGGACATCGACAGCTTGCCGTGCCCCGGCGGTACGTCGATCTGGAAGACCACCCGCTTGGTCAGATCGGCATCCTTGGCCCAGGTCTTCTGGAACTCCCAGTTGCTCGACGTCGACGCGGGCAGCCGCTCGACGAAGCTGCTGCCCTTCGCGGAGGCCGGGTCCATCGCCACGCCGCGGTACACGGTGGTGTTCCCGACCGGGCCGTCGAACAGCACGTCCTTGGCGACCTCGTTGAAGCTGCGGACGTCGTTGGTCAGCTGGCGGCTCTGCGCCAGCGGGTCGACGTACCCGTCGAAGCCCCGCTTCGAGGTGAAGGCACCTTCGCGGATCTTCACCATCATGTCGCTGACGTGGTCGTACTTCGCGGCGGCGGTCAGATGGGTGCGGGACAGGTCGGCCTGCGCGGTCCAGCGGGCCAGGTCGTCGCCGGCCAGGTGCATCGGGGGCACCGGCTCGGCCAGCTTGCCGGTCAGGGTCTTCTCGATGTGCAGGAAGTTGCCGCCGCGGTCGTAGACCTGGGCCCCGGCCGAGGACGGTACCTGGAAGTTGTCCTGGTAGTACCGGGTCGGCAGTTCGTTGCCGTGAGCATCGAACGTCGATCCGTTCGACGGCCGGCCGGTGTCGACGTCGGTACGCAGCCGCTGACCGTCGAAGGCACCGCCGTTCAGGGTCAGCTCGTCGGACTTCAGGATCGGGAAGTTCCTGGCGTTGAGCTCGTAGTCCAGGGTCCGGACGACGGCACCGTCGGCATTGGTCTCGGTGATCCGCAGGGCCCGGCCGTCGAGCACTCCCTCGAACGCGTCGGCCCGGGCGCCGTTGAAGCTGACCGACGTGCCGTCGAGCTTGAACATCGCCCCGCCCTCGGGGACCGGGAACTGGCTCGGGGCTCCACCCGGCAGCCGTGGCCGGTCCTTCAGCGACTGCTGCAGAAGGTCGTCCAGCTGCTGCTGCAGACCGTCGGGCTCCATCCCGTGCTTGGCCTGGAACGAGCTCTTCGCCAGGCTCAGGTCGGCCTCGGCCTGGCCGAGCTGGATCCGCATCTGGATGCCGACCGGCAGGTCGCTGGAGGTGCCGTCGAAGCGATGACCGTGCTCGGCCAGGTCCTGCAGCGAGCGGTCGACGTTGAGCTGCGCCTGCTGGACCTGACGGAAGTCGTCCATCCGGGCGTGCACGACCGCGTCGCTCTCACCGGGCTTGCGGAACACGTTGGTCTTGGCCGCGAGGTCGTCCTCCCAGGCGGTGCCCAGGTCGGCCTGCTTGCCCTTGCCCTTGAGGTCGAGAGGAGCCGACTCGACCACGTCGTCCGCCCACGCGGCGGGCTGCGGCAGGTTGATGAACTGCTCGTTGTTGTGCAGTACGCCGCCCCGCAGGTCCGTGGCCAGGTCGGAGAACTGCGGCCCGCTCCAGCTCTTGTCGAACTTCGTCAGGCCGTCCGCTTCCACCGTCACCCGGACCGAGTCGGCCTGCGGGTCACGGGTCACGGTGATGTGCATGTCGTTGCCTTGGGCACCGGGCTTGCCGACGGTGATCCTGTTGACCAGCCCGTCGCTGCTGAGCACGGACTTCGAGGTGACGTTCTGCAGGTCGGGGAACTGCCGCAGCGCGGTCAGCTCGAAGGACTTCGCGAAGTCGTCGAACGCCGTCGCGGACGACAGCCCGGGCCACTTCTGGGTGATCACGTCGTTGTACGCCGACGGCGGGATCAGCTCGGCCCTGACCGGGATCACCGTGATCCCGTTGTCCAGCGTCCGGCTCGGCCCGGTCCGGACCAGGTTGGTCGGCGCCAGCGTGACCTCGAACTGGTCCTGGTTCCACGCCTTCGCCTCACCGGCGCCGGGCTTGTACCCGTCGGGGTAGGACATCGACAGCTTGTTGTGCCCCGGCGGTACGTCGATCTCGAAGACCACCCGGTTGCTGTTCACCCCGTTCTTCGCCCACTCGTCCTGGAACTTCACCGTGCTCGACGTGGACAGCGGCAGCCGCTCGGTGAACAGGTCGGCCTTCGCGGCCGCGGGGTCCATCGACACTCCGCGGTACAGGGTGATGTTGTCGGCCGGGCCCTTGGTCAGCAGGTCCTGGGTGACGCTGTGGAAGTTCTGCATCTTGCCCAGCAGCGTGCCGTCCGCCAGCGCCGACGGGTTGACGAAGCCGCCGTACCCCTTCTTGGAGGTGAAGCTGCCGCCGGCCACGTCCTTCATCAGGTTCTCGACGGCCTTGTTCGAGCCGGCCTCGCCCAGGTGCGTCCGGGACAGATCGGCCTGCGCGGTCCAGCGGGCCGCGTTCTCACCGGTCAGACCGGCCGGCAGGACCGGTCGGCCGAGCTGATCGCCGGGGTGCGCGACGGGGCCCTGGAAGAAGCCGTCGCGGTCGTACTTGAAGACGCCGTCCGGCCGGGCGACGACGATCTCGTCACCACTGGCCTTGACCGGCATTCCACCCCGGACGTCGTCGACGATGCCGTCGAGCTTGCCCGCGGTGCCCTGCAGGTCGAGGAACTTGCCGGCCAGTGGCCCGTCGCCGAGCGTCAGCGTCTCGCCGATCACGCTCGGCCGGAAGCCGGGCTTCAGCGTCCAGGAGTGCAGCACGAGGTCGTCGGCGCCGAGCTTCTGGACCAGCATGTTGCCGTCGGCCCCTGTTTGCAGGCGGAACGAGCCCGCGCCGTCGCCGGCCAGCGTGAAGGCCCGGCCGTCGCGGACCAGCTGGACGCCGTCCGCGCCCGGCAGGTCGATGCCGCGTCCCGGTCGGCCGGTTCCGCCCAGCAGCCCCGGGTGCGACTGCAGGTCGAGGGTCCGGAGCATCTGCAGCCAGTCGGCGGTCGCGTCCGCGTCCAGGTTGTGCAGCTGGGTGAAGACCGCCTTGGCCTCGACCAGTTGCTGCTCGGCCAGCTGGAGCTCGAGTTTCGCCTGGTCCCCGACCGACGGCGCGTTCGACGAACCGTCCACCCGCCCGGTCTGCGGCCCGAAGTCCCGCTTGATCGAGTCGAGCTCGAGCTGCGCCTTCTCGACCCCGGTCCAGTCGTCCATCCGCTGCAGGACCTGGGCGTCGCTGACGCCCTCGCCACGGAACGGCTCGGCCTTCTGCCACTGCCACGGTTGCGGCAGGTTCATGAACTGCTCGTTGTTGTGCAGGACGCCGCCGCGCAGGTCGGTGGCGAGGTGCTTGAAGTCGGTCTTGCTCCAGGTCTGGTCGAACTTGTTGACCCCGTCCGAGGCGACCGTGACCCGGACCGAGTCCGCCTTCGGATCGCGCATCACGGTGATCGTCAGCTCGTCGCGGAAACCCGGCTTGCTGACCGTGGTGGTGTGGGTCAGGCCGTCGGTGCTGAGAACGGACTTCGCGGCCACGTTCTCCAGGTCGGGGAACTGCCGCAGCGCGGTCAGCTCGAACGACTTCACGAAGTCCCCGAACGCCGTCTCCGACGAGAGTCCGGGCCACTTGGCGTTGATCACGTCGTGGTACGACGACGGCGGGATCTGCCGGGCCTGCACCGGGATGACGGTGACGCCGTTGTCCAGCGTGCGGTTCGGGCCGGTCCGCACCAGCGTGGTCGGCGACAACGTCACCTCGAACTGGCTGGCGTTGACCTCGGGCGCATCGCCCTTCACCGGCTTGTAGCCCTCGGGATACGACATCGCCAGCTTGCTGTGCCCCGGCGGTACGTCGATCTCGAAGACCACCCGGTTGCTGTTCACCCCGTTCTTGGCCCACTCGTCCTGGAACTTCATCGAGGCCGAGGTGGAGATCGGCAGCCGCTCGGTGAAGGCGCCCGCCTTCGCGCTGCCCGGGTCCATCGACACCCCGCGGTACACGGTGATGCTGTCCTCGGGCCCCTTGAAGGCCAGGTCCTTGGCCATCGTGTCGAAGGTGTGCACCTTCGACACCAGGGTGCCGTCCTTCAGCGACTGCGGGTTGACGTAGCCCTCGAAGCCCTTCTTCGAGGTGAACGATCCGCCCGCGACGTCCTTCATCAGCAGGTCGAGGTTCCTGTTCTGCGCCGCCGCCGTGAGATGCGTCCGGGAGATGTCCGCCTGCGCGTTCCACCGGGTCAGGGCGTCGTCGGTCAGGTTCGCCGGCGGAACCGGCTTGGGCAGGTCGCCGGCGATGGCCGGGGCGCCCCCGTGGAAGCTGCCGGACCGGTCGTAGACCAGCGGCCCGTTCGGCGAGGCCACCACGAAGCCGTCGTCGGTCAGCTTCACCGGCAGCTTGTTGCCGCGCAGGTCGGTCACCAGGGCCTGGTCGAACGACCCCATCCGGCCTTCCAGACTGATCGGCCGGCCGTCGAACATCCCGCCGTTCAGCGGGAACGACTCGCCGATCTGGTTCGCCCGGCCGCCGAAGCCGAGCGAGTAGGTCCAGTTGTGCGCGACCTTGCCGCCGGCACCGAGCTCGGTGATGGTCAGGATCTTGCCGTCGAGCGAGCTGCTGAACGCGTCCGCCTTCGGTCCGGAGAAGGTGACCTGCCCACCGTTCAGCTCGAACTTCATCCCTCCGCCGCCCGGCAGGTCGAAGCTCTTGCTGACGCCGCCGAGCAGCCGCGGACGTTCCTTCAGCGAGTCCAGGGTGAGCTTGTCGAGCTGCTGCTGGATGCCGTCGGCGTCCAGTCCGTGCTTGCTCTCGAAGGCGGTCTTCGCGTTGTTCAGGTCGGCCTCGGCCGCTCGCAGGTCGAGGTGGACCTGGTCGCCGACGGCGGGGCCGGTCGAGGGTCCGTCGGCCCGGTGCCCGTGCACCGCGACATTGTCCAGCGCGTTGTCGAAGTGGGTCTGCGCCCGCTGGACCGGAGCGAAGTCGGCCATCTTGGTGCTGACCATCGCGTCGGTGTCGCCGGGCTTGCGGAACACCCCGGCCTTCGCGGCCAGGTCGGCGTCCCAGGCGGCGCTGAGCGGCTGGTGGTCCAGCTTGCCCTGCGCGTTGTAGTGGAAGCTGGTGCCCTTCGGGTCGGTCAGCTGGACACCGCCGTTGTCGAGCCGCCGGATCTTGACGTCCGGCGCGATCTCCCCGGTCAACGAGGTGACCCGGAACTCGCCGCCCGGTCGCGAGACCAGGATCTGGTCGGCCGGCCGCAGTACGCCGTCGGTCCTGGTCAGCCGCAGTCCCTGGTCGAGCACCAGGCCCGAGCTGTCGAACCTGGTGGTCTGGCCGGTCGCCGTGTCGGTGAACCGAAGGTTGCCGCCGGCAAGTACATCCATGCGGCCGTCGGGGCCGCCGCCGTACAGGTTGTAGCTGGTCATGCCCCCTTCGGTGCGCTCGACCCTGACGTAGGCGCCGGGGCGGTCGGTCAGGCCGTTGAGGGGGATGTCGACCTTGCTGGCCAGGGTGTTGGTGCCGATGCCGGAGTTGCCGATGTCGGCACCCTTGGCCAGCGTGTACCCCGGGTCGCGGAAGCCGGGGTTGTGCGCGCCCAGGTTGGTGTTGAGCGTGGGGGTGTTCAGGCTCTGGGTGCCCAGGTTGTTCGCTGCCGGGGCCGGCTGCGGGTGCACCGGGACCAGTTGCTCGGGGATCGCGGAGGCGTGCGGGTTCACACCGTGGCCGGGGACTCCGACGTTGCCGGGGATCGTGGTACCGCCGGGGAGGCTGCCCGCGAGGTTGGTGGGCGGGACGTTGCTCGCGAGATTCGTGCCGCCGGGGAGGGGCGGAGTCGTCAGATTGGCCGCGCCGGGAAGGTTGGGTGCGGGGAGGTTGGTACCCGCGAGGTTCGTGGCGCCAGGCAGGTTCGGTGCCGGGAGGTTGGTGCCCGCAAGGTTTGCGGCGCCGGGAAGGTTCGGTGCCGGGAGATTGGTGCCCGCAAGGTTTGCGGCGCCAGGCAGGTTCGGTCCGGGGAGGTTCGTGCTCGCCAGGTTGGTGCCGCCTGGGAGGTTGGTGCCGGCCAGGTTGGTGGTGGGGAGGTTCGTGCTCGGGAGGTTGGTGACGCCCTGACCGTTGGCGTGCACGTTGGCCGGCTGGACGTGCAGGTCGACGGCGCGGTTCGGCAGGGCCACCTGCTGGATGTTGACCGTCGGCACGGTCGGGGTGTTCTGGGCGCCCGCGAGACCGGGGTTGTCGACCTTGATGGTGGTCGGCGCCGGCGTCTTGAAGTCCGCGCCGGCCAGGTTCACGTTGACGTTCACGTCCGTACCGGCCGGCTTGGCGGTGTGGATCGCGGGCGGGGTGACTCCCTGGCTGGTCGCACCGGGGTTGTGCACCAGGTCCAGCGCGGCGTTGATCCGGTCGACCGCCGGTGGGTTCAGCGCCTGCAGGCCGTTGAAGTTGGCGGTGGTCGGCGTGTTCAGGATCTCGTCGATGCTGACCTTGAAGTGGTTGGCCTGGAAGCCGTTGGTGACACCGTCGCCGATCAGGTTGCCGAAGTTCGGCGACACGGTGGGCTGGTTGTTCCGGATGGCCGAGTTGGCCAGGTCGCTCAGCCCGGCGGAGGTGGCCGAGGGGGTCGGCACGTGCAGGGAGCCGATGTTGTTCAGCCCCGGCGCCTGGACGTTGACGTTGGTGAAGCTCGCGGAAGCGTTGAACTGCGGCGTACCGAGCTGCGGCGACGGGATGTCGGCGATCAGGCCGTTCGCGTTCATGGTCGGCGCGTTCACGTGCACCGGGGGTGGCGTCGCGCCGGTCGCCAGGTGCACCGGCAGGACCGGCGTACCGACCTGGGGCTGGACCAGGTTGCCGACGACGTTGGACGGCATCTGCGGCGCACCGATGTGGGGCGAGGGGATGTTCGTGGCGATCGGCGAGGTCGGGATGTTGGTTCCCGCGTTGGCCGGCAGGTGGAGGCCGGTCGGCGTGACCGTGGTCGGCGGGCTCACGCTGATCCCCAGGTCACCGTTCTTGACCGCGCCCAGGTTGATGTTGATGTCGTCGATCGCGGTGAACGCGTGTCCGGCGTTGAAGCCGGCCCCCGCGGCGCCCTCGAAGCCCTTGACGTTGATCAGCGGGATCCTGATCTCGGGCGTCTTCAGCTCGGTCACGAACTTGGACCAGCCACCTCCGGCGGCCGCGGTGTCGATCGGGACCGCGCCGATACCTCGGCCGACGGCAGCCACCGTCGGCATCCCGAAGACGTTCGTGCCCTGCAGGCCACGGCCGACCACGCCGACCTTGAGCGCCGAGGTGAACGACTGCCAGTGGCCCATCCCCAGCGCCCGGAAGGCACGGATCTCGTTGGCCGCGACCGGGAGGAAGATCCGGGTCCACTGCATGCCGCCGAAGTGGGCAGCGGTGAACTTCCAGGTGTTGACGGCACCGGTGGCGATGCCCTTGCCGATGGTGCCCAGACCGCGGAACACCGTGCCCGGCAGGTTGGCGAACCCGGTTCCGAGACCCCTGATCCCGTTCAGCGCGACCTTGCCGAAGTTGTTGCCGAAGTTCGCGGCGTTGACCGGGAAGTTCCGGATGTTCTTGACCACGAACAGGCCGGTCTCACGGATCGCGATGTTGGCCAGCGCCGGCATGCTCTTCAGGCCGGCCAGCAGTCCGTTGACCAGGAAGTCCTTGCTGAAGACCTGCCGGAAGGTCTGCGCGATGCTCCGCACGCCGGCCCCGATGCCGCTACCGACCGCCTTCACGATGCTGAAGATCGGCAGCGCCTTGGTGGTCGGCGCGATCAGGCCGAGACCGGCCAGGAACAGGTCGAGGAAGCCGGCGTCACCCTTGGCGACGTCGACGATGGTCTTGATGAAGATGGCCAGGTTGACCGCCAGCGCGAGCAGCGCGATCGGGCCACCGAAGATCAGCGCCGGGATGATCAGGATGATCGCGAGCCACTTGAAGGCCTCCCAGAACGCGTCGCACTCCGAGATCGGCAACTGGATGTCGGCGACCCCGTTGATCCGGCCGGCGTACGTCGAGGCCTGCTCGGACTGGTAGTCACCGGCAGCCTTGGCGGCGTTCTTCTGGGTCTCCCGCTCCGGATCGTCCTCGGCCAGGCCGCGGCCGGCGTTCAGGGCGGCGTCGGCCTTCGCCTGCTGCTCGACCACCACGCCGCGCCACTCGCGCAGCGCGGTCGCCGACGTCTCGAAGGCGGCCGCGACGTCCTCGACGTGTCCCCGCAGCCGGCCGTCGACCTTGCCGCGGAGCGCTTCGGCCGTCTCGCCGACGAACACCGAGTCGTCGTTCTTGTTCATCACGGCCTCGATCGCGGTCAGGATCTCCCGCGCCTTGCCGCCCATCTTCTGGAAGCCCTCGGCCAGCGCACTGATCCGTTCGGGGTCGCCCGGCGTGGGGTCGCCCCCCAAACCGATCGAATCCCAGTCGCCTGGCCGCGGCATCCGAACCCTCCCTCACGCCGAAGTGGTCCCTCCGGAGAGTCCACGGCTGAGAGCGCTCCGCGGTTCAGATCCGGGCCGGAACCGCCGGTTCCGGGCGGGCGGAAACTTTTTCTGAACCGGTCGGGGGTCCACGGCGTGGTCTAGGCGGAACTGTTTGGACGCGGAGGTGCCCGATGCCGGACAAACTGAAGATGAACTACAACCTGCTGAACGACGCCAAGCGCGACCTGCATCAGCTGGCCAACGAACTGATCCCGTCGATGGACGACGACGCCTTCCAGGGTCTCGGCGACGGTACCGGCGACGACGTCCTGGGCAGCAGCGACATCTCGTACGCGGTCTACTCGCTGCACTCCAACGCGAAGTACACGATGGGCAAGGCCAAGGACGGCCTGACCAAACTGGGTGACTCGTTCGGCTCGGTCGGTGAGGCGTTCCTGCAGTTCGACGCCGAGATCGCGCAGGGCATGAACGCCACCAACAGCAGCCTGGCGCTGTCCAACTGGCAGCGCAACAAGGACCAGTGGGACCACCGGCAGTCCCACCTGGACGAGTGCGTCGGCGACAACCAGCCGGAGTTCTGCAGCGCGACCGATCCCGGCGCCGCCCCGCTCGACCAGACGATCGTCACCGACCGGGGCAACATCCACACCCACCTCACCCTCGACGACGAAGGCAACGTCATCAAGGAGGAGACGACCGTCACCTACGACGGCAAGACCTACAGCTCGGTGACCACCTACGGCGACGACCGCAGCCACATCGTCACCGACAGCACCTATCCCGACGGCAGCACGGTGCACAACGACACCAGGATCGCCGCGGACGGCGGCTCGAGCAGCACCTCCACCAGCACCGACACCGAGGGCAAGGTGGACACCACGTCCACCACCATCAACGCGGACGGCAGCGGCACCCAGACCGTCACCGACTCCGACGGCACCACCCAGACCTACACCCGGGGCGCCGACGACTGGCGAGGTACCAGCCAGGACTGGGTCGAGACCCCGGAGAGCGTCGAGGAGAACGAAGACGACGACGACACCTTCGTCGCGAGCGTCGGCGTCTGACCCAACCCACAGTGTGTTCAGCCCAACCCACGAAAGTGAGTAGCAGCCATGGCGTACGACGGCATTAACCTCGACTACGGCAAGATCGTCGAAGTCTGCAACCTGATGACGAACGCCCACGACCAGATCTCGCCGATGATCGAGAACCTGCGCACCCGGGTCAACACCCTGGTCGACGACGGCATGGTCTTCAAGCAGTCGTCGGAGGTCATCCGGAACACCTACAACAACTTCGACACCTCCCTGAAGGCCGCCGTCAAGGGCATCCAGGACTTCTCCGACATGTTCAAGTCCATCAAGGAGAACGCGGAGCAGTTCGACCAGGGCATCAGCGCCAGCCTGAACCAGTCGAAGTAGTCCCCCGCACCGCTCGAAAGGCCCCAGGCAACCACCTGGGGCCTTTCGCATGCCCAGGGCTATCTGTCGGGTTGGTCCGAGGGGCTGCCCGGACTGTTGAACGACGCTGCCGATCGGCTGCCTGGCGTGAGTGCGAGGAGAACACCTCCAGCCGTGCATGCCGCGGCGACGGCGAGGATGAGTGAGCGGTAGCCGATGGTTGCGGCGAGCACTGCGCCGCCCAGCGGCGCTGCGGCTCTCGCGACGAGCGTCGGTGTCGCGAGGGTGCCGGCGATGGTGGCGTAGCCAGTCGCACCGTAGCGGTCGAGCAGGATCGCGGGGGTGGCGATGGAGGCTACGCCGAAGCCGAGACCGAACAGGACCAGGCAGGTGATCGCACCGCCGATCGTCCGGCCGGAAAAAGGAAGCAGCGCGATCGCGAATCCCTGGAGGACGAGGATCGCAGCCGTGGTGGTAGCCATTGGCAACCATCGCGCGGAGGCTGTGGCGACCACTCGGCCGGTGACCGAAAGCAGGCCGAGCAGTCCGGCCATCGTCGCAGCCTGCCCTGGACGGTGACCGAGGGTGGTCAGGTAGAGCACCAGGTGAACTGCGATCACCGCCAGAGCGGCACTGTGCAGCACGAAGGCCGCGGCCAGCAGCCAGAATCCTGGATCACGCAAAGCCCGTCGCGGCGAAGACGAAGGCTGGTTGCCTGGGGCATCGACAGCGCGCGGCGCCGTACGACGTAACGCGACCGCGTGCAGTGGCACGGTGATCACCGCGAGAATCAGCGCGAGGACGAGGAGCGTGGCGCGCCAGCCGTAGGTCTCGTCGAGGCGCCCGGTGAGCGGGATGAAGATCGAACTGGCGAAGCCGGCTACCAGCGTGATCCCGAGCAGGGCGTTGGCGCGACTCTGTGGCGCGGTGACAGCGACCACCACCGCGAAGGCCGGTTCGTACAGGACCATGGCCGACGCGATCCCGATCAGCACGAACACGCCGTACAGCTGGGCGACGGAGTGAACCTGCGACCAACCGGCGATCCCGGCGACGCCGAGCAGCGAACCGGTGGTCATCAGCGCGTGCCCGCCGCGCGCGTCGAGCCACCGCCCGACCAGGATCGACATCAGCCCGCTGACGAGTACCGCGATCGTGAGCGCGCCGGCCGCGGTCGCGGTACTGATCCCGAGATCGCGGCTCATCGGTCCCAGCAGCGCGCTGAACGCGTAGTACAGGACGCCGTAGCCGACAGTTTGAGTCGCGGCGAGCGATGCGACCAGGCGGCGCGGTACGCCGGTACGATCGCCCGCTCCGGTGGAGCCGGAGGAGGCGATCGTCGCGGGGTTCATCAGTTGCAGCAGCCGGACTGAGCGGTAGCGGGCTTGTCGTCGAGCACGGTGAGCAGGCCACCGGTGATTCCCGTCGCCAGTCCGGAGGAGCAGACTCCGGTCTCCGGCAGATCCAGCTGTACGTCGCGCGCGGCCTCCCAGTCGCCGGCCAGCGCGGCGACGACGGAGCGAGCCTGCTCGAACCCGGTGGCCAGCAGGAAGGTCGGCGCCCGCCCGTAGGACTTGGCGCCCACGGCGTAGTAGCCGGGCTCGGGGTGGGTCAGCTCCTCGACTCCGTGCGGAGGCACGGTGCCGCACGAGTGCTGGTTGGGGTCGATCAGCGGCGCCAGCGCCCGGGTGGAACCCATGATCGGGTCGAGGTCGAGCCGCAGTTCGCCGACGATGGCGTGGTCGGGACGGAAGCCGGTGGAGTTCACCACCGTGTCGGCGACGACGCGTCGCTCACCGGCCACCAGCTCGAGCCGCCCATCGCCGGTCCGGTCGACGGACTCGATCCGGAAGCTGCTGACCAGCTCGACCTGCCCCGTCCGGACGAGGTTCTGCAACCGCGACCCGAGTGCCCCGCGCGCCGGAAGCTCGTCCGCGTCGCCGCCTCCGTAGGTGCGAGCCTGATCAGCCCCGCGCACCACCCAGACGATCTCAGTCCCCGGGACCTGCTCGGCCAGGTCACCGAGGTCGAGCAGCGTGGTCGCCGCCGAGTGCCCGGCTCCGACCACCGCAGTACGACGGCCCGCGAAGCGGTCGCGATCTCGGCCCAGGACGTCAGGCAGCGCCCGGGCGATCTGAGCTCCCGCGGCGTCCTCGCCGTGCGCGGGGATGCCCGAACCGCCGAGCACGTTGGGTCGCCGCCAGGTCCCGGCCGCGTCGATCACCGCGGATGCCAGCAGCTCGGACCCGTCGGCCAGCCGAACCAGGAACGGCGCGTCCTCGCGGCCCGCCGTACGGATGCGGTCGAAGCCGACGCGAGTGACGGCCTGCACGGCCGAGCTGTAGCGGATCTTGTCGCTCAGCTGCGGTGTCTTCGTCAGCGGCGCGAGATAGAGGTCGATCAGGTCGCCACCGGTCGGCAGCGTGTCCGGGTCCGGTTCGGTCCAGCCGCCGGCCTGCTCGAGGAGTCTGCGGGCGGCGCTGTCGATGTCGTAGCGCCACGGACTGAACAGCTTCACGTGCCGCCATTCGTCGATCGCCGCGGCAACGGCCGGACCGGATTCGAGTACGACGAAGTCGAGCCCGCGTTCGGCCAGGTGCGCCGCGGCGGCAAGGCCGATCGGGCCTGCACCGATGACCACGACCGGGAGGTCGGGAGTAGTGATGCTCATGGTGTTTCTCCAAGCTGTGCAGAGGTTTCGATGAGGTGATCCACAGTCGCCCTGATCAGCGCGGCCGCGGCAAGCAGCGTTCGTCCTTCGACCTTGTCGGGGGTCTCGGCAGGCGTTTGGTAGCCAGGCATCCCCATCCCGATGCCGATCGCGGGCAGGCCGGCAGCGGCGTACCGGCGGTTGTCCGAGGCCATCGGGCCGGCGCGCAGCGGTACGCCGGTACGCCGCCCGGCCTGGTCGACCGCTGCCAGCAGAAGTTCGGCCGGTCCGCCGGCCTCGACCGCGGCTGCGGCACCCAACCGCGCGGCGCCGTCGACGTTGAGGACGAAGGTTCCAGCGGCGAGCTGAGGCGCGTGATGGGCCGAGCCACGCGCTCCGGCTTCCTCGCCGTCCAGCAGAGCGACCGCCAGGCCGACCGCAGGTGGCAACTCAGCCGACAGCAACCGCGCGACTTCGAGGACCACGGCGACACCGGACGCGTTGTCGGCGGCGGCCGGATGGCGCTGCTGTGGATCGTCGCCCACGCCGTCGAAGTGCGCAGTCAGCAGTACCGACAACCGGCTGCCGGTCGGGGCGGCGAAGACTCCGTACACGTTGGCGCCGGTCGTCGCGACGGTGCGCAGCGGTATCGAGGCAGTCACCGTCTCGCCGGCCCTCCGCGCGAGACCGGCGTACAGGCCGGCTCGTACCGACAAGACGGCGATCTCTCCAGCGGGAGGACCGGCGATCATCTTCGGCATCCAGCCCGCCTCGTCCACGCCGCGGGGAACGAGCAGCCCAGCCGCCTTGTCCGCGCATGCCCGCTCCACGACCTGCTGGTCGGCGGCCTCGACGGCGACCCACCGACCGGTCCACGATTCCGCTTCTGCGGTCGCGAGCAGGCCAGAACCGGGCACTGGGATCTCGGCCGAGGTGAGTTGCTCGGCGAAGTCCCGGCGGTGAACGAGTGCCTGCTGCCCGATTGTCAGGGTCGGGGTGGCCTGCAACTCCTTCACACCGGCGACCTCGAACTCGTCCAGGCGCACCGTGGCACCCAGCGTGCGCAGTTGGTCGGCCAACCAGGCCGCTGACGCCCTGCCACCCGGCGTACCGATGCGGCGGCCGGTGTAGACGTCGGCGGCGAGCTCACGGACGGTAGCGAGCATCCTCTCGGCAGAGGCGCCGCCGCGGGCCGGTGCGGCTGGGGCCGCGGTCGGCCCGGGCGACGCGCCGGTCATCCGCAGCACCCGCCGGCGGCGGCCTTGTCGGTCCCGCAGCAGCCGGCTGCCGGCTCGGCGTCGGACTGCACGGTCGGGGTGCTGCCGCAGCAACTGCCCGCCGACGGCGGCGCGAAGGCCTCGGCAGGATCTCCGGCGAACCCGCCGGAGCCGGTGGAGGTGGTGGAGGTGGTGGCGATCTCGCTGGTCATTTTGTCCCCTGCCTCGAGCACTAAGTTGATGTTCATCTAAACAGCGAGGCCCACCTTGCCTTTTGATTAGATAGAAGTCAAGATAGACATATGTCGAAACAAGACCTGCCCGTCGGCCGCGGTGGCGGCTGTTGCGCGCCGATCTCGGTCTCGCCGCTCGACGAGGCCGCCGCCGTCGAGGGGGCCGCGGTGCTCAAGGCGCTGTCCGACCCGATCCGGTTGCGGTTGATGTCGATCATCGCCTCGGCCGACGACGAGGTCTGCGTCTGCGACATCACCCCGTACTTCGCCGTGTCCGGGCCGACGATCTCCCACCACCTCCGGGTCCTGCGCGAGGCCGGCCTGGTCGACTGTGAGCGCCGCGGCACCTGGGTTTACTACTGGCCGCTGCCGGACCGCATGCAGTGGATCTCGGCGCTGCTGGCCGCTCCCGACGCCTCAGCGCTGACTCGCTGACCTTCCGCGACGGCACCCGGTACGACCGTCGATCCGAATCCCCTGCCCGATCGGGAGACCCCTCATGCCCGCAACCGCGAACAAGACAACGCCGTCCACCGACGGCCGCGTCGTCGCGCAACTGTCCTTCCTCGACCGGTTCCTGGCCGCTTGGATCCTCGCCGCGATGGCGCTCGGGCTGCTGCTCGGCCGGTTCGTGCCCGGCCTGGACGACGCCCTGAACGCGGTCGAGATCGGCTCGGTCAGCCTGCCGATCGCGATCGGGCTGCTGTTGATGATGTACCCCGTGCTGGCCAAAGTGCGTTATACCGAGACCGGTCGGGTCACCGGCGACCGTCGGCTGCTGGCCGCGTCGCTGGTCCTGAACTGGGTCGTCGGACCGGCGTTGATGTTCGCGCTGGCCTGGTTGCTGCTGCCCGACCTGCCGGAGTACCGCACCGGCCTCGTCATCGTCGGTCTGGCCCGCTGTATCGCCATGGTGCTGATCTGGAACGACCTGTCCTGCGGTGACCGCGAGGCCGCCGCCGTCCTGGTGGCGATCAACTCCGTCTTCCAGATCATCGCGTTCGCCGGCCTGGGCTGGTTCTACCTGCAGGTGCTGCCCGGCTGGCTCGGCCTGGAGACCACCAGCGCGGAGTTCTCGATCGGCGCGATCGCCGTCAGTGTGCTGGTGTTCCTCGGCATTCCGTTGCTGGCGGGCTACCTGACCCGCACCATCGGCGAGAGGACCCGTGGCCGGGACTGGTACGAGGCGCGCTTCCTGCCCAGGATCGGCCCGGTCGCCCTCTACGGTCTGCTGTTCACGATCGTGATGCTGTTCGCGCTGCAAGGCGACGCGATCACCAAGGCACCGCTCGACGTTGTCCGCATCGCACTGCCGCTGCTGGCGTACTTCGTGCTCATGTTCGGCGGATCCTTCGTCCTCGGGCACCAGCTCGGCCTGGGCTACGCCAAGACCGCGACGCTCGCCTTCACCGCCGCCGGCAACAACTTCGAACTCGCCATAGCAGTTGCCATCGGCACCTTCGGTGTCACCTCCGGCCAAGCGCTGGCCGGCGTCGTCGGCCCGCTGATCGAGGTTCCCGTCCTCGTCGCACTCGTCTACGTCTCGCTGTGGGCGAGACGCCGCTTCTACCAGGAGAACTGATGTCCGAGAGTGTTCCCGAGGTCCTCTTCGTCTGCATCCACAACGCGGGCCGCTCGCAGATGGCCGCGGCCCTGCTGGCCCATCACGCCCAGGGCAAGGTGATCGTGCGCTCAGCCGGCTCCCAGCCGGCGGACCAGCTGAACCCGGCCGTCGTCGAAGCGATGACCGAGCTCGGCCTCGACATCTCCCAGGAGTTCCCCAAGCCCCTCACCGACGACGCGGTGCGAGCCTCCGACGTCGTCATCACCATGGGCTGCGGCGACGAGTGCCCGTACTACCCCGGCAAGCGCTACCTGGACTGGCAGCTCGAAGACCCGGCCGGCCAAGGCCTCTCCGCCGTCCGCACCATCCGCGACGAGATCGACACCCGCGTACGGCAGCTCCTTGCCGACCTGACCGCCGAAGCTGTCTGACGGTCAGGCCCGCAAGGTGGTGAGCGGGATCTGCACGGCGATCGGCGTCGACCCCGGGCCGGTCGTCCAGGCCCGCCCGGTCTTCGGGGTGGCGCGGGTGATGTTGTGCGACAGCCGGACGCCGATCAGATCGCCGTCGCCGATCGAGCGAGGCTCGATGACCAGGCCTCGGCGCGCTCGGCGGGCCGCGGTCGGCCAACCGCCCATGCCGGTCTGGAAGCCGTCCGTGGAGGCGGCGAAGACCAGGCCGACACCCGTGTCGCGGCCGGAGATGATGATCTCCTTCAGCAGCTTGTCGGCGGCGGCCATCATCACCAGATCCGCGTCGTCGATCATCACGACCTTCGGGCCCGGAATCTGCTCGAGGGTCGACCGGAGCAGGTCCTCGCCCGGATCGGACTGGTTGAGCAACACGACCTGCGGGTGACGCTCCAGCGTGCGCAACGGGGTTTCGCGAGGCGTGATCAGGATCAGCGACGTACCGCCTGCCAGCAGCGAGACCGCCAGCGCCGACAGGGCGTTGCTACGTCCCGACCCGGGCGGACCCAGTACGGCGAAGGACGACGCGACCCCCTTCAGGTCGACGCCCAGCGCGCCGGCCTCGTCACCACCCAGCCCGACGAGACCCCAGAGCGGTCGCCGGTCCTCGGCCCGAACCAACTCGTACGCCGCCGCGAACTCCACCGACGACGGCAACTCGGCCACCGCGAACGGACGTCGCTCGGCCGGCACCTTCGCGTCACGCTTCCGCGCCTCGGCAGCGATGTCGCGGATCGCGTCGACCTGCGCGGCGCCACCACCCTCGGCCAGTACGGCGATGTGCGTCTCGGTCCCGGTCAGCACATGCCAGCCGCGCCCGGGAATCACGTTCGCCGGCACCTTCGTGAGCCGCAGCCCGGCGGCCTGGTAGTCGGTCCGATCCGCCTGCCGGAGCAGCAGTTTGTGGTCGTTGTGCGACGACAGCCGGCCACCCAGCAGCGAGCGCTCGGAGGTCGCGACCACATGGACGCCGACACCGGCCCCTTCGCGCAGCAGCCGCATCACGTCCTGCAGCACCTGCCCCTGGTCGTGGTCGTCCAGCATCGACGCCAGCGCGTCCCAACCGTCGATCAGGACCAGGATGTGCGCGGGCCTCGATGCCTTCGGCAACAACTTGCGCAGCTCGGTCAGGCCGGTCGCGTTGTGCTTTCCGGCCAGCTCCTGCCGCTCGGTGATCTCCTGGCCGAGCCGGCGCAGGATCCGGCTCATCCGCTCCATGTCGTGCCGCGAGACGACCGCCCCGCAGTGCGGCAGCGTCTCGATCACCGCGAGACCACCACCGGCGGCGTCGATGCCGTAGATGTGCAGGTCCGCCGTACTGATGTTCTTCGCCGCCGAACCGGCCAGCGTCCGCAGCATCTGCGTCCGCCCCGATCGCGGCGCCCCGATCACGTAGAGATGGCCGAACGTCTCGAAGTCGACCCCGGCGACCCGTTGCTGCTGCAGGGCCGGCAGATCCTCCAGCGCGTATGGCGCGAACAGCTTCTTCTGCGACGTGTTCGGAAGGTCCGACAACAGCAACTGCGCGGTCAGCGCCGGCTGCCAGGGCTTCGGCTGTACGGCGAAGTCCTCCAGCTGGTCGACAGCCCCTCGAACGGCCTCGACCAGGGCCATCAGGTCGGTGACCGCCAGCGTGGGCGGTGTTTCGTCCACCTCGATCGGCCCGTCGTCCTTGGCGACCGCCCGGCCGAGCGACTCCCAGTCCAGGTCGGTGACGTGCACGTTCGACGGCTCGGCCGGCCCCTGCTCGATCAGATCGTCGACCGCGTCCCGCTCGGCGCCGACCCAGGCGGTCTGGAAGAGGTCGGCCAGCCGCGGCCCACGCCGGATCAGCGCGCGACCGGGGATGTCCGGCGTGATCGACGCGGCCTCGTTCACGTCGACGATGTCCTGCGACTCCGCCTGATCCGTTACCCGCAAGGCGATCCGCAGGTTGGTGTTGGCCCGGATGTCACCGGTCACCACCCCGGCCGGCCGCTGCGTGGCCAGGATCAGGTGGATGCCCAGCGACCGGCCGCGCTGCGCGATGCTGATCAGGCCGGGCACGAAGTCCGGGATCTCCCGCACCATCGCGGCGAACTCGTCGATCACCAGCACCAGGCGCGGCAACCGGCCCAGCGACGGATCCACCAGCCGCTTGGCCTGGTAGTCCACCAGATCCTTCGCGTCCGCCGCGGCCAGGATGCGTTCCCGTCGCCGGAGCTCGGCGTCCAGCGACTCCAGCACCCGTTCGACCAGGTGCGAGTCCAGGTCGGTGACCATGCCCAGCGTGTGCGGCAGGCCGGCACATTCCTTGAACGCGCTGCCGCCCTTGTAGTCCACCAGCACGAAGGTCAGCTCGTCCGGCCGGTTGACCGCCGCCAACGAGGCGACCATCGTCTGCAGCAGCTCCGACTTGCCCGAGCCCGTCGTACCGGCGATCAGGCCGTGCGGTCCGTCGGTCACCAGGTCGAGGACGAACTGTCCGTCGAAGTCGGCGCCGAGCACGAACGAAGTACTGGCCGGACGTCGCTGCCACCGGTTCACCAGCGCCTCGGCGGTCGGCGGCTCCAGGTCGAGCTCGGGAAGCAGCTTCACCATCTTCGGCAGTCCGGCGTCGTGATCCGGTGTGACGTCGCGGACCGGCGCCAGCGCGCGGGCGATCTGCTCGCACCAGTCCGAGGTGACCAGATCGGCGCGCACGTTCTTCTGGTCGGGCAGCCCCGGCCGCTTCACGGTCAGCGTCTCGAGCCCGGTCGCGATCACCGCGCCGCACTCCTCCGGCAGCAGCCGCTCGTCGCGGTCCAGGCAGATGCTGTAGACACCGACCGCGGGCCCGTCCGTCAGCACCTGGATGAATCCCGGTACGTCGCGCAGGCGCCGCGCGCCGTCGGCGATCACGACCACCTCCGGGTCGCTCAACGGCTCCTGCTTGTTGGTGGAAGCCTCGATCCGCCGCTGCCGGCCCTGCACCTGTGAGATCAGCTCGGTCACCCGGGAGGCAGTCGTCGCCTCGTCGTTGGCGATCAGCACCGCCGCCGGCGCACCGTCGGGCCGCAGGTGCGGCAACCACCGGACCCAGGCCCAGTCGTCCATCCGATCCGGCTCAGCCAGTACGACGATGCGCAGCTGCCGCGGCGAGTGCAGAGCAGCCGCCTGGATCACCAGCCACCGGCTCAGCGCCCGCGCTTCCGCATAGTTGCCGGCGATCCCGACCACGCCGTGCCCCCGCAGCGGTACGGCGACGGGCGCGTCCGGGATCGTCCAGCGGATCGTCCGGTGGTTCTCCTCACGGCCCTGGTCGTCGAGCTCCTTCAGCGAGGCCTGGTCCGCCGTGCCGAGCCGCAGCAACAGGTAGTCCGGATCGTTGCGGCGCCGCTCCCACAACCGGCTGCCCGGCCGCATCGCCAACTGGGCAACGCGAACGGGGTCGGGCGCGGTCACGTTCCGGATCAGCCGCTCGCGGGTGACCGCGACGTGGATCTCTTCCTCCAGCGCGGCCCGACGGGCGACGTAACGACGGATCGCTTCGAGGTGCTCGGCCCGGTTGCTCTTCCGGCCGCTGAAGTAGTTCATGCCCATCATCAGCGGGCTCAGCATCGTGAAGATGAGGAAGTAGTAGGAGTTGAACAGTCCGACCATCACCATGCCCAGCACGACCGGTGCCAGCACGACCGGCCAGGGGAACGGGCGCTTGGCCGGCGGAGGCGGCGGGTTGGGCAGCCGGATCTTGCTGTCGTCCAAATGCGGCGCGATCCGCGGCGGCCGGTTGTAGTCGAGACCGAAACCGTCGTCGGCGGCCCGGATCGCGGCGACCGGCTCCAATGACCCGCTGCAGCGCAGCAGCACCGATCCGACCGACAGGTCCTCCTCCGGCGGCCACTCGTTCACCTGACCGATCGGCACCTCACCCGGGTCGCTCGCCGGCGATGTGCCGTCCTGCGGGTTCTCGACGTCCTCGACCCGGATCGCACTGGTCGCGGCATCGTCCTCGGGCGGCCCGATCCGGCGGCTCATCACCTTGCCGACCATCGACTCGGTCTGGTGCCAGTAGGTCTCGCCCGACGGGCCGACCGTGACCCACAGACCACTGGGCGGTACGCCGCTGCCGGTCAGCCGGATCGAGCACAGCGGATCCGAGCCGATCTCGTGGCTCCCCGGCCCGATCCGCCAGATCCGGCCGGCCTCGGGACCGGAGACCGCGTGCAACTCGACGACGACCGGAGCGGCGACGGCCGTGCTCTGCACCAGGTTCGGCGACTCGGCCGGAGCGCCGACACCGAGCACGCCACCGTCGCGGACTCCCGAACCAGCGAGCGGAGCAGCCGAGTCGAGCCTCCTGGCGCCGACGAACAACGACAGGCCGGGCCGGCCGAGGCCTTCGGCGAAACCGCCCACGGACAGCCCGCGGGGAAGCTTCACCACCCGGTCGGTACGCCGCTCGCCCTGCTGCTCGACGGTGGTCAGGTTCAGTTCCACGACGCTGCCTTCCCCTTCGGCCGGTCGGTCGGTCGCCCGGCGTCCGAGCCGAGCACCGACACACCGGCCACACCCACCGGCAGCTCCAGATCGTCCAGATCGTCCGCGTCGACCGCCGGGCCGCCAGGACCACGCGTCTCGAAGTCGTGCGGCGGCATCCGCAGTACCGACTTGGCGACGGCCCGCGCCAACGGCAACGGATCGATCTCCAGCCACGAGGCCGCGCCGTGCAGCAGCAGTCCTCGGTCCGGCGTGGCCTCCATCAACCGCGAGCTGCCTCGGCCGACGCCCAGGGTGACCAGCCGCACGCCCTTGGGCACCCGGGTCTTCAACTTCTCCGCACCGATCACGAACCAGGCTCCCCGACGCTGGATCGCGTCGGCCAGCGGCATCCCGTCGTGCTTGCCGTGGACCCCGTCGGCAACCTCGACAGCCCCGGCCGGCAGCCGCACGTCGAGTTGCGCGGCCAGCGCCTGGACGACGGCCCGCGCGGTCCGCGGTTCGCCGTACACCGACAGGGACGGGGGTCCGGCCAGCAGGTCGATCATGATCGCGTTCTTGCCACTCGCGTCGGTCCCGAGACAGGCCAGCAGCGGTGTCTGCGAGGGGACATGCCCCGACGGCGCCGAGTAGCCGGCGAGTTCACGCCGCTCGATCCACCACAACCGGGGATCGGCTTCGTCCTTCTGCCACGGCGGCGGCAACGGCCGCTCGGCCGGCAGTCCCACGACCAGTACTCCGATGCGCTGCTTGGCGAGCGCCAGCGCGTACGGCGACATCGCGGGGTCGATCGCGGCCGCGAAGCCCATCGCTTGTTCGGCCTGCGCCCAGCCGGCCTTGTTCCGCAGGATCCGGCCCAGGAACCGCACCCGCCGCCGGTACCTGATCCGGGCCGCGATCGGGTCGGAGAACGCGTGCACGGTCCGGCTGTACTCGCGCTTGATCCAACGGCCCAGCCGGCGCCAGCCACCCAGCCGCCTGACCAGCAGGTTGAGCAGGATGAGCGCCAGGATCACCAGGCCGGCGTACCCGAGCATCGTGCGGACGCCACCGCCGCCTTGCATCCCCGTCATGCAGCGGCCTCGCCCCATCCGCGACGCAGCAGATCCCCCCGCAGGGTGCGGACGGCCGTGTGAGTACGCGACTTCACGGTACCGATCGGGACGTCCAGCGCCAAAGCGACATCCTCACCGGGATGACCGCAGAGGTGAACTCTGGTGACCACCTCCCGGTGCGCCGGGGACAGCCGGTTCAGCGCCTCCACCAGAACGGTCCGGTCGGTGACCCGCTCGGCCGGATCCGGCTCGCTCAGGTCCGACTCGAACTCGCTCTGGCACAGCCCGACCGGGATCGCCCGGCTCTCGCGGCGGTGCAGGTCCACGACCAGGTTCCGGGCCACCCGGAACAACCACATCCGGATCGGCCGGCTCTCCCAGTCCAGCGTCTCGGCCTGGACCCAGGCCCGCAGCAGTGTTTCCTGAATCACATCTTCGACGGCAAACGTGTTCCATCCGACCAGGCTCTGGACATAGCGGCGCAGGGTTTCGCGTTCGGCCAGACAAAGCTCGATGGCTTTCATCCGGCTCGCGCTGATGTCGTCGATGGCGGGACCTCGTTCAGGGGCGGCAGACCTGGAATTCAGGTCTTGAACTTAGTGGAAGAATGCAACCAATGCCGCTGACTGTAGGTGAACAAAGAGCAACAATCCAGTTCCCGACCGTAATGAGAGCGTGACTCACGCTTTCGTTGACTCGGACCCCCTGTTCGGGAGATTCTCAATGTGGTCATGCCTTCAACCAGAGGCCTGACCGAGTCCGCCCCCACCTCTGGAGTCGACGTGCCGCCCTTCCGATTGCCTGGTTTTCGCCGGTCCGGCCAGCAGAACTCGGCCCGCTTCGCGCGGACTTTCGCCAGCCGGCCGCTGCTGCCGAAGGTGGCTCCGATGCCCGACCGGCGGGCCTGGACCACGACGGCGTTCGTCGTCACCTTCGTGGCCGGCGCGGCGGTCGCGGTCCCGCTGCTGACCCATCTGGGCGGCGGCAAGAAGTCGGACACGGTGATCGCGGTGGATGCCCCGATCTCCGTCCGGACCCCGGCCGGTACGCCGACCGGGTCGCCGACAAAGGTGCCGACAGCAACCACGACGGCCACCGCCACGACGACCGCCAGGACCACGATCACCACCACGCCGCGCGTCTCGGTCGCCACCGCGACGGTGACGATGACCGCCCCGGGCGGCCAGGTGACCGTCGTCCAGCCGGGCACCACCGTGACGCTGCCGCCGGTCACCGTGACCGCACCGGCCGCGCCCCCGTTGAAGCCCGCGACTGTGACGGCCACCACAACGGCCACTGCCACCGCGACGGTCACCAACAAGGTCACCGAGCCCGGTAAACAAGGCCTGGCGGCGGACAATCAGGCGCTGCGGCAACGTCCGTCAACGGCTATCCGGATGCAGAGCGAAGGCTCGAAGCGCTGCCTCGACGTCAAGGACGGCCGGGCGGGTTCGGGCAACGACGGCACCCCGCTGCAGGTCTGGGACTGCACCAAGGCCGCCGGCCAGACCTGGGCCTTCAACCCCGACGGCACAGTCCGGTCACTGGGTCAGTGCATGGACCTGGCCTGGGGCTCGATCGCGGAGAACACTCCGGTGCAACTGGTGGCCTGCAACGGCAACGCCGCTCAGCAGTTCCGGGTGACCCAGAAGAACGAACTGGTCAACCCGGCCGCCGAGGGCAAGTGCGTCACCGTCGACAAGGGCGACAACGGCGGCCGGCTGTTCCTGCGCCGCTGCACCGGTGCTGCCGAGCAGCACTGGAAGCAGAGCTGACCGCACCGGCCTGCAAGGGCGGCTAGAACGCGTACGGATAGTCCGACCAGTCGGCGGGCCGCTTCTCCAGGAAGGAGTCGCGGCCCTCTGCTGCTTCGTCGGTGCCGTAGGCCAGCCGGGTCGCCTCGCCGGCGAAGATCTGCTGGCCGACCAAACCGTCGTCAATCAAATTGAACGAGTATTTCAGCATTCGCTGCGCGGTGGGCGACTTTGCGCAAACCTTGTTTCCCCACTCGAGTGCGACTGTTTCCAGTTCACTGTGCGGAACGACCTTGTTCACCATACCCATCCGGTAAGCATCTTCCGCGGAGTACTCGTCGCCGAGGAAAAAGATTTCCCGCGCGAACTTCTGCCCGACCTGCCGGGCCAGGTAGGCCGATCCGAAACCGCCGTCGAACGACGCCACGTCCGCGTCGGTCTGCTTGAACCGCGCGTGCTCGGCCGACGCGATGGTGAGATCGCAGACCACGTGCAGACTGTGCCCGCCGCCGGCGGCCCAGCCCGGTACGACGCAGATGACCACCTTCGACATGAACCGGATCAGCCGCTGCACCTCGAGGATGTGCAGCCGGCCGGCCTTGGCCGGGTCGATCGTGTCGGCCGTGGTGCCCTCGGCGTACTTGTAGCCGTCCTTGCCGCGGATCCGCTGGTCACCGCCGGAGCAGAACGCCCAGCCGCCGTCGCGCGGGGACGGCCCGTTGCCGGTGATCAGCACGCAGCCGACGTCGCTGGACATCCGCGCGTGGTCGAGCACGCGGTACAGCTCGTCGACCGTTCGCGGCCGGAAGGCGTTGCGGACCTCGGGCCGGTTGAACGCGATCCGGACCACCCCGGAGTCCACCGCCCGGTGGTAGGTGATGTCGGTCAGGTCGAACCCGTCGACCTGCTTCCACACCGAGGGGTCGAAAATCTCGGAGACCTGCGCGGGATCAGTCACTCCGCGAGCATATTCAGCCCCGGCTCCGGTCAGCGCTGCCGGGTGCTCTCCCGTAGGACGACCTCGGCCGGGAAGGTCTCGGTGACCGGATCCCCGCCCTCGACGGCGAGCTCGAGCGCCCGGCGGCCCATCTGCTCCAGCGGCAGCCGCACGGTGGTCAGCCCGGGCCAGACGTCCCGCAGCGTCGCGATGTCGTCGAAGCCGGCCACCCCGAGCTGCCCCGGTACGTCGACGCCCTGCGCGCGCAGTGCCGACATGGCGCCGACCGCCATCACGTCGTTGACCGCGAACAGGCAGTCCAGCTCGGCCTTGCTCGCCAGCAGGTCCAGTGCCGCCGCGTGGCCACCGTCCCGGGTGAACTCACCGGGCTGGATCGCGACCGGCTCCAGCCCCGCCTCGGCCAGGCCCTGCGCGAAGCCGTCTCGCCGGTCCCGTGCCGTCGCCAGCCCTTCCGGGCCGGCCAGGATGCCGAACTTGCGGAGCCCGAGGCCGACCAGCGACCGAGCCAGCTCGGCCGCGCCGGCCAGGTTGTCGGGCTCGATCGTGTGAGCCGGCATTCCCGACTGGCTGACCAGCGCGAGACCCGCGCCGGAGTTCAGGAAGGCCTCCACCTCGGTCGCGGTCCGGGCCAGCCCTTCGGCGTCGGTTCGGCGTGAGCCGATCATCACCGCGGCCCGGGCCCGCTGCGCCCGCAAGGACGACAGGTAGGCGATCTCACGGTCGGCGTCGCGGAAAGTGCTGGCCATCATCACCAGCAGGCCGCGCTCGTCGGCGGCCCGCATCACGCCGTTCGCGATCGCGGCGAAGTACGGGTCCTCGATGTCGTGGACCAGGATGCCGACCACGTTGGTGGACGACTTCGCCAGTGCCTGGGCCTGCGCGTTCGGCGTGTAGCCGAGCGCCGTGGCAGCGTCGCGGACGCGCTCCTGCAGCTCCGGGCGTGGCACCCGGTCGCCGCCGTTCAGCACGCGGGAAGCAGTCGCCACGGACACGCCTGCCCGCTGCGCCACATCGAGCAGTGTGACCGGTGCTCGCAGGTTCATCGCCTTACCCACCTTCCGTGCATCTCCCCCTGGGTGGCGGTCACACTATCGGAAGTGCCGCCACCATCACCCTCCGTGGCAGGCCCCCGCCCGGATACGGCGTGGGCAATGTCTCCAGAACCTGGCTTTGCGGCGCCGGAATGACTAGCCTTCCCAGCCATGACGACCGTCCGCGCCAGGGTGCTTCTGCTGGCATCGTCCACCGCGCTGATGTGCCTGAGTACCGTCACCGGTACCGCCGCGGCCGCACCGGCTCCGGACGCGATCGAGGGAACGTTCGCCGGTCCGCCGAGCCCGGAGCACAGCTCGTTCCAGGGTTCCGCCGCGCAGAGCGCGCAGCCCGGTCCCGCCGCCGCCGTCCCGCCGAACGTCGACCCGAAGAAGCACGGCACCAAGCCGGTCTACGACTACCCGAACGCGATCCGCGAGTCCGTCTACGTCGACACCGCGATGGACACCGACTCCGACGGCAGCAACGACGTGATCGCGGTCGACATCGTCCGGCCCCGCGAGACCGCCGCGGCCGGCCGGAAGATCCCGGTCGTGATGGACGCCTCGCCGTACTACTCCTGCTGCGGGCGCGGCAACGAGAGCGAGAAGAAGACCTACGACGAGAACGGCGACATCCAGAAGCTGCCGCTGTACTACGACAACTACTTCGTCCCGCTCGGGTACGCCGTGGTCGGCGTCGACGTGATCGGCACCAGCCGGTCGACCGGTTGCGGCGACGTCGGCGGCAAGAACGAGATCGCCTCGGTGGTCGCGGTGATCGACTGGCTCAACGGCCGCAACACCGCCCGCACCGCTGCCGGCGTACCGGTCCGCGCGACCTGGAGCACCGGCTCGGTCGGCATGATCGGCAAGTCGTACGACGGCACGCTGGCCAACGGCGTGGCCGCGACCGGCGTCGCCGGCCTGAAGACGATCGTGCCGATCTCGGCGATCTCGTCGTGGTACGACTACTCCCGCTCCGGCGGCGTCCCGTACTCGATGGACTACATGCCCTGGCTGGGTGGCTACGTCGGCCACGACTCACCTGCCTGCGACGCGGTTCGCGCCGACCTGGGTGAGCAGGACGACGACGAGACCGGCGACTACACGAAGTTCTGGGCCGAGCGCGACTACGTCAAGGACACGCGCAAGGTGAAGGCCTCGGTCTTCGTGACGCACGGCCTGAGCGACTACAACGTGCAGACCAACCACTTCGCGCAGTGGTGGGACGCACTGGCCAGGAACAACGTGAAGCGCAAGATCTGGCTCGGCCTGGAGGACCACGTCGACCCGTTCGAGTTCCGCCGCGACGAGTGGGTGTCCGAGCTGCACAAGTGGTTCGACTACTGGCTGATGGGCCTGCCGAACGACGTGATGCGCGGGCCGCAGGCGACCGTCGAGACCGCGCCGGACGTGTGGAAGAACTACAGCACCTGGCCGGCCACCCAGAAGACCGTGCCGGTGCCGCTGGCTGCCGGCAAGCTCGGTTCCTTCGGCAAGGGGACGGTCAGCATCACCGATGAGACGTCGCTGACCGAGGACGACATCGTGGCCACGCCGTCCGAGGAGATCGCGGGACGGCAGATGTTCCTGTCCGCGCCACTGCCGGCCGCGATCCGGGTCAGCGGTACGCCGACCGTCACGCTGCGGGTCAAGTCCGACTCGGCCACCACCCCGGTGACCGCGCGCCTGATCGAGTACGGCGAAGCCGAGCGGTACTCCGGTGTCCGCCGGACCACCACCTCCACCTGCGAGGGCTCGAGCGTCGAGTACGACGACGCCTGCTACTTCACGGTCGAGAAGCAGACCGAGCAGAGCGACCACGGCATCGTCAGCCGCGGCTGGGTCGATGCGGCGCACAGCAGTTCGCTGAGCAAGCCCAAGCCGCTCGCGCCGGGCAAGTGGGCCAACGTCACCGTCCCGCTGCGGGCGCAGGACGAGGTGATCCCCAAGGGTCGCGTGCTCGGCCTGGCGGTCACCTTGAGCGACACCGAGTGGACCACGCCCAACACCAGCGGCGCGACCATCGACATCGACCTGGCCGGCAGCAAGCTGAACCTGCCGATCACCGTCGGCAAGGTCAACCCACCTGCTGCCAGGACCGCACCGCTCGACGTCACGATCACCACCCCGAGCGAGCGCCCAGACCTGCACGATCCCACCCGCTGAGGTTAATACTTACCTTCGTGAAGTAATGCCCTTAGGGTTGGGGCATGCTTGCTCACGAAGTAGTCCGGTCAGAGCCGTCCGCGATCCTCGATGCCGGGCGGCTCTGGTACCGCCGCCCCGCGGCGCGGTGGTTCGAGGCGCTGCCGATCGGCAACGGTCGCCTGGGCGGCATGGTCTACTCCGGCGACACGGTCGAGCGGATCGCGCTCTCCGAGTCGACCGCCTGGTCCGGGGCGCCCAGCGACACCGACGTCAGCCCGACCGCACTGCCGAACTTGCCCGCGATCCGCGAGCTCCTGCTGTCCGGCCGGTACGCCGAAGCGCAGGCGCTGGCCGAGCAGCATCTACCCGGCCGCCCGGTCTCCTTCGGAACCAACGTCAAGCTGCCGGAGCTGCTGATCGAGCTGGCCGTCGACGGCGAGACCACGGAGTACGAGCGGTCTCTCGACCTTGGCGACGCGATCGTCCGGACCCACTTCGAGCGCGCCGGCATCACCTTCGAACGCGAGGTGTTCGCCTCGCACGCCGATGACCTGCTCGTCGTTCGGCTGACGAGCAGCGCCCCGGCGAGCTACCAGATCTCCTTCAGCGATCCTTCCGCGACGGCCGATGGAGATACTCTCCAACTGAACTTCCACGCTCGGGAAAGCCTGCACAGCAACGGAAAGGTCGGCACTCTGGTAGACCTCCGGACCCGAGCTGCCACAGACGGGTCAATAGAAGCCCTTGGCAACTATTTGCTGATCGAAAACGCCACTGCCGTTACTCTATTAGTTGCTGTAAGCACCGATTGGCAAGGAGCCGATCCGGCCGAACGACCCTCGCGTCTGCTGCAGAACACGTCCAGCTACGACGCCCTCAAGCAGGCACACCTTGCCGACCACGCACCCCTGATCCGCCGCGTCGGTCTCGACATCGGCCGCAGCGGCGACGCAGTACGGGCGCTGCCGACGGACGAGCGGCGGGAGCTGCTCGCGAAGGGTGGCGAGGATCCGGAGCTGCTCGCGCTGTACTTCCAGTACGGGCGCTACCTGACCGTCGCCGGTTCGCGCGCTGACTCGCCGCTTCCCCTTGCCCTGCAGGGATTGTGGAACGACGGTCGCGCATCGGGCGGTCCGTGGACGAACGACTACCACCTCGACATCAACACCCAGCAGAACTACTGGGCTGCCGAGATCACCGGTCTCGGCGAATGCCAGGCACCCCTCTTCGACCTGATCGACCGGCTGCGTGTGAGCGGGCAGAAGACGGCGCGCGAGCTGTACGGCGTACCGGGGTGGGTGTCGCACACGGTCAGCAACGCCTGGGGGTACTCCGCGCCCGGCTGGGGTCTCGGCTGGGGCGTGCACGTGACGAGCGGCATCTGGATCTCGCTGCAACTATGGGAACACTTCGAGTACCAGCGGGATCTCGGCTTCCTGGAGGCGCGGGCCTATCCCGTACTGCGGGACGCGGCCGAGTTCTTCCTTGCCTACCTGACCGAAGACCCCTCCACCGGGCTACTGCTGAGCGGGCCGTCGGACTCTCCGGAGAACTGGTATCTCACGCCGGCCGGCGAGCAGGTCTCACTGTCGATGGGCGCCACCTGCGACACCGTGCTGATCGAGGCACTCTTCCGGATCTGCGTCGAGGCCTCGACCCTGCTCGGCACCGACGAGCTCTTCCGCACGCGACTCGAAGCAGCCCGGAAGAAGCTGCCGGCGTTCGAGATCGGCCGGCACGGGCAACTGCAGGAATGGCTTCACGACTTCGACGAAGCCGTCCCGAGCCATCGCCACACCTCCCACCTGATCGCTCTCTACCCCGAACGCCAGATCACCCCCCGTGAACACCCCGACCTCGCTCGCGCCTGCGAGGTCACCATCGACCGCCGCCAGGCAGCCGACGGCTGGGAACAGACCGAGTGGGTCGAAGCCAACCTGATGGCCTACTACGCCCGCCTGCTCGACGGAGACCTCGCCGTCTCCCATCTCCGGGCCCTGATCGCCGACGCGAGCGAAGCCAACCTGCTGTCCTACTCCGTCGCCGGCATCGCGGGCGTCACCGAGAACATCTACGCCACCGACGGCAACACCGGCGCGACAGGCGCGCTCGCCGAGTTGCTGGTGCAGTCGACCGAAGACGAGATCGAACTCCTCCCGGCCCTCCCCACCAGCTGGCCCGACGGCAAGGCCCACGGCCTGCGTGCCCGCGGCAACTTCTCCGTAGACATCGAATGGCGCTCAGGCCGCCTGGTCGTCGCCCGAATCTCCCCCCTCGGCGGCTCCCGGACGGTTCGGATCCGCTACGGCGAGGAGGTTCTCCAGCTACTGATCGAAGGCACCGTGGAGCTGAGGCCTGCCGACTGATCCCTCGCAATCAACTGAGCTGCTCGGCCAAGCCGACGAAGATGCCTTCGGGCCCTCCACCTGCGCCTCCCCTTCGAGCTCCATCCCGACGAAGTTATCCCGGCATTCCGTCCGCGACGAACTGCATCGGGTCGCCGAAGCCCAGGTCTCTGATCCCGGCGGTGTGGAACGCCCCGATCAGCAGCGACCTCCGGTGCGCGGCGAAGGTGAGCACGTGGGCGACCATTCCGCCGTAGGTGAAGACGCGCGGCGGCTCGCAGGTGGTGTCGACGAAACTGTCGTCGAAGCGGCCCTCGTCGTTCAGCCGGTTCACCAGCCCGACGAAGCGCGATCCGGCGTCCGCGTGCCGGCTGCGCAGTTCGGCGATCGGCGTAGTCACCTCCCGCCCGCACTCCGGCACCTGGAACGGGCTGTCCGCCACCGACGCCGACCACATCTCCTCCTGCCACACCAGCCGATCCAGCAGATACCGGATCGACACGTCGTCGTCGATCCCCTCGACGGACAACTCGATCGGCTTGTCGAAGGCCGCCGCATCGAGCCGCGCGCCCCGCTCGATCAGTTCGCCGGTGAGCCACACGTGGTGCTCGACCATCCTGACCAGTACGTCCATTCCTCTCGTCTCCTTCTGAGCAGGCAGGCGCAAGCCTGCCGGTGGCTGGAAGTGAACTCCGCTCGGCGCCGCCAGGAAGAACCGCCGCGAAGGCTCTCGCCGCCAGTCCCGCGGCGACATCCCGTACGCCCGGACGAACGCTCTGGTGAAGGCCTCGTGCGATCCGTACCCCGCTTCGATCGCCAGCTCGAGCACGCCGGTCGCCCCCGCCAGCAGCCGGTACGCCGCCCGCTCCAGCAGCAGCCGCCGCCGAAACGCGGACGGCGACTCACCACCGACAGCCGCGATCACCCGGTCGCAGTGCGAGCGGGACAGGTGCAGACGCCGGGCCAGGTCGCCGCCCGTCGTCCCTGTCTCATCCAGGCTTTCGGCAACCGCGGCGACGAAGCCGGCCCACACATCGGTGGAGTTCATGCCACCACTGTGCCGGTCGACGACGGGGCCGGACTTGATCGATCTCGCCCACTTCGCCCGGATCCAGGTCGGATGGTCCCTCCTCAAACAGCATTGCGGAGTACTCCGCGATGTGTAGTAGTGTGGTCGGCAGAGCACCGCGAGGCCGGTCTGAGGGGTCCGGTCTCGCGGTGCACCAACCGGAGGTGGTGGAGGCGATGGATCCGAGTCAGCTGCTCAAGGGCGTGCTCGATCTGGCGGTGCTGGCCGTGCTGCGCGACGCGGACGGCTACGGGTACGACGTACTGCGCCGGTTGCGTGCCGCAGGGCTGGAGGACGTCGCGGACGCCTCGGTGTACGGGACGTTGCGGCGGCTCTTCGCGGCCGGCGCGCTGACGTCGTACGTGATGCCCAGCGAGGAGGGCCCGCACCGCAAGTACTACGGGCTGAACAAGACCGGCCTGGATCTGCTCGCCCAGTCCACCAAGACGTGGAACCACTTCGCCGACACGATGTCGGTCCTGCTGCTCGAGGAGGAGGCGGCGTGAACAGCACTCTGACCGGACCGGTCGCGACCTACCTGACCCAGGTCAGGGCCGAGCTCAGCGATCTGCCGCCGGGTGAACTGGCCGAGGTGCTCGACGACGTCACCGGCCACCTGAGCGAGGTCTCGGCCGAGTTCGACCAGGAGCCGACGGCGGAGGCGCTCCAGAAGCGCCTCGGCACTCCCCGGCAGTACGCCGACGAGCTCCGCACCGCTGCCGGCTATCCGCCCCCGACGGCGTCACCGAAGCAGAAGACCGGCGCCGAAGCCGCGTTGCGCTGGGGCATCGTCGCCGCGCTGGTCGGCCCGTTCTTCCTGATCGTCGGCCTGGTCGGCGGCGCTTCGGAGACGCTGTTCTTCGGGGTGATCGGCCTGATCGCGTTGCTCGGCGCGGCCACTCTCGGGGTCCGGGCGTTGCACGGCAACGACCCACGGATCGTGCTGGAGACCAAGCGGGGCAAGCAGGCGGCCGAGTCGATCCACGGCAGCATCGAGCAGATCCCGCCGAACGTCCGGCACGAGCTCGTCACCATCGGCCAACCGGTCTGGTGGGCCGCGCGCGGCATCGTCGGCGGCGGCGCGATCTTCGCCCTGTTCGGCGCCTCCGCCGTCACCGTGGTCGGGGCGCTGGCCGGTGCGGTCGTGTCGGTCTGGATCGGCCGCCAGACCCAGCAGGACCGCAGGTGGCTCTGGTACGTCGTACCGCTGAACGTCGTTGCCGCCATCATCGTTCCGCTCTGGCTGGCCTACAGCTTCGTCGGCGGCTCGGCGGGCCCGTTCACCAACTACCGCAGCAATCCCGGTGCCAGCTCGAGCTACTACTCGAACGGCCTGGTCCTGAACGGCACCCCGGTCGACAACATCTACCCGTTCGACGAGCAGGGCCGGCAGGTGAAGGTCCGGCTCTACGACCAGGACGGCGAGCCGCTCAACCTGGAGCTGCGCGACTGCCAGGCGTTGTACGGCGAGAACAACCGCGAGGGGGTCAGCAACTTCTTCCCCCAGCCCACGATCTCGACCTCGCCGGAGGGCTACTCGGACGCGGAGAACTGCAAGGACACCGACAAGGCGCCGTTCCTGCCGCCACCGGCTCCCGCCACGCGGCCGTCCTACACTCCGTCGGCCGGCACCACGCCGACGCCGCCGGTTCCGTCCAACCCGGTTCCGTCCACCCCGGCCGCGAGCATCAAGCCCAGCACCCCTCCGCCGGCCACCCCGCCGACCCCGGGCGGGGTCACGCTGACCGTCCCACCGACGACGATCCCGACGCGCTGAGTTGAACCGAGCAGTCCCAGCACTGGGCTACAGGTGCGCCGCGGCAACCCCGCGGTACCTGTAGCCCAGTTTGCGATAGACCCCGATCGCGATCTCGTTGCGGCCGTCGACCATCAGCGCCGCCCGGCCGTGCCGCTTCACCAGCTCGGCCGTCACGAACGCACAGACCTGCCGGGACAGACCGCGCCCCCGAGCATCCGGCCTGGTCGCCACGCCGGCCAGGAACCCGACGTCGGGCGCGCTCCAGGCATCGGCCGCGATGCTCAGCAGTTCGCCCGCCTCGCCGGTCAGCGCTGCCCATCGCGATACCCCGGAATCCGACGGCCAGGCATAGGACTCCGGCGACGCGACGGTCAGCAACTCCTCCACGCCGGCAGAACCGTCCAGCCAAGCCGCGGTGGTCGTTTCGGATGGCGCCACCGAGGTCTCCATCCACCCGAAGGTGGCCCGCAGCGACAACCCCGGCACGCGATCGGCCAACTCGCGGATGACCGGCTCCTCGCCGAACGGCCGGTACGTCGGCCCCAGCTCGGCCAGAGCGTCCTCCACCAGCGGCGCCAGGTCGTCCATCGGCCCGCGAACTACCAGCCGATCGTGCTTCGACAGATCGGCGGCCGCCACCACGACCGCGTCGCCGGAGTACCAAGCCCTGCTCCGGCCACCGAGATCGCCCTGCCCGGCCCAGACCTGCAGCAGATCGCCCTCGGCTCTCGACGCCAGCTCCCCGGCGGTTGAAATCTCATCCACCAGGCCATTGTCTCTGACGCGTCAGCTGGGCGCCGAGGCACGTTGCAGCGCGTACGGCGTGAGGTGGTGGTAGCCGCGCACGGACACCCGCCGAAGCCGCCGCAGCCGGTACGCCGGGTGGCCGTCGAGCGCCGCAGCCAGTTCGCGATCGGCCAGGACGCGACCCGGCTTGGCCTCCGAGGTCAGCCGCGAGGCGAGGTTGACCACCTCGCCGTACACGTCGCCCAGCCGGATCAGGATGCTCCCGTAGGCCAGGCCGATCCGCAGCTCGGGCAGGTCGCCGGCCTGGGCCATCTTGTCCTGCAGGGCCAGTGCCAGCGCGGCGCCCTGTGCGGGTGTGTCGGTGACGAACAGCACCTCGTCGCCCATCGACTTGATCACCCGGCCGCCGTTCAGCGCGACGACGTCGGCGGCCAGTCCCTCGAAGCGTTCGATCAACTTGCCGAGCTCCACGACGGACAACCGCCGGGTCAGCCGGGTGTAGCTGACGATGTCGGCGAAACCCACCACCCGAATGCCCCGCGACAGTTCGTCGGAGCCTGCCACCGCGCGACCGGCCGCGGCCGCCAGATGCCGTCGCCAGACATAGCTCTGCAGGCGTTCCATTGCCGGAAGCAACAAAGTCGCCACCTCGATGGCGTCGTCGGCCGCCAGCTTGGAGTCGCTCAGCAGCTCCAGGAACATCGCCGACTGCCACGAAGCCAGCCGGGACTGGGTCTGGCCGAGCTTGCGGGCCAGCGACGACTCCACCGCGGGATCGATGAACCCGTCGTCCTCCAGTGCCGCGACGATCCGGAGCGCCTCGACATCGCCGTCGGTGAAGGCGATCTCGTCGTCCGGAACGGTCGCGAAACCGAGCGCGTGCCACATCAGCTCGGCCCGCTCGATCGAGATCCCGGCTCGCTCCGACACCTGGATCCGGGTGAACTTCCGCTCGCCGCCGAGCAACGCCTGCTCGAACTGCCGCTGCAGAACCACCAGATCCGGCTCGGCCGGCGGGGCTGCGCCGTCGGGCAGCAACGGCGAGGCAGCGAGGACCGGCTCCGCAGGCGGGGTGGGGTCAGCGGCCGGCTCGCGGGCGGGGCCGGCCGGGTCAGTCGGGCTGGGGGCCACGGCGTTCGACGATGGTGGCGTCGATGGCAGCGCGGAAGTTCGGCAGCCGGTCGGTCAGGTCGTCGAACTTCTCCCGGGTGAAGTGCAGCAGCTGCAGCCGCGACTTCGCCGTGACCGTTGCCGTCCGCAACCGGTTCTGCCGGACCGCGACCTCGCCGGCGATGTCACCCGGACCGAGCTCGGCGATCTCCTCGCCCTTCACCCGGACCGCCGCCGTACCACTGAGGATCAGGTACGCCGCGTCCGGCGGCGTCTGTTCCAGGATCAGCGACCAGCCGGCCGGTACCGACACCTCTTCGCCGGCCCGGAAGATGTCCTTGATCTCCCGGCCGGACAGCTCCGCGAACAGCGGCAGGTCCCGCGGGGACGTCCTACCCAGCGCCACGTCGATCCTCCGAGCCCGCCGGGATGGACCCGGCGATAGCAGGCCGATGTTTCCAGTCAGTAACTCTAACGCTTGATCTCGGCCGAGGTCACCGGCCGATCCGGCGGATCGGTGAACACTTGGTGTGACCACCTGGTGGCAGAGGGGCGACGTGGGCCTGCTCGGCCGTTTAGCATCGGTGATCCGTTCGCCCGCCCCCGTGGCGAACCAGGCTCTGGGGTGAGCACATGCGAGTAGTCATGGTCGGAATGGGCACTCGCGGCGACGCGCAACCGATGGCGGTCCTCGGCGCCGAACTGGCCGCGCGCGGACACCACGTCACCCTCGGGCTGTGCTCCGACCTGGTCTGGATCGGGCGGGCGCTCGGCCTGCACACGGTCGATCTGAAGGCGAACACCAGGGAGTTCATGGAGTCGTCACAGGGCCGGCAGTGGCTGGCCGCCGGGGACGTCCAGTCCTACGTCCGCTCGTTGCTGGACTACAAGCACCGGACCGCGGACCAACTGCAGGCCGACCTGATCGACCTGGCCTCGAACGCCGACCTGCTGGTCTCCGGGACCGCGACCGAGCTCGAGGCCGTCGTGATCGCGGAGGCGGCTCACCTTCCGTACGCGTCGGTCTACCACGCGCCGATCCGCAGCAACAGCGCGTTCCCGCACCTGCTGGTCTCGACCGAAATCTACTCACCGGAGCAGAACCTCGCCACCTACGCGAAGGTCGACAGCGCCAACTGGCCGGTCTTCGAGCCCTTCGCGCAGAAGATCCGTGCTCGGGTCGGGCTGCCGGCCACCGCGGAGCGGACCGGAGCACGGCTCGCCCGCACCAACTCGCTGGAGCTGCAGGCGTACAGCCGGCACGTCGTACCGGAACTGGCCGACTGGGACCCCCGCCGGCCACTGACCGGCTTCCTCACCCCGTCGGCCGAGCAACGCGAACTGCTGGACGGGCCGATCGACCCCGAACTCGAGGCCTGGCTCGACGCCGGTGATCCCCCGGTGTACTTCGGTTTCGGCAGCATGCCGGTGCTCGAGCCGGAGGCCGCGCTGACCATGATCGAGAAGGTCGCCGACATGCTCGGCGTCCGCGCGCTGGTCAACCTCAGCACCGGTCCGGGCGAGGGCGACGCGGTTCGGGTCGTCGGCAACCTGGACCACGAAGCCGTCCTGCCGCGCTGCCTGGCCGCGGTCCACCACGGCGGCGCCGGTACTTCGGCGACCTCGCTGCGCGCCGGCCTCCCGACGGTCGTCTGCGCGGTCTTCGCCGACCAGCCGTTCTGGGGCGCCCAGCTGCAGCGAATGGGCGTCGGCAGCAGCCTGCGCTTCACCGACCTGAGCGAACCCACCCTGTTCGCGGCCCTCGAACCGATGCTTGCCGACGGCCCCCGTCAGCGCGCGGCCGAGCTGGCCGCCCTGCTCCGCGACGAGAACGCCGCTGCCCAGGGCGCCGACGCTCTCGAACAGTCCCTCGCCACCCGGCCGTAGGTCACTCGCCCGGCCGGCCCTGCACCGTCAGCGGGCGAATCGTGAGGCCGCCGGCTACTTCCCGCCGCGGGTGCGACGGGACCGGTGCGAGCGGGAGCGTTCGGTACGCCGCCGCGTGGGCCGGCGGGGGCCGACCAGGCGCGGCCCGGCGAGACGGTCCTCGAGACGACGGGCCTCGCGGCGGATCGGCTGGGCGACGTACTCGCCGAGGATCACGCCGGAGGCCAGCGCGACCCCGATGGCCACGGCGGTGGCCAGCGAGACGATGCCGATCAGGTTGCCGAGGCTCATCAGCTCCAGCAAACCCTTGTAGATGGTGAGCCCCGGGAGCAGCGGGACGGTACCGGAGACCACCACCACCAAGGGCGGAACGCCCGAGCGGCGGCCGAGGGAGTAACCGGCCAGGCCGATCACGAAGGCCGCGGCCGCGGTCGACCACGCGGGGCCGAACTCCGCTCGCGACATCAGTGTGAAGACGAGAGACCCCAGAGCGCCGACCACGCCGATCGGCAGCAGGGACCGCAGCGGGGAGTAGGACGCGTAGGCGAACGCGACCGCCATCAGGGCGCCGGAGCCGATCATGACCGGGAGATTGGAGAGCTGGATCGTCTGCGCCTCGATCGCCACCGGCAGACCGAGTTTGATCCCGAGACTGATCCCCAGCGAGACGCCCGCGATGATGCCGCCGGTGAGCAGCATCGCCTCCAGGCTGCGGGCGGCCGCGGTCACGTAGTACCCGGTGATCGCGTCCTGGACGGCACCGGTGAGCGCGATCCCGGCCAGCAGCATGATGATGCCGGCGGCAACTACCAGTGACGGTTTCACCGGCGCGTGGACGGCGTACAGGATCAGGGCGACGGCGGTGGCGACGAACGCGCCGGCCACCTGCTGGTAGAAGGCCGGGAGCCGCTGGCGGTTGAACCAGCGATTGCTGAGCTCGATGAAACAGGCGGTGACGACCGCGACCAGGGTGATCAGCCAGCCGCCACCGAGCAGCAGCGTCGCGCCGCCGGCCATCACACCCCAGGCGATCACCGAGCTCCAGCGGGGGAACGGTGGCCCGGCGGAGACGATCCGGGCGAGTTCCCGGCTGGCCTCCTCGCGGGTCAGCTCGGCGCGGGCGAACCGGCGGACGAGCTGGTCGACGGCGGTGAGGCGGGAGAAGTCCTGCCCGCGGTACCGGACGACGCGCATGTGCGTCTCGGGGGCGACGTCGGGCGCGGCCTGGTACGAGATGGCGATCGAGGTGAAGGTGATGTCGACCTCGCAGCCGCGCAGGCCGGCCGACGCGGTCACGCTCAGGATGGTCGCCGTCGCGTCCGCCGTCCCGGCGCCGCTGGCGAGCACGACCTCCCCGATCCGCAGCGCCAGGTCGAGGGTGCGATAAAGCTCACGCTGCTCGTCCCGGGCGCGCTCGTCGGCGGCCTGCAGTTCGGCGGAGAGCTCGTCGACCGACTGTTCACCGGTCGTCGGCTCCGAGTCGGCCCGCCGGTCGGCCCGCCGCCGCTCGGCCTTGCGCCGGTCCGCGCGCCGGCGCTCGCCACGGCGGAGATCCTCGGACCGCTTGTTCTCCTGCTGATCGGCCGACTGCGCCGCGTTTCGCTCGCGATCCGCTCGCCGCGACTCGCCCTGGCGGAGGTCCTCCGACAGCGTGGCATCCAGCGACGGCGCCCCTGCCTCCACGCCGTCGACCGCCCGCTCACCGCCCTTGGCCACCGTGCTCCTCTCGTCTGGTGAAACGACGCTAACTCCCATCGCCTCGCCGTACCCCATCCGCTGCTCCGCAGACAGTCCGCGACCCGGTGTCCGGAATCGGCCTGCAATCGCTTTCCGCCGACTCCCGCCACAGGTTGACTCGCCGTGACCGCCCACTTAAGGTTGCGATCACAGCCTTGGAAAGCCCTTTCCAAGACGACGCGGGCGAAGGGGGATCGAGCATGTGCGAGGACGGAACGGCCGCGGCGCTGCCCGGCGGTATCGGCATCTCGCGCTTGACGGTGTACGACCTCGAGGCACCCGACGGACTGGTCGGCGGCACCCCGCACGTACACCTCGCCTGTTCCGAGGGGTACTACGTGATCGCCGGTTCCGGTGCGGTCCAGACCCTCAACCCCAAGGGCTTCACCGAGACCCCGCTGCGGGCCGGCACGGTGGTCTGGTTCGACCCCGGCACGATCCACCGGCTGATCAACGGCGGCGAGCTGGAGATCCTCACCCTGATGTCGAACTCCGGTCTGCCCGAGGCCGGCGACGCCGTCCTCACTCTTCCGCCCGAGCACCTGACCGACCGCGAGACCTACCTGCGGGCGACCACCCTCACCGGCGAGGGAGAAGCCCGGACCCCGTCCGCGATGGCGCGCCGCGATCTCGCGCTCGAGGGGTTCGCCGTACTGCGGGACGCGTTCGCCGCCGATGGGCCGTCCGCTCTCGACGCGTTCTACGCCTCCGCGGTGCGGATCGTCCAGCCGCAACTGGCCGACTGGCGACGTCGCTGGGAGGAAGGCGCGCGGCGCCTGGCCGACGAGACCGGTGCCGCCCTGGAGGCGCTGGAGGCCGGCCAGGCACCGCACCTGCTGAACGCCGAGCTGCACGAGCTGCCGGCGCCGACCGAGTTCGGTCGCCACGGCATGTGCGGCCGGCTCGACGTCTACGACGTGAACGAGCGCCGATGAGAAGCGCCGGGCAGGACAAACACTTCTTTCAGTTCCCTTCCGCACGGCCCCACACCCCGCGCAGCGTTTGCGCCGAAGAGAGGTAGCACAGTGAACGATCGACACGTCGGCATCGTGATGAACGGTGTCACCGGCCGGATGGGCCTGCGCCAGCACCTGGAGCGCTCCATCGTGGCGATCCGCGAGCAGGGTGGTATCCCGGCCGCTGACGGGACGATGATCATCCCCGAGCCGATCCTGGTCGGCCGGAACGAACTCAAGCTGAAGAACATCGCCGACAAGTACGGTCTGAGCCGCTGGACCACCGACCTGTCCGAGGCGCTGGCCGAGCCGGACGTCGAGATCTACTTCGACTCCCAGCTCACCCAGCTGCGGGAGAAGGGCGTCCGCGCCGCCGTCGAGGCCGGTAAGGCGATCTACTGCGAGAAGCCGATCGCCGAGGGGCTGGAGGCGGCCGTCGACCTGGCCCGCCTGGTACGCGACTCCGGGCTGAAGAACGGTGTCGTGCAGGACAAGCTGTCGCTGCCCGGCCTGCGCAAGCTGAAGCGCCTCGTCGACGGCGGCTTCTTCGGCGAGATCCTCTCGGTCCGCGGCGAGTTCGGCTACTGGGTGTTCGAGGGTGACTGGCAGGAGGCGCAGCGGCCGGCCTGGAACTACAAGACCGAGGAGGGCGGCGGCATCGTCGTCGACATGTTCTGCCACTGGCGGTACGTGCTCGACCAGATCTTCGCGCCGGTGAAGTCGGTCTACTGCCAGGGCGCCACCCACATCCCGACCCGCTACGACGAGCAGGGGCAGGCGTACACCGCCACCGCCGAGGACGCGGCGTACGGCGTCTTCGAGCTGGAGGGCGGGATCATCGCGCAGCTCAACTCCTCCTGGACCACCCGGGTGTTCCGCGACGAGCTGGTCGAGTTCCAGGTCGACGGAACCGAGGGCTCCGCGGTGGCCGGCCTGCGCAACTGCCACGCCCAGCACCGCTCGGCGACCCCGAAGCCGGTCTGGAACCCCGACATCCCGGCGGAGTACTCGTTCCGCGACCAGTGGTCCGAGGTGCCCGACAACGAGGTGTTCGACAACGGCTTCAAGGTGCAGTGGGAGATGTTCCTGCGGCACATCGTCGACGACGCCCCGTTCACCTGGGACTTCGTCGAGGGCGCCAAGGGTGTCCAGCTGGCCGAGCTCGGACTGCAGTCGTGGCGCGAGGGACGCAAGCTGGAGGTCCCCGCGCTCGACATCGAGACGCGCGCATGACCCTGTCGTTGCGGCTGCCCGACGGCACCGGTGGGCTCCAGAGCTACCAGCTCACCGGTACGCCGGTTGCCCACGGCACCTATCAGCCGGCCACCAGCCGGCTCGCCTTCGCGGCGGCCCACGTGGTCTCCGACCCGCTGGCCGACAACTCCCCCGGCGCTCCCGCGGTGATCGACTGGGAGCACACCCTCGGCTTCCGTCGCCACCTGTGGTCGCTGGGCTTGTCGGTGGCCGAGGCGATGGACACCGCCCAGCGCGGTATGGGCTTGGACTGGCCTGCCACGCAGGAACTGATCCGGCGCTCGGCCGCCGAGGCGCCGCTCCGTCCCACCAGCCCGGGTTCAGGTGCTGCGGAGAAGCAGATCGCCGTGGGCGTCGGCACCGATCACCTTGCTGCCGGAGTTCATGGGCTCGACGCGGTGATCGCCGCCTACGAGGAGCAGTTGGCGCTGGCCGAAGAGGTCGGCGCCCAGCCGATCCTGATGGCGAGCCGCGCGTTGTGCGCCTCCGCGGGCTCACCCGACGACTACCGCAAGGTCTACGACCGGCTGCTCGGCCAGTCGACGCGGCCGGTCGTCCTGCACTGGCTCGGGTCGATGTTCGATCCGGCGCTGGACGGCTACTGGGGCAGCGATTCGCTCGACACCGCGGCCGACGTGGTGGTCGACCTGATCAACGAGAACGCCGGCAAGGTCGACGGCATCAAGATTTCGTTGCTCGACGCAAGCAAAGAGATCGCGTTGCGCAAGCGCCTGCCCGCGGGCGTCCGGCTCTACACCGGCGACGACTTCAACTACCCGGAGCTGATCCGCGGCGACGGCGAGCACCACAGCGACGCGTTGCTCGGCATCTTCGCCGCGATCGCGCCGGCGGCGGCTGCCGCGCTGAAGGCGCTCGACGACGGCGAGCTGACGAAGTACGACGAGATCTTCGCGCCGACCGTGCCACTGGCACGGCAGATCTTCTCCGCTCCGACCTACTACTACAAGACCGGAATCGCCTTCCTGGCTTGGCTGAACGGCCACCAGCCCGGCTTCGGCATGGTCGGCGGCCTGCAGACCGGCCGGTCGCTGCCGCACCTGGCCGACACGTTCCGGCTGGCCGACGCCGCCGGAGTACTGACGTCGCCCGAGCTGGCCGTCGACCGCTTCCGCAGACTGCTCGTCGTCGGCGGGGTCGACGCATGAACCGCTACAGCCTGAACCAGGCGACCACGAAGTACTGGTCCCTCGAAGAAGTAGTTGCCGCCAGCGCCGAAGCGGGGCTGTCCTGGATCGGCCTGTGGCGCGAGCCGATCCAGGAGTACGGCGTCGACCGGTCGGCGAAGCTCGTCGCCGAGGCCGGACTGCGGGTTTCGTCCTTGTGCAGAAGCGGATTCTTCACCGCGACCGACGCCGCCGAGCGGCAGGCGAAGATCGAGGACAACCGCCGCGCGATCGACGAGGCGGCCACCCTCGGCACCGACGTACTGGTGCTCGTCAGCGGCGGCCTGCCACCCGGCTCCCGCGATCTCGACGGCGCCCGCGGCATGGTTCGCGACGGCCTGGCCGAGCTCGCGCCGTACGCCGGGGAGCGGGGTGTCCGGCTCGCCGTCGAGGCGCTGCATCCGATGTTCTGCTCCGACCGTTGCGTCGTCTCGTCACTCGGTGGAGCACTCGACCTGGCCGAGCAGTTCCCGGTCGAGCAGGTCGGGGTGATCGTCGACGCGTACCACCTGTGGTGGGACGCCGACGTCTACCGGCAGATCGAGCGGGCCGGCGACCGGATCTGTTCCTACCAGGTGAGCGACTGGACCACCCCGCTGCCGGCCGACAACCTGCTCGGCCGCGGCATGATGGGCGACGGCGCGATCGAGCTGCGCCGCCTGCGGGAGGCCTGCGACGCCGCCGGGTACGACGGACCGGTCGAGGTCGAGATCTTCAACCAGCAACTGTGGGACGCGCCGGGTCAGCAGGTCTTCGACCTCTCCCTGGCGCGCTACCTGGAACACGTCGCCTGACCGATGTCGCCTGACCGATCCAGCACTCGAAGGAGCAAGCTCCCATGAGCGACCGGACCACTCCCGCACGCAGCATCCCGGCCGAGGGCATCGGCATGCACCTCTACACGATGCGCGAGGCGCTCGCCGCGGACTATCCCGGCACGCTCCAGCGACTGGCCGAGATCGGCTACCGGACCATCGGGGTCAGCGGCCGCTTCGGTCACTCGGCCGAGGAGATCCGCTCGTACGCCGATGCGGCGGGTCTCGAGATCGTGCTGGAGCACGTCGGCTACCCCCGGCTGACCGACGACTGGGAAGGCGCGCTCGCCGATGTCCGCACGCTCGGCGGCCAATGGGTCGTCGTACCGTCGCTGCCGGCCGAGCTACGGACGCCTGACGGTTTCCGGGAGGCGGCGCGCGCCTTCGCCACGGCGGGGCAACTGGCGAAGAAGGAAGGGCTGAAGCTGCTCTTCCACAACCACGGTCACGACTTCGCCGAGGTCGGCGGGCAGGTGCTGTTCGACATCCTGCTGGACGAGGTGGAGCCGGAACTGCTCGGTTTCGAGCTCGATCTGTACTGGGTGGTCGACGGCGGGCGGGACCCGGCCGACTACTTCCGCGGGCATCCGGGCCGCTTCCCGGCGTTGCACGTCAAGGACATGGCCGCCGACGGATCGTTCGCGGACGTCGGCACAGGCCGGCTCGACTTCGCGGCGATCTTCGCCGAGGCCGAGTCGGGCGGGGTCCGGCAGTGGCTGGTCGAGCACGACGCCCCGGTCGACGAGTGGGAGTCGGCGCGTACGTCGTACCGGGCGCTGGCCGAACTGCGCTACTGAACCTGGGGCCCGGACGGAACCTGACGCTACGTGTCAGTAGGCGTATTCTCGTCACTGACTGCACGCGGCCGGCTTCCGTCCGGCACAATGAGTGGGCCGTGTCGCACTGGAAACCGTCTTCCGGCACGGGCAGTCTGTCACTCTGAAGAAGGGTCCTCATCCACGGCGAGGTCCCGTGAGGCCGCCGATGCCGTGACGCCGGAGAGATCGCACGTGCAGAACGAGCCCACTGTACGGATGACCGCAGTACGCCGCCTCTACGAGGTGAGCGCCCGGATGGGTGCCGGGCGAAGCCTGGCCGAGACGCTGCAGGCGGTCGTCGACGGCGTCGTGAACGGCCTCGGCTTCGGCATCGCCGTGCTGAACCTGCGGCAGCCCGACGGCAAGTTCGAGGTGATCGCGGTGGCCGGCTCCCCGGAGGCCAAGGAGGCGCTGCTCGGCACGATCAGCGCGGCCGACATCTTCGACGCCGAGTTCGCGCTCGCGGACCACTGGGGTGGACTGCGGTTCGTCCCGCACGAGCGGCTGCCCGAGGGCGGGGAGATCGTCGGCTGGGTGCCCGAGATCCCGGTGCCCTCCGAGGCGGACGCCTGGCACCCGCTCGACGCGCTGTTCGCGCCGCTGCACTCGTCCGACGGTGAGCTGGTCGGGATGCTGTCGGTCGACCTCCCCGAGGACCAGCGCAGACCGGGCGAGATCCGGCGGGAGCTGCTGGAGATCTTCGCGACCCAGGCCGGCCTGGCGATCGACAAGGCCCGGCTGACCGACCAGTTGCTGGCCGAGAAGGCCCGGCTCGAGGCGAGCGAGACGACCTTCCGGATGGTGTTCGAGGGAGCCGGCAACGGGATGGCGACGATCGCCTTCGACGGGCCGGAGGCAGGTCGCATCCTGCGCGTCAACGACGCCTTCTGCCACATCACCGGTTACACGCCGGGCCAGCTGGTCGGCACCACCTTCGTCGACTACCTGCGCGACGAGAAGACCGGGCAGACCGAGCGGGAGATCGAGCAGCTCGCGACCGGGCGCGGCCCGTACCGGTTCGAGCGGACCTTCCGGCGGACCGACGGCAACGACATCTGGCTGGGCGGCACCGCGGCGATCGTCGATCAGGGCAAGGAACTGCCGAAGATCATCCTGATCCAGATCGACGACGTGACCGCGCGCAAGGACGCCGAACGCGAGTTGCGGCACCATGCCGCCCACGACCCGCTGACCGGTCTGCCGAACCGGCGGCTGCTCCAGCACCGGTTCAAGTCGGCGCTCCAGCGGTCGCGGCAGACCGGGCGGCGTGGGGTGCTGCTGTTCTGCGATCTGAACCACTTCAAGCAGGTCAACGACAAGTACGGGCACGAGGCCGGTGACAAGGCTTTGCGGGAGATCGCCGATCGGCTGCTCACCGAGGTCCGGCACGGCGACACGGTGGCGCGCCTGGGCGGCGACGAGTTCGCGGTCCTGGCCGAGGACATCGACGGTGACGATCTCGACGTCCTGGTCCGCCGCCTCGACGAAGCGATCAGCCGGCCGCTGGCCGGGATCGACGTACCGGTCACGGCCAGTATCGGCCTGGCCGTCGTCAGCCCGTACGCCGCCGATCTGGACGAGTTGCTGCGCACCGCCGACAACGCCATGTACGAGGCCAAGCGTGTCTACCGCGCCAGCCACGGCTAGCGGACACAGCGACAGGCAGTACTACTGCCAGAGCGCCTGAGTCACGCTCAGCGCGCCGGCTCGAAACGGCCGCAACGGCACTACTGCCTGTCGCTGTGTTCGGGTCTAGCGGGTCGGACGCTCCCGCCGGCGCTTCTTCCTCGCCGGTTCCGGCTGCTTGTCGGTCTGCCAGTCCTGCAGGATCGAGATCGCCGCCTCGTTGTGCCGCTCGACCAGTGGGATCACCCGGCCGGGGTTGGCGAAGGCGAAGATCGGCGTCCAGCGCGCCTTGCCCTCCGCGGTCTTCCAGCGCACCGCCGGGAAGTTCGTGATCGAGACGATCTCGTCCCGCGCGATCCGCCGGCTCCGCAGCAGGCCGTGCACCTCGATCCCGTCGTCGTCGAACACCACCCCGAGCCGCCACCCCAGCAACGCCAGGTAGACCGCGGCTCCCACGCACACCAGCGCTCCCACGATCACCACCGCCAGCGGCAGGTCGTCCCGCAGCGCGATCACCACGACACCCACCAGCAGCGGCCACACCGAGGCGTTACAGATCCGAGTGATCAAGAGCGGTTTCAGTTCCACCCCCTCATTCTCGCTCAGCGGGTTCCAGCGGATCCGAGCGGCTGGTCGGTCAGGCGGTAGGTGGTCCAGCCGTCCTGGGGAATGGCGCCGAGGGACCGGTAGAAGTCGATGGCGGGCGTGTTCCAGTCGAGGACGGACCATTCGAGGCGTTCGTAGCCGTTGGCGACGCATTCCTCGGCCAGGGTGGTGAGCAGCGCCTTGCCCAGGCCGGAACCGCGGTGTTCGGGGCGGACGAAGAGGTCCTCGAGATGGATGCCGTGAACGCCGCGCCAGGTCGAGTAGTTGAGGAACCAGAGCGCACAACCGACCACCTGCTCCTCCACCAGAGCGACATGGCAGAAGACGGCGGGCGCCGTACCGAAGAGCGCGGTGTGCAACTGGCCGGCGGTCAGGCGGCACTCCTCAGGCGCGCGTTCGTACTCCGCGAGGGCGTGGACCAGGTCGACGATCGCCGGTACGTCGGCCGGCCGGGCGCGGCGGATTCGGTCAGCTGTCTGCATCTGCCCATCCTCTCTTGCCGTGACGTTCACCTGGCGCCGGAAAGGTGAGCAGCCGCCCCCATCGAACCTCCCGCCCATCTGCTCCCGGAGGAATCCCCATGGTTGTTTCCCGTCGTCGCTTCATCGGTCTCGGAGGCGCGGGCACTGCCGCGGTTCTCCTCGGCACCGGCGCCTGGGACGCCTCGACCACGTACGCCGCCCCGGCCGGCCGCGGCAATCCCTTCTCCCTCGGCGTCGCCTCCGGCGACCCGCGGTACAACAGCGTCGTGCTGTGGACCCGGCTCGCGCTCGACCCGTACGCCGTCGACGGCCGCGGCGGGATGCCCGCCAGGCCTGTCCGGGTCGAGTACGAGATCGCCCGCGACCCGAACTTCCGTCACCCCGTACGCCGGTCCAGCGTGGTCGCGACGCCCGAGCTGGGGCACTCGGTCCACCCGGAGGTCAACGGCCTGCTGCCGGACCACGAGTACTACTACCGGTTCCGCGCCGGTGGCGAGATCTCGACGGTCGGCCGGACCCGCACCACGCCGCACCCGCTCAGTTCGCCGCGGGAGGTGCAATTCGCGTTCGCGTCGTGCAACGCGTGGCAGGACGGGTTTTTCACGGCGTACCAGCATATGGCGGAGGAGGATCTCGACCTGGTCGTGCACCTGGGCGACTACCTCTACGAGTCCGGGGTGAAGACGAACCGGCGTGGTGTGGTGACCGATCCGCGGTTCCACACCGAGACGTTCGACCTGGCGCGGTACCGGCTGCAGTACTCGCTCTACAAGTCCGAGGCGCCGCTGCAGGCCGCGCACGCCGCGCATCCGTGGATTCACACGTTCGACGATCACGAGGTGGAGAACAACTGGGCCGGCGACCTCTCGCAGGCCGACACCGAGCCGGATCAGGACCCGGTGGTGTTCCGCGCCCGCCGGGCGCAGGCATTCCAGGCGATGTACGAGAACCTTCCCCTGCGGCACGAGCAACTGCCGAAGGGGCCGGACGGACGGTTCCACCGGCGGCTCCCCTACGGGCGGCTCGCCGACTTCACCATCCTGGACACCCGCCAGTACCGCTCGGACCAGCCGTGCGGTGACGGCGCATCCTCGACCTGCGACGACCGGTTCGACCCGGACAACACGATGCTCGGTGGCAAGCAGCGCCAGTGGCTGCTCGACGGGTTCCGGCAGTCCAGGGCGCGCTGGCAGGTGCTCGGCAACCAGGCGCCGATGGGTCAGACCGACTGGACGCCGGGTCCGGAGACGTACGTCTGGCTCGACCCGTGGGACGGTTATGTTGCCGAGCGCAACAAGGTGCTGGCGGCGGCGCAGGACAGCGGCGTCCGGAACCTGGTGGTGATCACCGGCGACCGGCACCAGAACTACGCCCTCGAACTCAAGCGCGACTTCGCCGACCCCGGCTCCCGCACCGTCGGGACCGAGTTCGTCGGTACGTCGATCACCAGTGGCGGCGACGGCGCCGACACCACCCCGCAGGGGGTGCAGTTCCTCGAGGCGAACCCACACCTCAAGTTCTTCAACTCCCAGCGCGGCTACGTCCGGGTCACCGCCGACCGGGACCGCTGGCGCTCCGACTTCCGCGTCGTCCCGTACGTCACCCAGCCCGGCGCGCCGATCACCACCCGCGCCACCTACGTGGTCGAAGACCGCGATCCGCACGTCCACGTCGTCTGAATTCAGCAGGACACCTTCTGGCTCTCAGTGGTTTTTGTTGTTGGAAAACTGAGTCGGGCTGCGGGAGGTTGGGAGTATGGCTACCGAAACTTCCAGCACCCGCAGCATCGGCGACGTCCAGGTCAGTCCGATCGGGCTCGGCGCGATGCCGATGTCGATCGAGGGCCGGCCCGACGAGAGCCGCTCGATCGCGACGATCCACGCGGCACTCGACGCCGGGATCACGCTGATCGACACCGCCGACGCGTACCACCTGGACTCCTCCGACCTCGGTCACAACGAGACGCTGATCGCGAAGGCGCTCAACTCGTACGGCGGTGACACCTCCGGTGTGCTCGTCGCGACCAAGGGCGGCCACCTGCGGCCGGGCGGCGGCGCCTGGACGCTGGACGGCTCACCGGAGCACCTGAAGCAGGCTGTCGAGGGGTCGCTCAAGCGGCTCGGCGTCGAGGCGATCGGCCTCTACCAGTTCCACCGGCCGGACCCGAAGACGCCGTACGAGGAGTCGATCGGCGCGATCCGGGACCTGCTCGACGCGGGCAAGATCCGCCAGGCCGGTATCTCCAACGCCAACCCCGGGCAGATCCGCCAGGCCGGCGAGATCCTCGGCGGCCGGCTGGTCTCGGTGCAGAACCAGTTCTCGCCCGCCTTCCGCTCCAGCGAACCCGAGCTGGAGCTGTGCGCCGAACTCGGCATCGCCTTCCTGCCCTGGTCCCCGCTCGGCGGCATCTCCAAGGCCTCCGAGCTCGGCGACCAGCACCCCGCCTTCCACACGCTGGCCGCGGAGCTCGGCGTCAGCCCGCAGAAACTGACCCTGGCCTGGATGCTCGCCAAGTCCCCGGTCGTCATCCCGATCCCCGGCGCCAGCCGCCCGGAGACCATCCGCGACTCGTACTCCGCGGCCGAGCTGACCCTCACCCCCGACCAGGTCGCCACGCTCGACGCGGCCTGACCTCGCTCACCCAGGGAGTACCGGCGGAATACCTCCGGTACTCTCTGGCGTTCCACCAGGCATGGAAGACATGCGTGCGTTGAGCTACGGCCTCGGCCAGCAGTACTTCGACGACCGGAACTACCGTGCCGCGATCCAGGCACTGCTCCCGATCGTCGAGCAGACCCCGGAAGACGTGGGCACCCGCCTGTTGCTGGCGCGCGCCTACTTCCACAGCGCCCTGCTGAAGCCCGCGGAGCAGCACCTGCTGGAGATCATCGAGCGGACTCCGACGGAGTACTACGCCCATCTCCTGATGGCTCGCACCCTCGAACGCCTGAACCGCGCCGAGGAGGCGACCAAGCACCGCCGGATCACCGCGGCGCTCACCGGCGACGACTCCCACCTGGCCTCGCAAAGCCTCAGTGCCAAGTAACACGATGGTCATCTGAATGATGCGGCTTGACACCTTGCGTTCATCTGGACGCTGAGCGTCAGGGATTACTGGATTCGCAGCGAATCCACTGGTAGTGTCCTGCTCGTATCTCCGGCCGGGTATTTCTTTGGTGGAAGAGACCCGGCCGGCTCGTCAATCTGTTGCGGTCAGAAGCGCACACTTTGTGGGGAATGCGCGCTGCTTCTACCTGCTCGCCGGTTTGATCACAGTCGCTCCAGCCGGCCTCGCCCCGAGTAGACAGGCCTGCCATCAAACCACCCTTCGATCGGTCGCCCGCGGCTTGACCGCTTGAGCTGACCTCGCATCCTCAGAACCCTTCAGTCCAAGGCTGTTGCCCCGCCCGGCGGCGGCCGCGGATTCGCTGCGTGCTGCCCATTTTCGGTGAGGCGAACATGCGTACCCTTCTGCTTTTCGACGGGCTCGGTGGCAACCAGGCCGGCCTGCTCGCCAGCCTCCGGGAGTTGTCCGGCCGGCCGGAGAACCAGGCGTATTTCCAGACCGTATTCACTGCCCTGAACGAGACCCTGGAATACGCCGGCGCCGAGCTGGAAACAGCGTACCTACCGGCCGGACTGCCATTGAAACAATGGCTTGAACCAATGGCGGAGATATCCGCTGCCAACTGGTCCGAATCGGTTGTGGCGGGAATTCTCGTGCACGTCCAGCAGCTCTGCCGGCTGCAGCCGACCGAGTGCGGCGCCGACCCGAGCGTGGTGGCTTCGTTCGGGCACAGCATCGGGCTGCAGGCGGCCCTGGTCGCCGGGCTGCGGATCCGGCGACTCGACCAGTTCCTCGTCACTGCCTCCAGTTCGCTGAAACTGGTCCTGCTCAGCCTGCTCCGGGCCCGGCACCTCACCGCGGGCGACCAGCCCGACCCGGCCGTCGTCGAGCGCTACCTGACCACCGCGGACAAAGCCCGTACGCCGAGCCCGATGGCATCCGTCACGGGACTGCCACGAGCCGAGCTGCAGCAGCTCGTCACCCGCTACAACGACGAAGCGGCCCGCCGGCCGATCACGGTCAGCCTGGCGAACACCCCCACCGCGCAGGTCCTGAGCGGCACACCCGCCGACCTGCTCGACCTCCACTTCTCCTCGCTGAGCGGCGCCGCGGCGCAGTGGGCGTTCCTGCCGAACACGATTCCCTTCCACAGCGACCGGCTCGGCCCGGCCGTCCAGCAGGTCCGTGACCGGGATCTGGACTTCATCGGCCCGTTGCCGGCACCTCACGACCTGGCCGTTCCGGTCTACGCGACCGACGGGCCCCGCAACCTGCAGCACTCCGCCGACCTGGCCGACGAGTACCTGGAGCAGGTGTTCGTCCGGCCGATCGACTGGCCGCCGGCCGCCGTGCACGCGGTCGGCGACGCCAAGGCCGAACTGGTCGTCGACTGCGGGCCGGGCGCCGCCGCTCGCCGCTTCACCCGCGAGTGCCTGCGGGACGACCGCTCTGTCCGCTTCGAGTCCATCCAGCAGTTCTCGCGTCGAGTCCGATAGGAGCACCGCCATGCGTTGTCTGCTTTTCCCCGGCCAGGGTGTCCAGAAGAAGGGCATGGGCGCTGAACTGTTCGGCGCCTTCCCGGCCGAGACCGCCCTCGCCGACGAGATCCTCGGCTACTCGATCGAGGAACTCTGTCTGCGAGACCCCGACCGCCGGCTGCGGGACACCCGTTACGTGCAACCGGCTGTGTTCTTCGTCAACGCGCTGCTCGGCCGGCAGCGGATCGCCGAGCAGCCGGGCGGCTACCAGTACTTCGCCGGCCACAGTCTCGGCGAGTACAACGCGCTGGTCGCCGCCGAGGTGCTCGACCTGGCCGCCGGGCTGCGGCTGGTGAAGCGGCGGGCCGAGGTCATGTCGGCGATCACCGTCGGCGGGATGTCCGCGGTTCAGGGGCTTCCGGTGGCGTTCGTCCGGCGGGCGCTGACCGAGACCGGACTGAGCAAGGTCTTCGTGGCCAACCTGAACGCCGACGTGCAGACCACGATCGCCGGTGACCGCGCCGAGATCGCTGTTGCGGGCAAGGCGATCTCGGCACTCGCGGGCGCCCGGGTGATCCCGATCAACGTCAGTGGGCCGTTCCACACGCCGTTGATGGAGCCGGCCGAGCTGGAGTTCCGCGAAGTGCTGGCCGCGGTGGAGTTCGGTCCGGCCAAGACCCCCGTGGTGTCCGGAGTGACCGGCGAGCTGTTCGACCCGGCGGAGGGCGCCGAACTGCTGGCCCGCCAACTGTCCGCGCCGGTCGAGTGGGTCAGGACAGTCACCACGCTGCGCGCCCAGGGCGTGACGGAGTTCGACGAGGTCAACGGCCAGACGTTGAGCTCGCTGCTGACCAGGATCAACTGAGGAGACCGACCACCATGACGAAGACCCAGAACACCGACATCGCGATCGTCGGACTGTCGGTGGACGTACCGGGGGCGCAGGATCTCGACGCCTTCTGGCAGATCATCAGCTCCGGCACCAGCCTGACCCGGCCGTTCCCCACCGGCCGGGGCGACAAGCTGCGCGAGTACGTCCGCTACCTGCGCGCGACCAGCGTCGACCCGGTCGAGGACACCGAGATCGAGTACCACAACGGCAGTTTCCTGGACACCGTCGACACCTTCGACTACTCGGTGTTCGGAATGAACCCGCGGCAGGCCACGCTGACCGATCCGCACCACCGGATGGTGCTCCGGACGATGTTCCTGGCCTTCGAGGACGCCGGCTACTCGATCGACCGGCTGCGCGGGACGAGTACCGGGGTCTTCGTCGGCTTCGCGGTCAACCCGGGGTCGACGTACCTGGACTACATCTGCCGGATCGACCCGTCGGTCGGCCAGCAGGCGATCACCGGCAACATCCCGACCATGCTGGCCAACCGGCTGTCGCACTTCCTCGATCTGCGCGGCCCCAGCCTGGTCGTCGACACCGCCTGCTCCGCGACGCTGGTCGCCGTCCATCAGGCCAAGAACGCCCTGCTGGCCGGTGACTGCGAGATGGCCGTGGTCGGTGGCGCCCGGATCGTCTTCGCGCCGATCAAGCACCCGCACTCCAACATCGGCATCGAGTCCTCCGACGGGGTCACCCGGACCTTCGACGAGGCCGCCGACGGGACCGGCTTCGGTGAGGGCTCCGGCGCCGTCGTGCTGAAGCGGCTCGAGCAGGCCGTCGCCGACGGGGACCAGATCTACGCCGTGATCAAGGGCAGCGCGGTCAACCACGACGGCAACACCGAGGGGATCACCAACCCCGACTCGGACTCGCAGGCCGACCTGCTGATCCGGGCCTGGCGCAACGCCGACGTCGACCCACGCACCATCGGCTACCTGGAAGCCCACGGTACGGCGACCCGGGTCGGCGACCCGATCGAGCACGAGGGGATGAAGCGCGCCTTCGCCAAGCACACGGCCGACCGCAACTTCTGTGCCGTCGGGACGGTCAAGGCCAACGTCGGCCACCTGTTCGAGGGGTCCGGCGTGATCGGCCTGATCAAGGCCGTCGCCGTCCTGCGCAACCAGCAGATCCCGCCGCAGGCCAACTTCCACCACCCGAACCCGAAGCTCGACTTCGCCGCCGGGCCGCTCTACGTCTCGACCGCCCTCGAGCCGTGGGAGTCCCCGGACGGACCGCGCCGGGCCGGCGTCAGCGCCTTCGGCCTCGGCGGCACCAACGCGCACGCGGTGGTGGAGGAGTACCTGCAAGCCGACGAGCGCCCTGCGTCAGAAGCCGGAGAGTTCCTCTTCACCCTCAGCGGCGCGACGGTCTACTCGCTGACCCGCCTGGTCGAGCGCTATTCGAAGTTCATCGACGACGGCGGCCTGGACGGCGTGGACCTGGCCGATGTCTGCTACACCAGCCAGGTCTCACGCAGTTCGCACCGGTTGCGGATCGCGATGGTGATCAAGGACCTGGCCGACCTGCGCAGGCAGCTGCCCGCGCCCGACCCGATCGACCCGGCGAGCCCGTACGCCGAAGCCGCGCAGGCCTACCTGGGCGGCCGGTCCGTCGACTGGAAGGCGCTCAACGGCGACCGGCGGCCGCGCATCGTCCGGCTGCCCAGCTACGTCTTCGACGAATCCGTCGCCTGGGTGCAGTTCCCGGACAACTGGCGGTCGAACATGTCACTGACCAGCACCGAGGTCCGGCACCCGGTCACCCACGACATCGAGTTCCAGCCCGCGCCGGCGTTGCCGATCGCGGCCGTCCCGACCGGCACCAAGGTCGTCGTACTGATCGACCCGGACACCGGGGCCGAAGAGCTGCTGGCCGCCGCGCAGCTCGGCGAGGCCAAGGTGATCCGGCTCTGCGAGCCGGTCCGGCCGGGCGGCGAACTCCTTGCCGCGGACAACGTGAAGGCCTTCGAGCAACTCGCTCAGCTGGTCGCCGACGAGCAGGTCACCCACCTCGTCCACGCGCTCGCCTTCGAGTCCAAGGCCGCCACCGGGATCGACGAGATCGAGCGGCGGAACACCAAGAACCTCGGCAGCCTCTTCCTGCTCTCCAAGGCGCTGATGGCCGCGGGCGTCAAGGTCGACCTGACCGTGCTCACCCACTACGCCGTCGCCGCGGCGGACGGCGACGCCGAGGTGGTGACCGAGAACTCGGCGCTGGTCGGGTTCGGCAAGGTGATCGGCCGCGAGTACCCGTACATCAAGGTGAAGCACCTCGACATCGACCTGGCGGTACCGCCCGCCGCGTTGCGCGCCGAGGTCTTCGCGCCGGAGTACGGGGTGTTCCTGCTGCGCGGCGAGCAGCGGTTGCACGAGGTGTTCGTCGAGGTACCGGAACTGGTTGCCGATGGCCCCCAGGACTATCTGAAGCCGGGCGGCACCTATCTGATCACGGGCGGCACCGGCGCGCTCGGACTGGCGGTGGCGAAGTCGTTCGCGACCGCGCAGCCGGAGGCACGGCTGGTCCTGCTGAGCCGCTCCGGCCTTCCTCACCAGGAGGACTGGGCCGAGTTGCTCGCGTCGGGTGATGCTCTGGCTGAACGCATCCGCGCAGTACAGGAGCTGGAGGAGCTCGGCGCGACGGTCGTGGTGCGGTCGGCGGACGCCGGTGATCCGAAGTCCCTGGCCGATGCGGTCGGGTGGATCCAGGGTGAGTACGGCCGGATCGACGGGATCGTGCACGCGGCTGGGTTGCCCGGTGGCAGCACGGTGATGTTCCGGCAGCCGGAGGACTTCGACGCCGTCGTACGGGTCAAACTGCAGGCGGCGTTCATGCTCGATCTGCTGACCAAGGACGATCGGCCCGACTTCGTCGTGCACTTCTCCTCGGTGGCCTCGGTCTTCCCGGCTCCCGGTCAGGCCGACTATGCCGCAGGCAACTACTACCTCGACAACCTGGCCCGCTCCCAGGCCGGCGGCTCCTGCCGGGTGATCGCGCTCGACTGGGTCGCCTGGAAGGAGATCGGGATGGCGGTCGACCACGGCACCAACGGCGACACGATGTTCAAGGCGTTGCCGACCGCGGTGGGGCTGGACCTGCTGGATGCCGGGTTGCGGTCCGGCCGGTCCCGGTTGTTCGCCGGAGAGCTGCACTACCGCGGCGAGCTGATCCACCTGCTCAAGTCGTACGACGTCCGGTTGTCCGCCGACATCGAGGCCAAGGTCGAGCTGGAACTGCTCGCGCTGGACGAACGGCTACGGCAGGCGGCGGACAAGATCAAGGCCAACGTCGCCTCGGTGGAGGTCGAGGTGGAGGGCCGTCCCGACGGCGACTACACCGACGTCGAGCGGACCGTCGCGCAGTGTCTGGCCTTCGCCTTCGGCTACCCGTCCCTCGACGTCGAAGCGGACTTCTTCGATCTCGGCGGCGACTCGATCATGGCCGCGTCGGTGGCGAGCAACCTCGCGGTGGTGCACGGCGTGCAGTACGAGATCGCCGATCTGCTGGCGGACCGGACGATCGCCGAGATCGCGTACCACCTGGAGTCGCTGATCGAGTTCGAGGCGGATGTGGCCTGATGGCCGACCTGACGACCGGCCCGCCGCTGCGGCGGATCGTGGGCTTCGCGCTGCCGTTGACCGCAGCCAACCTGGTCGGCCAGAGCTATGTCCTGATCGACAGCATCGTGGTGGGCCGGTACGTCGGGATCGAGGGGCTCGCCGCGGTCGGCGCGGCCGGCCCGCTGTTCTACCTGCTGAACGCGATGTTCATCGGTCTGAGCACGGCCTTCACCATCCGGCTGGCGCATCTGCGGGGTGCCCAGCAGGACGGTGAGCGGCGCGGCGTGGTGCTCTCACTGGCGCTGGTGACCGTGATCTGGTCGGTCGGCTGCATCATCCTGGCCACCGTGCTGGCCCGGCCGGTGCTGGGGTTGATGGGCATCCACGGCGACCTCGCCGACGACTGCTTCGTCTTCATCAGCACGCTGTCGATCGGCTTCCCGGCGATCTTCGGCGGCGCCGCGGTCAGCGCCTACTTCCGCGGCCTGGGCGACTCCCGCTCGGCGATGTGGGTGGCGGCCTTCGGCAGCGTGCTCAACATCGTGCTGGTCTGGTGGTTCGTCTCACCGCTGCGGATGGGCATCAGAGGAGCCGCGCTGGCGACGGTGCTGGCCAGTACGGCGGCACTGCTGGCAGGACTCGCGTACGCCGCCAGGAGGTACCCGTTGGCTGCCGGCGACGGGCGTCCCGCCGTACGGCGGGAGCTGGTCGACGCCGTCCGGCTCGGTTTCCCGCTGGCCAGTCAGCACATCATCCTTGCCCTCGGCATCATGATCCTGGTCTGGATCATCCAGGGCTACGGCGAGGTCGTGCTGGCCGCGTTCACCGTGGTGGCGCGGATCGAGCTGTTCACCGCGATGGTGTTCCTGGACTTCTCCGGTGGCGTCACCGCGTTCGTCGCGCAGAACCTCGGCGGCGAGCACCGGGCCCGGGCCCGGCGTGGCCTGCTGCAGACGATCTACCTCACCATCGGCGTCTCGCTGGCCGTCTCCGCGGTCGTCCTGCTGGCCCGCGGACCGATCGCGGGCCTGTTCACCGACGACGCCGAGGCACGGGCACTGACCGAGCGGTACCTGTTGATCATCTACCCGTTCCTGGCCCTCTACACCGTGATGGTCGTTGCCCACGGCTACCTCAACGGTTCCCGCCGGACCACGGCGCCACTGATCTGCACGGTGATCGCGTTCGTCTGTGTCCAACTGCCGTTCGCCTACTTCCTGAACGGGCCGTTCGGGATCGACGCGGTGATGTGGGCGGTGGTCGCGAGCTGGACCGCCGGCCTGGCCTACACGGCCTTCTGTCTGCGCGGGGTGCTGTTCGACCGGACCGCCCCGGTACTGCCCGTGCCCGCCGACCCACTGGAGACGAGCAAATCGTGATCACCGAGAGCACCGCCCAGGTCGAGTTCTTCGGCGGCCGGGCCCGCGTCGCCCCGCTCGCCTGGGGGCAGCAGGGCAGCTGGGACGTCATGCGGGACTGGCTGCTGCAGGACAAGCCGTTCTTCGTGGTCACCCGATGGCAGTCGATCCCGCTGCTGCTCGGTCTGCCGGACGTGCTCGCGGTCCTCGGCGAGCTGATGATCCGGCACGAAGGGCTGCGCACGCTCTACCACGCGACCGAGCGCGGTGACGCTCAGCAGGAGGTGCTGGCCGGCGGCTCGGTGACCATCACGGTCTTCGACCGCCCGGCCGAGGACCCGGTCGAGTTCTCCGACATCGTGGCGGACTGCCTGGTCCGGGCGGAGGCGGACCACTTCGACCACGAAACCCAGGTGCCGGTCCGGTTCTACGTCGCCATGCACCAGGGCATTCCGGTGCTCGCGGTGTTCGGGATCTCGCATCTGTCCGCCGACTACAGCAGCGCGGATGTGGTCTCGGCGGACCTGGCCGCTCTGCTGCAGGCCCGCGCCGACGGGACCGGCGTACCGGCGGTCAAGGCTGCTTTGCAACCGGCGGACCTGGCGGCGTACGAGAACTCTCCCGAAGGGCAACTGCTCAACGTCGAGGCTCTCAGCCACCTGCGCGAGCAGCTTCGGCTGATCCCGGCTACTCCACTGCCTGCTCGCCACGAGCCGGCGTCGCCGCGGTACTTCCGCGGGGAGCTGGAATCCGAGGCGATCCCGGTCGCCGTCCGCGCCGCCGCCCGCAAGCGCCGGACGACGACCTCTGTCGTGCTGCTCTCCATCACCACCGCGCTCGTCCGCTGCTTCGCCCCCGGACCGGCGGTCGGCGTCGACCTGATGCAAGGCAACCGCGGCTCGGCCGAGTCGATGCACAGCGTCAGCAGCCTGAACCAGGCCGTCCGGACCGCCCTCCACCTGACCGGCGAATCCTTCGAAGACATCCTCCGGCAGTCCGAAGCGGTGACCAGCGCCGCCCGGCGCCACAGCCGGTACGACGTCCGCGCCGCTCGCGAGGTCTTCCGGGTGGAGGCGGACCGCCGGGGCGTCGAGCCCGAACCAGGCTGTCAGTTCAACGACATGTGGTCGACGCTGCCCCGGCCGTCGGGGCGGCCGGACTCGTCGGCGGCCGAGCTGGACCGGTTGCTCACGGCCTCGACCTTCGACTGGCCGCAGAAGTCGGAGATCGAGGGCATGGCGTTGTTCCTCGACACCAGAGGGACAGCCGAACGGATCAAGCTGTCCCTCCTGGCCGACACCGCGCTGCTCTCGCCGGGCGAGATCCAGGGTTTCCTGTTCGCCTTCGAACAGGTCGCGGTACTGCTGGCTTCGTCGGTCCCGTCGCTGGACCGGATCTCGGCGCTCTTCGCCGGTTGCAGCGCGGAGGTCAGCTCGACCGCTGGGCGGAGTACAGGTCGGTGACCTTCGGGCGTACCGCGGGCTGGTAGCTGCCGTTCTCGAGATCGCCCTGGAAGTCCCGGGGCAGGCCGCTGCCGCCGGCGGTGAGGCCCTGGAGCCCGACAGTGATGCTGCGCGGCGCCACGTCGGCGAGGTCGATCGCGTAGGAAACTCCGGTGCTGATGCGGATGTTCCAGTGGGCGATGCGGGCGCCGAAGAGCGGACCGGAGGCTGCTGAGCCGCCGACCCGGCCGTTGTTGGTCAGGGTGATGTCGGTCCGGGCGTTCTCGAACGGCATCGCCCGGTGGGTGTCGAAGGTGCCTTCGGCCATCGTGCCGCGGCGCCAGACGTTGCCGGCCGACAGTCCCTCCAGGTTGAGCCCGTGATGGAGCGCGCCGTCCGGAAGCGGGACCGCGAACTTCTCGATCTCGAAGCCGTCGACCAGGTTGTCGTGCGCCTGCATCCGGCAGGCGAAGCTGTGGTGCGCGGACCGGCCGCCGACCACGACATCGGTCAGCGTGACCGCCTTGGTGGTGGTGAAGCCGAAGCCGAGATCGCAGTTCTCGACCCGGACGTCGTCCGCCCAGCAGTCGTGGACCGCCTGGAAACAAAGGCCGTTCGAGCCGGGATGCCGGTTGTGGATCGTCATCGGCCGCAGCTCGTTGCGGATGGTCAGGGACTCCACCCCGACGTCGTGCACGGTCGGCCCGAGCGCACGGATGCGTGACGGCCAACTCGGCCGCAGGTCGTAGCGCAGCGGCTGGGCCAGCCTCACCAGGCGGCTCCCCAGCACTGCCTCGATCCGGACCGGCCACTGCAGGGTCGCGTACTGGATGTACTGACCACCCGACCCGGTCGTCAACTGCGGCGCTTTGGTCGGCCAGTTGTAGTCCCGGGTGCCGGCGACATCGCCCGCCACGTGCCGCAGTACGCCGGCGTCAGCCGGGTTGTCCGTCTCCAGGACGACGAGATCGCCCGCGGCGAGGCGGCTGGTGTCCGAGACGAGCAAGGTCCGCTGGCCGCGGGAGGCAGCGCTCACCTCCGCCAACGTGTCGCCGAGCAGCCAGCCTTCGGAGGCGGCGAAGTCCTCGGCCTCCGACTTGGCCTTCCGCTCGGGCGCGATCACCCAGATCTGCCCACCGGTCCAGGACCAGCGACTCTGCAGGCTCGGCTGCAGGTTGGGCCGGTAGGACTCGTCGAGCGGCTTGGTGAAGTGCAGGACGGTGTCGTCGGACCCGGAGCCCTTCAGGACCACGTTGGACCAGTGCATCCAGATAGGTGAGTCGAGGCGGTAGGCGCCCCGGGGTACGACGACAGTCCCGCCGCCGCGCTCACCGGCGTACCGGACGGCTGTGTTGAAGGCTGTGGCCGCGTCGGTGTCGCTGCCCGGCCGGGCGCCGAAGTCTGTGACGCGGGCGACGACCTTCGGCCTGCGTGGGCGTTCGCCGCCGAGGTACCCGGCGTGGGAGATGTCAGGGATCAGTGGATGCGCGCCGTTCGCCTCCGCCCATTGGTTCAGCAACTCTTCGGAGAGGTCGCGGGGCTTGGCCGTTGTTCCGCGTGACGGGACTGGCGCTGCCGCGGCGGGAACGGCTGCGGCCATTGGCAGAGCAGCGGCGGCCGGAAGCGCGGCGGCTCCGCCGAGCAGCAGACGGCGACTGACTTTGGGGTTGCGCTGTGACATAGGACGGCACTCCTCGGGGCGGTGAGGGTTTCGTGTGGCGGGACCTAGTTTCACTGGATGGGATCGCGCTGGCAAGAGGTCGTCCACCGGCACACTGGACCGGGAATGCCACCGCCGGCAAGTGGCGTTACCCCGGTCAGATAGTTTAATACTTAATCGTCATCACGTGCGACCAAGGAGTCGAGATGCAGTTCGGTGTGTTCACCGTCGGCGACGTCACCCAGGACCCGGTCACCGGGCGGACCCTGAGCGAGGCCGAGCGGATCAAGGCGATGGTCACGATCGCGCTGAAGGCCGAGGAGGTCGGTCTCGACGTCTTCGCCACCGGGGAGCACCACAACCCGCCGTTCGTGCCGTCGTCCCCGACCACGATGCTCGGCTTCATCGCCGCCCGGACCTCGAAGCTGATCCTGTCCACCTCGACCACGCTGATCACCACCAACGACCCGGTGAAGATCGCCGAGGACTACGCGATGCTGCAGCACCTGGCCGACGGCCGGGTCGACCTGATGATGGGTCGCGGCAACACCGGTCCGGTCTACCCGTGGTTCGGTCAGGACATCCGCAACGGCATCCAGCTCGCGGTCGAGAACTACACGCTGCTGCGCCGGCTGTGGCGCGAGGACGTGGTCGACTGGGAAGGTAAGTTCCGCACCCCGCTGCAGGGCTTCACCTCGACCCCGCGCCCGCTCGACGACGTCCCGCCGTTCGTCTGGCACGGCTCCATCCGCAGCCCCGAGATCGCCGAGCAGGCGGCCTACTACGGTGACGGCTTCTTCCACAACAACATCTTCTGGCCGATGTCGCACACCAAGCAGATGATCGACCTGTACCGCCGCCGCTTCGAGCACTACGGTCACGGCTCCGCCGACCAGGCGATCGTCGGTCTCGGCGGCCAGGTGTTCATGCGGAAGAACTCGCAGGACGCGGTGCGGGAGTTCCGGCCGTACTTCGACAACGCCCCCGTCTACGGACACGGGCCGTCGCTGGAGGACTTCAGTCGGGAGACCCCGCTGACCGTGGGCAGCCCGCAGGAAGTGATCGAGCGGACCCTGACCTTCCGCGAGAACTTCGGCGACTACCAGCGGCAGTTGTTCCTGATGGACCACGCCGGCCTGCCGCTGAAGACGGTGCTGGAGCAGCTGGACCTCCTCGGCTCCGAGGTCGTCCCGGTGCTGCGCAAGGAGTTCGACTCGGCGCGGCCGGCCCACGTTCCCGAGGCGCCGACCCACGCTTCGCTCAAGGCCGCAGCGCAGCGCCGCCACGACCTGGAGACGGTGAGCCCGGAGGTCGTCGGGCTGGACGGGACCGTACGATGACCCAGCCTGCAATGGCGGAGCGCACCATCGCCGTGGTGAGCGCGGGCCTGACGACGCCGTCGTCGACTCGCTTGCTCGCCGACCGGTTGACCGCCGCCGTTCGCGACCAGCTGGACGGCCGCGGTACGCCGTACCGGGTGGTGGTCGTCGAACTGCGCGACATCGCTCACGAGCTGACGAACAACCTGCTCACCGGCTTCCCGTCGAGGGAACTCGCCGCCGTACTGGAGTCGGTCGTCCGCGCCGACGCGCTGATCGCCGTGACGCCGACCTTCAGCGCGTCGTACAACGGGCTGTTCAAGACCTTCTTCGACGTACTGGACGACCAGGCCCTGTCCGGCAAGCCGGTGCTGCTCGGCGCCACCGGCGGCACCGAGCGGCACTCGCTGGTCCTCGACTACGCCCTCCGCCCGCTCTTCGTCTACCTCAAGGCGATCGTGATGCCGACCGGCGTCTACGCCGCCTCCTCCGACTGGGGCACCGGCGCCGGCAAACTCCACCCCAGGATCGACCGTGCCGCCGCGGAGCTGGTCGATGCCATCGGCAACGAACGCCGGGCGGCGGTGGACCCGTTCTCCCACCCGACCTCGTTCGAGGATCTGCTCAACAGCTGAGGCCCAGGGGCGGTTCGCGGACAGAACGACAGGCAGTAGTCACCGATCACCGGATGGCGGCGAGCCGACTGAGCGTGCGAGGTCGCTCCGTTGCCGACTACTGCCTGTCGTTGTGTCCAGACTTCACCGCTGCGCGACCAGCACCAGGGACGGGACGCCGGCCACGCTCTGGTCGACGCGGAGCTCGGCCACTCGGCTGAGGCCCGCCGCCGTCAGCAGGGCCCAGAGCGGTTCGGGTTGCCACAGGTGGGTGGTCCAAGTGACCGGCAAGCCGCCGTACGCCTCGGCTCTGCTGCGCTCGCCGTCACCCAGGTGGGTGGCGATGATGAAGTGCCCGCCCGGCACCAAGGCCCGCGCGAAGGACCGCAGGACCTGCGCGAGGACGTCGCGCGGCAGGTTGAACAGCGACCACCACCCGAGAATGCCGCCGTACGACGAGTCCGCCAACTCCAGTTCGGTCGCCGAAGCGACGGCGAACCGCTGCTCGGGAAACCGGCGGCGGGCGTGCTCGATCATCCGGGCCGACAGGTCGACCCCGGAGACATCAAGACCCCGCCCGGCCAGGTAGGCGGTGACATCACCGGGACCGCAGCCGACATCCAGCACGGGCCCGAGCCCTTGCACCGCGTTCGCGAAGCCGTCGATCGCCGTCCGCAGCCAGGGGTACGCGTTGACGTCCGTGAGGTTCATTTCGACGTAGTTGTCGGCGACACGATCGTAGGAAGCACGAACGAGGTCGAGGTCGGCAGGCTGGTCGATGGGTACGGCGCTCATGGTGGCGGATGCTAGCGGCTGGGACCGGGCGAGCGCGTCGGGAACTAGCTGCGGTCGGCGATCAGCAGCGCCGTGCCGTCGAGGATGCGGGTCAGCCCGAAAGTCAGCGCATGCGCCGGATCCATGGTCGCCTGGTAGGCCTCGCCGGCCGACGTGCCGACCCGCCCGGCCAGCGGGAACCGATCGGCGACTCCAGCCATGTAGCGCTCGAGAACCGGGCTGGTGGTCAGCCACCACTCCTCGTCCGACATGCCCGAGTCCTGCTGGGTCCGCACCTGCTCCGCACCCGCGCGAGCCGTCCCCAGCACATGGGTGAGGACCAGCGCCAGCGTCGAGTCCATCTCGACGTCGGTCAGCCCGAGCCCGTCCAGCGGCCGCAGTTCGGCCTCGTACTTGAGGGTGATGTTCGGACCCAGGGCGTTGCGTCCCGCCGGCACGTCGTGAAGCCACGGATGCTGGACCAGTAGCTCCCAGTTCCGGCGGGCGATGAACTCCAGCGCGCCCCGCCAACCACCGGGCTGCCGCGCGGGCTCGTCCACATCGGCGTACAGATCGCCGTAGACGCTGTCGAACATCAGGTCGGTCAGCTCACCCTTGCCCGGCACATGGGTGTAGAGCGACATCGTCCCGACCTTCAGCTGCTCCGCGACCAGCCGCATCGAGACGGCCTCCAGCCCGCTGGCGTCGGCCAGTTCGATGGCGGCGGTGACGATCGCGCGCACCGTCAGTCCGGACCGCCCCGGCTTGGTGTGGCTGCCCCAGAGCAGGGCCAAACTGCGCGCGGGATCAGGTGCCGCGGCCTTCTTGCCGCTCACAGCTTTCCACTCACGGGAACAAACTCCAGCCGGTCGTCGTTGACTCGATCGTACCCGAGTCGTACGGTGTACGGTACGGCCTACGGTTGAAGGTCGAGACGAGAGGTGGCAAGTGACGACGGAACGTGTGATCGAGGCGTTCGAGGTACGCAAGAACTACGCCGGGGGCAAGGAGGGGGCGGGGCTGAACGGGTTCGACCTGGAGGTGAGCGCCGGTACGGTGACCGGCCTGCTGGGACCGAACGGCGCGGGCAAGACCACGGCGGTGCGGATCCTCGCGACGCTGCTCAGGATGGATTCCGGCGAGGCACGGATCGCCGGGTACGACGTACGCCACCAGGGCGCCGAGGTCAGGCGCACCATCGGCCTGGTCGGCCAGTACGCCGCGGTCGACGAGATCCTCACCGGGAAGCAGAACCTGGTGATGTTCGGGCGGCTCAACCATCTGGGCCACGCCAGAGCGACTCGCCGGGCCGACGAGCTGCTCGAGCGGTTCGGCCTGACCGACTCGGCGATGCTGCCGTCGTCGAAGTACTCCGGTGGCATGCGCCGGCGGCTCGACCTGGCCGCGAGCCTGATCGTCGCGCCCAAGGTGTTGTTCGTCGACGAACCGACGACCGGGCTCGACCCGGCGGGGCGCGCTGAGGTGTGGTCCGCCGTGCGTGAGCTGGTCAGGGGCGGGACGACGGTGCTGCTGACCACCCAGTACCTCGACGAGGCCGATCAGCTCGCCGACCGGATCTCGATGCTCAGGGAGGGGAAGGTCGTTGCCGAGGGCACGCCGGATGCGCTGAAGGCCCAACTGGGTGCCGACTGGCTGGACCTGGAGCTGACGACGGCCGCCGACGTACCGCGGATCCTGCAGCTCACCGAGCGGCTGACCGACGGCGAGATCCACGTCGCCGGGACGAAGGTCAGCATCCCGGTGAAGGACCGCACCCGAGCACTGATCGAAGTGGCCACCTTGTTGCAGGAGGCGAGGATCGAACCGGAGGACATCACCTTGCGCAGACCGACCCTGGACGAGGTCTTCCTGCACCTGACCGGCGACTCGGCGAGCAGCCCGAGCTACCGGCCGGCCGAGACGGAGGTGCCGGCATGACGGCGCTCGGCTGGGCCCTCGCGGACGGCTGGACGATCGCCCGCCGCGCTTTGCTGCACTGGCGGATGCAGCCCGGACTGGTGATCTTCGGCTGGCTCTTCCCGGTCCTGATGCTGCTGATGTTCGGCGCCCTGCTGGGCGGCGCGATGGAGACCCCGGCCGGCGAGTCGTACTACGAACTGCTGGTGCCGGGCATCTTCGCGCTGTCGATGCTGTTCGGGCTCGAGTCAACGATGACCGCGGTGACCAACGACGTGGCCAAGGGCGTCACCGACCGGTTCCGCTCGTTGCCGATGAGTTCGTCCGCGGTCGTGCTCGGCCGGTGCATCGCCGACCTGCTCGACTCGGTCGTCAGCCTGATCGTGCTGACCGGCGCCGGGCTCGCGCTGGGCTGGCGCTGGCACGGCAGCGTGCTGGAGGCGCTGGCCGCGTTCGGGCTGCTCCTGCTGCTGCGGTTCGCGTTGCTCTGGATCGGGATCTTCATCGGGCTGTCGGTGAAGAACGCGCAGAGCATCGTCGCCATCCAGGTCGGGGTCTGGCCGATCGGGTTCCTGTCCAGCGCGTTCGTCGCCACCTCGACGATGCCCGGCTGGCTCGGAACGATCGCCCAGTGGAACCCGCTGTCGGGAACGGCGACCGCGGCCCGGTCGCTGTTCGGCAACCCGGATCCGTCGACGGCGTCCTGGATCGGGGAGCATGCGATCGCCGCCGCGATCATCGGGCCACTGCTGCTCACGGCGGTCTTCCTGCCGCTGTCGGCGGCCCGGTTCCGGCGGTTGTCAAGCTGAAAAGGTCACGATCGCGGGGAAATCTTTCGCTGACCCTTACATTCCGAAGTGAATGATCCGACCCTCGACGGGTAACCATGGGGGATGGACTACCGCGATGGTTTCGTCCGCCGGGCGGCGTGGGCAGTGCCCCGCGCCGCCGGGCGGTCGATCAGCGCGGACGCGGCGCGCCGGCTCGCGCGGGTGATCGGCTCCGCCGAGGGCCGGACCGAGGCCGGCGTACTCCGCGTCGCCCATCGCATCTCGCCGCGAGTGGCAGACCTCAACCCTGAGCTGGCCAAGATCTCGCCGCAGTGGGCCACCACCGACATCGCCGTACGCCGGCACGGGCTGCACTGGCGACTCGACCTGCGCGACAACCTGCAGGCGGTCCTGTACTACGCCGGTCGCTACGAGCCGGCCGTCGCCCGCTTCCTCCGGGCCGAGCTCAAGCCTGGCGACGTAGTCCTGGACATCGGCGCCAACATCGGCCTGCACAGCCTCGGAGCAGCGAAACAACTGCGCGACCTGGGCGGCGAGGGCCGGGTCATCGCCTTCGAACCAGCCGCCGACTCGCTGGACAAGCTACGCGCTGCCGCCGAGCGCAACCAGCTGGCCGACCTCATCACACTCGTGCCGGCGGCTCTCGGCGAGCGCAAGCACCATGCCGCCCTGCACGCCGACTCCCGCTACGATCCGGCCGATTCAGGGGTCAGGTCGTTGCAGGCGGACGGCGAGGTCGTCCAGGACGTGCCGGTCATCCGCCTGGACGACTGGGTCCGCGAGCACTCGCTGGACCGCCTCGACGTGGTCAAGCTCGACGTCGAGGGCTCGGAGGCCGCCGCACTCGGCGGCGCGAGCAGAACGCTGATCCGGCTGCAGCCGCGCGCAGTACTGGTCGAGGACAAGCGCCCCGACCTCAGACGGCGACTGCACGCAGTACTGGACGAACTCGGCTACCGCTCGACCGGAGCCACCTTCGACCACAACACCCTCTTCCGCCCCGACCGCCGCGACGACAACGAGGTCACCCGCCGCCATTCCGTGCGCTGAGCCCGGTCTCGGGCGCGCTGCCGACGGACGCCGTCACGGCATCAGTTGGCCGCCGTTGACCTCGATGAGCTGGCCGGTGACATAGCTGCTCATCCGGTCCGAGGCGAGGTAGAGGATGGTACCGACGCATTCGTGCGGGGTGCCGGTGCGGCCCATCGGGATGGTGGCCAGCATCGCCTTCAGCTGCTCCTCGCCGGTGTGCCGGTCGTGGAACGGCGTGCGGATCACGCCGGGCGAGATCGCGTTGACGCGGATGCCGTCGGGCGCCAACTCCTTCGCCAGGCCGCGGGTGAAGGTGCTGACCGCGCCCTTGCTGGTCGCGTAGACGACCGAGCCGCCGCCTCCGCCGTGCCGGCCGGCGATCGAGGTGACGTTGACGATCGCGCCGCCACCCTGCGCCCGCAGTACCGGCACGATCCGGCGGCTCATCGCGAAGACCGAGGTCAGGTTGACGTCCATGATCCGGTGGAACTCGTCGTCCGGTACGTCGACCACCGCCGCGCGCCTGACCAGATCGCCCGCGTTGTTCACCAGTACGTCGATCCGCCCGTGCTTGGCGAGCACCTCGTCGACCAGCAACCCGGCAGACTCGACGCCGGCCAGGTCGCCCTGGTGCACCGACACCGTCCCGCCCGCGGTACTCACGGCGTTGGCCGTGTGCCGGGCCCCTTCCTCGTTCTGGTGGTAATGCACCGCAACCGTCGCTCCCGCCTCGGCGAACCCCACCGCCGCGGCAGCCCCGATTCCGCTGCTCGCCCCGGTGACCAGAACGACCTGACCTGTGAAATCAAGAAACGCCATGCCCCAACCCTAGGGCGAGGAGCGGCGGTAGCCTCGATGAATGGGTTATGACCTGGCGAGTCTGGATCTGCGGCGGTGGCGGGTGGCCGACGCGTTGCGGTTGACCGAAGCGCATCAGGCGCCTGACATGGCCGATCAGGGCGGCATCCAGGACACCGCGAGCGCGGTCGACTGGATCGGCCGGGTGGCGGACCTCGACAACGGCCACGTGTACGCCGTGGCGGATGCGGACGACCACCCCGTCGGTTGTGTCGCGGTCACCAACATCGACCGCCACCAGGTCGGCTGGACGTGGTACTGGACCATCTCCGACATCCGCGGTCAGGGCGTCGCCCGCGACTCGCTGCGCGCGCTGGTCGACTGGGCCCACCACGACGCCGGCCTCTACCGGCTGGAGCTCGGCCACCGCACCAACAACCCGGCCTCCTGCGGCGTCGCCGCGAGCGCGGGTTTCCTCTTCGAAGGCCTCGAACGCCAGCGGCTCAGCTACGACGGCACCCGCTTCGACGTCGAGCGGCACGCCCGCCTGGCCTCCGACCCGCTCCAGACCCCTGAACGACCGGTCACCATCACCACCTGACCGCGCCGGCCTCGTCCGGTACGCCGTCCGTCGCGACACCCCGATCCGGCTCCTCGCGAGCCGTGTCCCCCCGCAGGCTCTACGGTGACGGCATGGCGAAAAGCAGTAAGAGCGAGACGTTCTTCTCGGTGGTGATCGGCGGGGCGGCCGGCTTCGGACTGATCGTGCTCACCCGGCGCGCCTGGGACGTCTGCCACGTCGTCCTGACCGGCGTCGGCAACGGCCCGACCCTGTTCTTCGTCGGCATCCCGGTGGCCGGCGTGGTCAACATCGGCCTGTTCAACCTGGTCTTCCGGTTCATGCGCCGCGGCAAGGGCGGCAAGTGGACGATGCCGTTCATCGCCGCCATCATCGCCATCGGCATCGCCGACCTGGCCCTCTTCTCCTGGGCCGGCACCCAGGCCGGCAACCCCGGCATCTGCCCCGCCGGCGTCCCACCCTGGTGGCCGGCCAGCATCCCCACCTGACCCGGCGTCCCGGCTTCCGCAGCCGGCCCGGGAAGCCGTCGCCCGGTCAGTCCTCAGCCGGCGCGTAACTGCGCCAGCGCTCCTCGACGACATAGCCGAGCGCCACATTCGCTCCGATGCTGGCTTCGTTGAGAGCCGCCCCGCCCGTGCCGAACACCCGGACGCCCTCGGCAAGCAGCGCCAGGATCGACGCGGCCTTCACCGCCTGCCCGATCCCCCGCCCGCGATAGCCGGCCAGGACGGAGGTGAACCCGGTCTCGCCGGCCAAGCTGATGATCGTGGCGCCCACCAACCGCTGACCGTCGAGCGCGCCGAACACCCGGCCCGTCGTCCACAGCTCGATCAGCCCCTCCACCGGAGGGACCACCCGCTGGGTCGCCGGCGTGTACGGATAGTCCTGCTCGTTCGCCTTCTCCAGAGAAGGCCACGCATCGGCGTACTCCGGCCCGAGCTCGCGGACGGTCACGCCCGCGGCCCGCAGTACAGCCCGCTCGAGCAGCTCCGGATCAGGCTCCCGCAACCTGGCTCCCCAGGATTCGCCGACGATCCGGTAGCCGGCTGCCTCCAGTTCGGCACAGCGCGGATCGTCGTCCCGTACTATCTCGACCGTCATCTGATTCCCAGTCGCGTGGCCAGGGCCTCGGCGTCGAACGGTGCGCGCACCTTGACGTCGTTGTCGAAGTAGACGTAGACGTTCCTCTTCCAGGACTGGATCTTCTCCGCCCAGGAGTCGAGCGCGTCGTCGTCGTAGCCGCTCACATAGAGCTCCTCGGCGCCGTGCAGCCGGACGTAGCCGAAGTCGGTCGTGACGGAGTCCATCATCGGCCACTTCCCCGCGGTGTCCGCGCAGACCACCGCGATGTCGTGCTCCCGCAGCAACTGCAGGAACTCCGGATTCTCGTACGACGAATGCCGGATCTCCAGCGCGTGCCGCAGCGGCTGCTGCACCGGACAGGAAAGCAGGTTCCGGTCCTTCATCCGCTCGTCGTGGCCTTTGGCAACTTCTACTGCCGCATCAGTTGACCTAGGCAACAAGTTGAAGAACGCGGTCAGCCGGTCGGGGTCGTAGCCGAGCGTCGGGGGCAGTTGCCACAGGACCGGACCGAGCTTCTCCGCGAGCGCGAGAACGCCCGAGGCGAAGAAGTTCGCCAGCGGCGCCTCCACGTCGGCCAGCTTCTTCAGATGGGTGACGAAGCGCGGGCCCTTGACCGAGAAGACGAAGCCGGGTGGCGTTTCGTCGTACCAGCGCTGGTACGACGTGGGCCGCTGCAGCGAGTAGAACGAGCCGTTCAGCTCGATCGAGTTGAGCCGGCTGGAGGCGTACTGCAGCTCGGCACGTTGCGGCAGTCCGTCGGGGTAGAACACCTTGCGCCAGGGCGGATAGCGCCAACCGGAGATCCCCACCCGGTACGGCGTATCCGCCCAGCGCTCCATCCGTTAGCCCAGCTTGCGCAGCAGCGGGAGGACGTCCGTGCTGAACTGGGTCAGGAACCGCTCCTGGTCGTGGCCGGGGCCGTGCATCACCAGGTGGTTGAAGCCGGCGTCGAGGTACGGCTGCAACTGGGCGACCGCCTCTTCGGGGTCGGAGGCGACGATCCAGCGCTTCGCGACCTGCTCGATCGGCAGTTCGTCGGCGAGCCGCTCCATCTCGGTCGCACTCGTCACGCTGTGCTTCTGCTCCGGAGTCAGCGACAGCGGCGCCCAGAACCGGGTGTTGTCGAGCGCGAGCGTGTGATCGCGGTCGTAGGAGATCTTCACCTCGAGCATCCGGTCGATGTCGTCGTCGAAGGACCGCCCGGCCTTCTCGGCGCCTTCCTTGACGGCCGGGATCAGCTTCTCCGTGTAGAGCTCCATGCCCTTGCCGGAGGTCGCGATGAACCCGTCACCGACCCGTCCCGCGTACTTCGCGACCAGCGGCCCGCCGGCGGCGACGTACACCTTGACCGGGGTCTCGGGGCGGTCGTAGATCGAGGCGTCGACGGTCTTGTAGAACGGGCCGTCGGAGCTGACCCCTTCCTCGGTCCACAGGTTGCGGATCAGCTCGACCGCCTCCCGCAGCCGGGCGAACCGCTCCTTGAACTCCGGCCATTCGCGCCCTGACACGGCGATCTCGTTCAGTGCCTCGCCGGAGCCGACGCCGAGCATGATCCGGTCCGGGTAGAGCAGGCCCATGGTGGCGAACGCCTGCGCGATCACGGCCGGGTTGTACCGGAAGGTGGGCGTCAGTACCGAGGTACCGATCTGGACCCGCTCGGTCCGCTCACCGACGGCCGCCATCCAGGCCAGCGCGAACGGCGCGTGCCCGCCCTCGTGGCGCCACGGCAGGAAGTGGTCCGACACCGTCACGCTGTCCAGCCCGAGCTCCTCGGCCCGCACCGCGTACTCCACCAGATCCCGCGGCCCGAACTGCTCGGCGGACGCCTTGTACCCGACCCGAATACTCACCTGTGCTCCCAACTCGTCAGCAAACCTGTACCCACTCTGCCACCAACCCGATCAGCCCTCCGGATGTTCCGTCCCATGGACGGGCTGCGACACGCCTCCGGCCGACCGTTTTGCGTTTCTGCCCTCGATGGAGGCATCGTGGTGAACACGCGGGGCACCGAGGCTTCCTTGGATTCGTCGCCTCGGTGCCCCGCTGTCCAGCCGCCGCACCGCGCCTGCAAATCTCGTCTTGTCGACATCACGACAGCACGAATTCCTGCTCCGCCTGCGATTGGTTGCCGCCACCGCCTACTTGACGGGGCAACTGCCTGGTCGGCCTGTGCTGTCGACCACGACAAAGCCCAGGCCGGGTTGCCGGCCTGGGCTTTGTCGGTACCACGTGAGGTGGTTCAGCTCATGCGGTGTGAGTCACTCGCCGACCAACTGCGGGCCGTCGGCGTCGGTGCGGAGGAAGCGGACTCCGGGGTCGGCGTTGATTTCGACCGTGCCCAGAGTGTTGAGCACCGTCTTGGTGCCGACCGCACGGCTCATGGCGTAGACGGTCGCCTTGTTGTTGGCCTTGTTGAGCCCGGCGAGCAGGGTGCTGCTGGCGCCACACCGCTGGGCGACGAGCTGGTCGTGCCCCTTGAAACCGGTCGAGCGGACCAGCTCCAGGGTCGCCTTGAACGGCGCCGTGACCGGGATGCGGATGGTCCACAGCGCGCCGGCCGTGGTGGTGGCCAGCAACGTGTCGTACCCCGCGGTCTCGGAGATCACCGTGATCGCCCTGAACGCCTTGTAGCCCGGCGCCGATCCGTAGGCCCTGACCGCGCCGGTGCTGACGTCGTAGCGGTACAGCGAACCGTTGGCGTGCAGACCGTAGAGGAACCCGTGCGCCTTCGGGCCCTGCACGTAGTTGGAGGTCGCGATGGTGCTGAACCCGGACCAGCCGGTGCCGAGCTTGTAGGAACTGGGCACGGCAGGCGCGTCGAGCTTGAAGGTCGCGTTGGCGACGTACAGATTGGCGCCCTGCAGTACGAGGGCGCTGTAGTAGCTCGTGGTGCTGCCGTCGGCCACGTAGTACCAGGTGGAACTGGCGCGGACAGAAAAGAACTTGAACGGCGCGGGCCCACCCACGCTCAGCGGTCTGGTCGCTTTGATGCCCGTCGCACTGGCCACGCCGGCAGTGCTCACGGCGCCGACCAGCACGTCACACGCTGCCGCGGCCGCCTGCGCCTTGCTCTGCGGCGCCTTTGCCGTTGCCTTGCCGATCGGCCACACCCCCGGCTCCGGCTTGGCCTGCACTCCGGCGTTGGCCGATCCGGCCATCGCAGCTCCCGCGACCAGGCTAAGCCCGGCCACAGCCACGGCAAATCGACGAATTCTCATCAGCAGAGTTCTCCCTGGGTACTGGATGCCCCGCGAGTACCCCCACGCAGCGTCGAATGTTCGCACACCTTATCGAGCAGATCCGCTCATCAAACCCCTTTTGCATCAACCTGCAACGAACGCACGCCGATAATGCTCGGCATGCCCTCAAGAGCTGGCTGGGCGAACTGACTCTCGAGATCCTGTCCGCCCGTCTCGAACCCCCGGAGGGCTCGAGCATCCAACTACCGTTGAGATCCCTATCTCCCGGTAGCGACCCGGCGCTTGATGATGAACGCCCGGCCGGTCAGTCCGATGGCGAACACAACGATGCCGACGGCAACGGATGCGACGGGCAGCGTGGCGACCAGGGTCAGGCAGCCGAGCAGTCCGAGGAGGTTGAGCGCGCGGGGCCAGCGGCGCTGCTCGGGGGGTTGGGTGAAAGCCGCGGCGTTGGCCACCGCGTAGTACAGGAGCACTCCGAACGACGAGAAACCGATCGTTCCTCGGAGGTCCATGGTGAGAATCAGCAGACTGACCACCACGGCGAGGGCGATCTCGGCGTGGTGTGGAACGTGGAAGCGTGGATGTACGGCGGCCAGCCAAGTCGGCAGGTCCCGGTTGCGGGCCATCGCCAGGGTGGTGCGCCCGACACCGGCGATCAAGGCCAACAGGGCACCCAGGCTGGCTACCGCTCCGCCGATCGTCACGACGACCGCCGCGGCGGGAACACCGGCGGCATCGACCGCGGTGGTCAGCGGGTTGGCCGATGCGGCCAGCCGATCGGGACCGGCGACCGTGAGGGCGGAGGCGCCGATGAGCAGGTAGATGACCACGGTGATGCCCAGCGCGATCGGGATGGCACGTGGGATGGCGCGGCTGGGGTCTTTGACCTCTTCGCCCATCGTCGCGATCCGTGCGTAGCCGGCGAAAGCGAAGAACAACAGGCCTGCGGACTGCAGTACGCCGTACCAGCCGCCGGGTCCTGGAATCCCAGCCCCCGTCCACCACGAAGGGCCGGCTGACGAGGAGCCGGGCCCGAACCACAGCGACGCCAGGACGACCGTGAGCGCGAGAAGTGTTCCGGTCACCAGAATCCGGGTCAGTTGCGCCGTTCTGGTGACACCGCGGTAGTTGAGTGCGGTCAACGCGACCACGGCGAGGACGCCGACGAGCCGCTGGCCCCAGGGATGTCCCGGTACGGCGTACGCGGCGAAGGTGATGGCCATGGCCGCGCAGGATGCCGTCTTGCCGACCACGAAACCCCAGCCGGCGGTGAATCCCCACCAGTCGCCGAGGCGTTCGCGGCCGTAGACGTAGGTGCCGCCGGACACTGGATAGGCGGCCGCGAGCTGCGCCGACGCCGTCGCGTTGCAGTACGCGACCGCTGCCGCGATGACGAGTCCGACCAGCAGACCCGCGCCTGCGGCCGCTGCTGCCGGCGCGAAGGCCGCGAACACTCCCGCGCCGAGCATCGAGCCGAGCCCGATGACGACGACATCGCCAGCTCCGAGCCGGCGCTGAAGCTCGGCCGACGGGTCGCTCATCCTTCGCGTTTCGCCTCGATGGCGTCCAGGTCGCGGACGGCGTACCGGAGGTGTTCCCACTCTTCTTCGAGAATCGTGTGGAGGCAGGAGAGGACGGTCTCCGGGTACTGCGGAGCCCAGGGGTTCCTGCCTTGGGTGGCCAGTTGCTCGGTGGTGACGGTGGCGAGGAAGTCGCGGACCTGTGCAACGTGTTGCGCGCGAACCTCCAGCACCTCGGCGTACGGCGGTGTGCCGGGTGTGAAGATGGACAGGTCGAACCCGTCGGTCTCGTACTCCGCGTGCGGTTGACCGATCGGATGGAACGGTTGCTCGACCCCGAGGATCGCGCCGCTGAACCAGGTGTCGGTGGCCATCACCAAGTGCCGGAGGGTCTGCGCGAAGGACCACTCGCCGTCCACCGACACGTCGACCGTACCGGCCGGCATCGCGGCGGCACGCTCGATCGCAGCCGCCCAATTGCTCTCGACCGCTGCCCACGCGGCTCGCAGCGCATCCGGCTCCGTGGCGCGCCGCTCCGCCCGCCCGGGGAACCGTCGATTGAGCTCAGCCTCGACGAACGGCGCCACGTTGACACTGTTCACGTGCAGGGCACTCTGGCCGTCCAGCAGCCACGGCGCGTCGATATCCGCACCCTGCACCTGCACCGCCCGCATCACCACCCCCGACAGATCGGACCTGACGAACCGCGCACCGCTCAGATCCGCATCGACGAACTTCGCGCCCCGCAGTTCGTCGGACCCACCGAAAGTTGCCACGATCTTCTCCTAGCGTTGGTCATTCCACCCAGCACGCGGCCGACCATCGATGGTGCTGCGGTAGACAGCGACCCGCAGCCGCCCCTCAGCCGCGAGGTAGCCTCCCGGTCACTCCAAACGAGTTCCAAGCGCACACGAGGAGGCTACTGCTCAGCTCCGACAGAAAGCGCACCCGATGACAGACAAGACGACCCAGCACGCCGGCCACGCCGGCATCCTCCGCGAACTGCTCGACGGCGCAGCATCAGACCACGCCAATCGAGCCCGAGTTCAAGAAGCCGCCGGTTACTTCCGCAGGTAGAGGTTGCGGAGAATTCAGATCTCAGCACCCTGATGGGCGGTGAATCGTAGTCTTGCTTGACGAAAGTGCGGATCCGAGGCGGCGACGGGTTCGCTCAGGTGGGCATAGACTCGGGTGGTGGATGAGTTGGATGCCAGGTTGGAGCGGATCGGGCAGCACCACTTTCGGGCCAAGTTTCGGTTGTACGGGCGGGAACGCGCGGTGGTGGAGCTGCGGGGGATGGCGACGGTTCGCAAGCATGCCGTGGATCTGATCGGGACGAAGCTGGCGCCGGCCGAGCCGCGGAACGACGGGCGGCAGACGCCGTACCGGGGGCATCCTGTGTTTGTCGCGCAGCATGCGACCGCCACCTGTTGCCGGACCTGTCTGTCGAAGTGGCACGGCATTCCGAAGGGGCATGCGCTCGACGACAACGAGCGGGGCTATGTGGTGGAGGCGATCTGTCGCTGGATCGCCAAGCAGTACGCGCCTGGTACGCCGCCGGAATAGCAAGAGGCTGCCCGCGTCGAGCGGACAGCCTCCGTGCCGGCAACGATCCAGTACTACGCGGTGGTGCGTGCCGCCGCGACCAGAGCGGTGTGCTCCGAAGGCAACTCAACGCTGCGTTCCACCTCGAGACCGGCCCGGTTCAGCAACTCGGTGAACCGCTCGAGGGTGCGCCCTCGGCCGCCGGTCGTCATCAGGAGATGCAGATCCCACAGGGCGGGAAGCACGCTGGGCTTCTCGTCCGCGACGAAGCGGTCGATCACCAGCAGCCGCGACGACGAGTCTGCCATGGCGCGGCGGCAGTTCTCGAAGGCCTTGACCACCGCGTCGTCGTCCCAGCCGGCCAGCACCCGGCAGAGGATGTAGACGTCGCCACCGGCCGGCACCTCCTGGAACATGTCACCCGGCACCAACTCGACCCGGTCCAGCCCGACTCTGGCCGCCAGGTGTTCACGTGCCTCGGGGATCATGTGTTCGCGATCGAAGAGCGTGCCGCGGGCATCCGGAGTGGCGTCCAGGATCGTGGTGAGCAGGTGCCCACCTCCGCCGCCGATGTCCACCACCATCTTGCCGGCGAAGTCGAAGGCCTCCGGCACCTGCTGGAAGAACATGTTCCCGGCGTTCATCGCGTGCTGGAACCGCTTGGCCGTGTCCTTGTCCTGCCCGAGATAGGCGTAGAACGACTGGCCGAACGCCGCTTCGAACCCCGAACTGTCCGTGCTGATCGCGTGATGCGCATGCCCCCAGGCGGTGTAGAACTCTTCGCCGTAGAGCAGACACATGTCGCGCAACGACTGCGGCGCGTCCAGCAGTGCCTTGCTCACGGCGGTGTTCCGGTACCCGGTGGAGTCGCTGCCCTCGAAAACGCCCATCGCGACCAGCAGTCGCATCAGGCGGTGGATGCCTTCTTCGTTCGCACCGGTCGCTTCGGCGAGTTCGCCGCTGGTGCTCCGGCCGGCCTCGATCTGGTCCGGCAGTCCGAGTTTCACCGCTGTGTAAAGGGCCTGCGCCCGCCACCCCCCGGTGATCATCTCTACCACGTCACGCGTTGCCTGTACGTCGGCTGTCATTCCGTCCCCTCCCGACAGATTTGCCTAACCGTAGCGCAACTCCAGCGCAGAAGCCCGAACTCGTCGCGTCCTGACCACACTGCGAATGCCGGCCCACGTAAGGTCCACCCATGAGTTGTCAATCGCCCGCAAAAGAAGGCCTCGCAACCACCGACGGGGTCCAAGCGTGACCCCCGAGGACGAGGGGCTCTTCGAGCTGCCGATGCCCGATGCGCCTGCCGCGGAGGAAGTACCGGCCAACGCGCCCCTGGCAGCACGGATGCGGCCGAGATCGCTCGACGAGGTCGTCGGTCAAGCGCATCTGCTGCGGCCCGGTGCACCGCTGCGGCGACTGGTGGAAGGCGGAGCCGCGACTTCGGTAGTGCTCTACGGCCCGCCTGGTACCGGCAAGACCACGATGGCGCGCTTGCTCGCCACGGCCGAATCCAGGCACTTCGTTGCCCTCTCGGCCCTGTCCAGCGGTGTGAAGGAAGTCCGCGAAGTGATCACCGACGCGCGTCGGCGGCGGGATCGTCAAGGCCAGCAGACCGTCTTGTTCATCGACGAGGTGCATCGCTTCTCCAAGACCCAGCAGGACGCGCTGCTCGGGGCGGTCGAGGACCGGGTCGTGCTGCTGGTGGCCGCGACCACGGAGAATCCTTCGTTCTCCGTCGTTTCGCCGCTGCTCTCACGCTCGCTGGTGTTGCAGCTCAAGTCCCTGACCGAGGACGAGGTCCGTGAGTTGCTGCGTCGCGCGGTGACGGACCCTCGCGGCCTCGGCGGCGCCGTGTCGATGGATCCCGAGGCCGAGGACGCGCTGGTGCGCCTCTCCGCCGGTGACGCCCGCCGCGCCCTGACCGCGTTGGAGGCAAGCGCTGACGGGCTCGGCGACACGGGCGGTACCGTCATCGACGTACCGGCGGTGGAGCGGGCCATCACCGAGGTCACCGTGCGGTACGACCGGCAGGGCGACCAGCACTACGACGTGATCAGCGCGTTCATCAAGTCGATCCGCGGTTCCGACCCCGACGCCGCTCTGCATTATCTGGCCCGCATGCTGGTAGCGGGAGAGGACCCGCGATTCGTCGCGCGACGGTTGGTGGTGCACGCCAGCGAGGACGTCGGGCTGGCCGATCCGACCGCTCTGCAAGCAGCTGTCGCGGCGGCCCAGACCGTCGAACTGATCGGCATGCCCGAGGCCCGGCTCGCGCTCGCGCAGGCCACCGTGCACCTGGCGATGGCGCCGAAGTCGAACACCGTGATCGTCGGGATCGACGAAGCGATGTCCGACGTTCGCGCCGGCGCGGTCGGCCCGGTGCCCGTCCACCTGCGGCAGGGCCGCTATGCGGGCGCGGAGCTACTGGGCAATGCGGTCGGATACCGCTACCCACACAGGGTTCCCGACGGCGTCCTGGAGCAGCAGTACCCGCCGGACGAGCTGGTCGGCAAGGACTACTACCGCCCCACCCAGCACGGTGAGGAGCGCACTCTGCGCGAGCGGCTGGCAAAACTCCGCCGGGCGATCCGCGGCAGCTGACCGAAGAGCTGTCGCGACACAGGATCCGACTCGTTCGGCCGAGCCGATGAGCCCAATGAATGTTAACGTTTGCGGGCGAGCTGGACCTGCAGGACGTCAGCGCCCGGGGGTGGGTACGGCGTGGTCCGGCATCGCCACGAACCCGTACGAACGGCACGCCAGGTGGGGGATTCTCGATGCTCAAATTGGCAACTATCGGCGTCTACGGCTTCGACGGCGAGTCGTTCATCGAACGATTGCGGAAGGCAAACGTTCGTTTGCTGCTCGACGTGCGCCAACGCCGCGGGGTCCGCGGGCCCGACTACGCCTGGGCCAATTCGTTGCGGCTGCAAGCGGCGCTCGCGGCGGCCGAGATCGCTTACGAGCATCACCGTGAGCTCGCCCCGACCACCGAGCTGCGGCATCTCCAGTACGCCGAGGACGACCGCAACGGGGTCGGCAAACGCTCCCGCAGCGAACTCGCCCCGGAGTACACCCGCCGCTACACCAACGAGATCCTCGACGTCGCCGACCTCACCCCGATCGCCTCCGCCCTGTCGAGCAAGGGAGTCACGGCTTTGTTCTGCGTCGAACGCGATCCCGAGGCCTGTCATCGATCGTTGATCGCCCAGCAGCTGACCGAGCAGCGCCCGGTCGCGCTCGAGCACCTGAAGCCGCTCTGATGGACGAGATCCTTCCGGCCGGTGCCCCGCGACCGCGGATCGCGGTCTTCGCCGGGCCGACGGCAACGATCCTGAACACCCCGGACCTGATCACCTCCAACAAGGCCCGCGCGCGGCACGGCCTGCCGCTGTACCCCGCCCGCTTCGACGACCTGCGCGCGCAGCGTCTCGCGGCCCCGGTCACGGTGTACATCGAGGCCTTCAGCGCGCACCCACTCGAGCAGGACGCCGCTCACCTGTACGCCGCTCCGGATGGCTGGCTCGACCAGGACGGCACCTTCCACACCGAGCAGCCCGCTGGTGACGCCAAGCCCGTGCACGTCGTCGAACTGCACCCCGACGACGGCCTGTACCCCCTGCCCTACATGGCCAGGCAGGCCGACGGTTCCGCTTGGGAGGAGACGACCGCGACGCCGTACGCGCCACCGGAGTCCGCCCGGCAGACGTTCTACCCCGACGCCGGCCGGCTCTACGAGGAGATCGAGCGGTTCGGCCTGGCCGACCACGGCAATCCCGCTGCCCTGTGGTCGATCGCCGACTTCGACTTCTTCCGCGCGGCCCCGTCGGGCGGCTACACCACGGACGGTTCCGAGCGCCTCGGGCAGGACTTCTTCTCCTACTACCCGTACCACCTGCAGAGTGAGCCCGGCCTGACGAACCTCGCCCAGGCCACCAACCACGTCCAGGCCGTCCTCGACGGTGGCGACTTCACCGGACTGCAGTGGCTCGAAGGCAGCCCGACCGTCGAGGAAACCCTGTACTGGCTGGGACTGGTGATCGACACGAAGGTTCCGATCGTCGGGCACGCGGCCCAGCGACGGCACCAGTCGCTGAGTGCCGACGGTGACCGCAACGTGGTGGACGGCGTGAAGTACATCGCGTCCGGCGTGGCCCTGAACGAGCAGGGCGAGGACCGGGTCGGTGCCTGCGTGATCGTCGACGAGCTGGTCTACGCGGCTCGCGACGTGACCAAGGTCGACGCCCGGCCGGGAGGCTACGAGGTCACCGGTGGCCACGGCGGAATCGTTGCTGACATGGGTGGATACGGCCCACCTCAGCTCACCTATCTCCCCACCCGTCGCCACACGCACTGCTCGGATCTTCGCCTCACCGAGCTGCCCAAGCAGGTGACTGGTGTCGCGGGCGCCTTGGAGACAGGCGTTTCCCTGGTCGACGTCACGACCAAGGACGCCGACGGACTGGTACCCGACGCGATGCCGCAGGTGACGATCACGAAGTACGGGCGCTATGCGGCGTCGCGACTCGGCGCCGACAATCTGCCCAGCGCTGACGACGAGGTGGAGATCCTCGCCCGGATCAGCGCCAACCTGGCCGCTGCTCCCCTGGCCGGCTTCGTCTGCGAAGGAATGTCGCCGTTCGCGATGGCCGATCCGGCGAAGAACGCGGCCCTGAGTGTCGCGAGTTTCGCCGGTATGCCGGTGGTTCGCGTCGGTCGCGGCAACACCGGCGGGATGGCGTACAAGACCGATCCGACCTACATCTCCGGCAACAACCTGACCGCCACCAAAGCCCGGGTCCTGCTACTCGCCGCGCTGCTCAAGCTCGGCGCGCTGCCCCCGGCCAGGGATCCTTTCAACCCGACCTGGGACGAGCGCGCCGCCACCGAACAGGCGGTCGCCCGGTACCAGGCGTTGTTCGACACGCACTGATCCGGGCGACCGGCAGAAGAGCCCCGGGGCAACTAGACGAACAGTTTGCCCCGGGCAACGATGATCGCGTCCCCGCCGACCTCGACGGCCTCGATCCGGTCCGGCGTCCCGAGTGCCTGCGACCGCATCGTCGAAGGCCGGCCGATCTCGACCCCCTGAAGGATCTCGATCTGCTGCCCGAAGGGGATCAGACCGTGCCGGGCGAGGTGGACCGCGATCGAACCGGCGGCCGTGCCGGTGGCCGCGTCCTCCACCACGCCGTACGCCGGTGAGAACATCCGCAACCGCCAGTGCGTTCCTGAGCCGGCGAAGCAGTTCGCGGCCATGTCGGGCAACCGGGCGAGAATCCGCTGGTCCGGCTCCAGATCGGAGAGCGCGTCCACACTTTCCAAACCGACGAACACGTGCCGCGGCCCGTTGTCGTAGACCTCGACCGGCAGCCCGTACGACGCGTCCAGGCCGAGCCCGGCGAGCAGCTCCTCCGCGCGATCGTAGGGTTCCCAGGTCGGGATCGGCTGCCACATCCGGGCCGAGGTGACCCGGCCGCTGCTGTCCCGCTCGAGATCGAACGGCACCGTGCCCCTGGCCGTCTCCATCCGGATCCGGTCCGCCTCGGTCAGCTCGCCGAGCACGATGGCGGTGCCGAGCGTCGGGTGCCCGGCGAACGGCAACTCGTTCACCGGCGTGAAGATCCGCACCCAGACGTCACCGTCCTTCTCCGCCGGCAGGACGAAGACGGTCTCCGACAGGTGCATCTCGTGGGCGATCTGCTGCATCCGCTCGGCGGACAGCCCTTGGGCGTCGAGGAAGACCGCGACCGGGTTGCCCTCCAGCGGGACGCCGGTGAAGACGTCGGCCACCACGTACTCGTAGGTGTTCATCAGTTCCCGTTCTCACAGTGGGGTGAAACAAGGACTCCCACCGCCCCGGTGGGGCCGGGGCGGCAGGAGTCGATGACCGCGAAGCGGCTAGGTGGGGGAATCGCCTGGCTAGGTGGGGATTCCACCTCGGTTGATCGTCGGCACCTCGATGTTCAGCGCCCGCAACTGCTGGAACGGGTTCATGAACTCGCGCTGCTGCTTGATCTTGCCGTCCACCAGCAGGAACGAGTGGATGAAGTGGTTCTTGTAGTGCCCCGGCGGATAGGTCGGGTACAGGATCTGCCCCTCGCCGTCACACTCGACCCAGAACCTGTTCGGGTCCTGGGTCTCGAAGATCTCCACGTTCTTCCATTCCCAGTCCGGGAACATGCGCAGCGACCACTCGCCGTGCGCCTTGAGCTTCTCGTGCCCCGCCGAGTTGATCGGCTCGCCGGTGTCGGTGGTCCAGAGGCCGGCGCCGCCGTCCTCGGTGAAGAGCAGGTACCGCGTCAGGCGGTTCTCGCCCTTCCGGGTCATGTAGTCCTCGACCACGGCCCGGTTCCGGCGCCGAAGCTCGACGTCGTCATCGAATCCCGCGGACTGCGTAACGGCCTCTGTCATCTCGAATCCCCTTCACTCCTCGAGGTGGCGTTGATCCCCCCGCCACCGGCTGTTCTGGGTCAGGACTTCGCGGCGACCGCTTCCACCTCGAACAGGATGTCCGGAGCGGCCAGGCCGGCCACGCCGAGCACGGTCTGGGTGGGCGGCGTACCGGCGGTGGCGCTGCCGACGGCCTGGCCGATGATGCCGAGCTTCTCGAAGTCGAGGCCCACCACGTAGGTACGGAGCTGCACGACGTGGGTCAGGTCCAGCCCGTGCGCGGCCAGCGCGGCGTCCAGGTTGCTGAAGGCCTGCTTGACCTGGTCGGCGAACTCGGGCGAGGTCACCCGGCCGTCCTCGCCCGAACCGTACTGACCCGAGACGAAGACCAGCTCGGCGCCGGCCGGTACGGCGGCGGTGTGGCTGTAGCCGAACGGAACGGGGTTGTGCAGGCCATCGGGGTTGATGGTGGTGTGTGCCATGTGAAGTGGTACCTCTCTTGGTTCAATGGTTGTTGCGGATTTCGTAGTCGACCGGTCGCGGGGAGTGATCCCGCGAGCGGTGCGTCAGCCTAGCCGGAGTTCGGGCTTGTAGATGTCCAGCCAGGTGCTCAGGTCGAGGACTCGCTCGACCCCGTTGCGGACGTCGATCGGCATCGTGGCGGTGTCCTGCTTGGTGATGTCGACCAGCCACTGCTTGTCGACGAGATCGAAGACCCGGTCGTCGGTCGAGAGCAGCTCGTTGGCCTGCTCCAGCAGGGCGCCGGTGTAGCGCGGGTCCAGCGTGGCCGGGTAGGGCGCCTTGACCCGCTTCTTGATCGACTCGGGCAGCAGGTCGGCGCTGGAGGCGCGGAGCAGGCTCTTCTCCTGCCCGTCGAAGGTCTTCATCGCCCACGGGGTGTTGTAGACGTACTCCACCAGCCGGTGGTCGCAGAACGGGACCCGGACCTCGAGCCCGACGGCCATGCTGATCCGGTCCTTGCGCTCCAGCAGCATCCGGACGAACCGGGTCAGGTGCAGGTAACACAGTTCCCGCATCCGGGTCTCGTGCGCGCTCTCACCGTCGAGCGGCTGCACCTCGGTCAGCGCGTCGGCGTACCGGTCGGCGATGTAGCTGTGCACGTCGAGGGCCTTGGTGATCTCGGGGTTGAACCGGTCCGAGACCTGCGCCCGCGCGCCGCTGACGAAGACCGCCATCCAGGGGAAGGTCTTCGCGGCCTGGACCTCGGGCAGGTGGAACCAGCGGTATCCACCGAAGACCTCGTCGGCGGACTCGCCCGACAGGGCCACCGTGGAGTGCTTCCGGATCGCCTGGAACAGCAGGTAGAGCGAGGTGTCCATGTCGCCGAGGCTGAGCGGGCTGTCCCGGGCGGTGATCACCTTGCGGCGGATGTCCGGGTCGGCGATGTCGGCGTGGTCCAGCAGGATGTCCTCGTGCTGGGTGCCGGCGAACGCGGCCAGTTCGTGCGCGAACGGGGTGTCGATGGTGGCGCGCAGGTCGTCGGCGACGAAGTCCTGCTCCCGGTTGGCGAAGTCGACCGAGAAGCTGCGGACCTTCTCGCCCTTCTTGGCCAGCTGGGAGGCGGCGATCGCGGTGATCACACTGGAGTCGAGGCCACCGGACAGCAGCGTGCAGCGCGGTACGTCGGAGATCATCTGCCGGCTGACGATGTCCTCGAGCAGTTCGCGCACGTGGGCGACCGTGGTGTCCTGGTCGTCGGTGTGCGCGCGGGTCTCCAGCGTCCAGAACCGGCGTTCGCGCAGACCGTTGCTGTCGACAACGACCAGGCCACCCGGTACGACCTCGTTCATCCCGACCCAGATCGAGCTGCCCGGGGTCTGGGTGAAGCTGACCATCTCGCGCAGGCCGGCCAGGTCGACCGCGCGGTCGGCCAGCGCGTTGGCGAGGATCGCCTTCGGCTCGGAGCCGAACAGCACGCCGTCGGCGGTCGCGGAGTAGTAGAGCGGCTTGACGCCCATCCGGTCCCGGATCATCACCAGCTTCTCGACCCTGGAATCCCAGATGGCGAAGGCGAACATGCCGTTGAGCCGCTCGGCCACCGCTTCGTCCCACTCGAGGTAGCCGCGCAGGACCACCTCGGTGTCGCTGCGGGTCAGGAAGCGGTGACCGCGGCTGACCAGCTCGCTGCGGAGCTCGTTGAAGTTGTAGGCCTCGCCGCTGTAGGTGATCGCGACCGTACCGGCGTCGGTGACCACCTCCATCGGCTGGGTGCCGCCTTCGAGGTCGATGACTGCCAGGCGTCGGTGGCCCAGCGCCGCGTGCCGGTCGAGCCAGATGCCGTCGGCATCCGGCCCGCGGCAGGACATCGTCTCGGTCATCGCTTCCAGGTCCTGGCGGTGCTGGGTCAGTTCCCGGTCAAAGGAGACCCAGCCAGTGATTCCACACATCGTTTTACCCTCTTGTCTCAAATGCCCCGTGCAGGGTGCTGGTCAGGTCAGGGCTGGAGTCGGTCGACGTGCCAGCCGGAGTCGGTGCGCTCGTACCGCAGCCTCGGATACAGGTGGTCCGGCGAGGTTTGCCAGAACTCGACCGATGCGGGCTCGAGCAGGTAGCCCAGCCAGGTGGCCGGGCGCTCCAGCTCCGAGCCGGCCCGGCTCAGTTCCTGGGCCCGCGACCTCAGTTCTTCCTCGTCCTCCAGTACGGCGCTCTGCCGGGTGGCCACCGACATCGGCAGGGCCGTGACCGGCCGGGCGGCCCAGATCGCGTCGGAATCCTCGGCGGACAACGGATGGGTCGGGCCGCTCACGATCACCTGCCGGTCGAGTTCACGCCAGTACCAGACGCCCGACGCCCAACCCGTCTCGGTGATCTCGCGGCCCTTGCGGCTGCCGACGTGGCTGGCGAACACCAGTCCGGTGTCGCGGATCGCGAGGATCGACACCATCCGGGTCGACGCGTGACCGTTGGCATCGGCGGTGGCCAACGCCACCGGGGCGGGCTTGAGTACGCCGGCCGCGACCGCGCCGTCGTACCAGGCACGGATCAGCTCGATCGGTTCGGCCGGTGGGTTGCTGAACTCGGTGCCCACCGCGGATTCGGCCGGGGCGCTCATGACAGCCTCCCGGCCGGTTCGAAAGCCAGGCCGGGCTCGGCCGACTCGGAGTGGAAACCCTCGACGACGGCCTCGACGTCGGTGGCCATTCGCTCGGTCGGCGGGTAGCCGATCAGCTCGGTCGCACGGTTCGGCGGCAACGGCGCGGCCGGGTCGGCCGTGGAGTCCCACAGCATCACCGCGCCCCAGCGATTGGTCTCCTGGTCGGAGATCCAGAACTTCAGCCGCAGCCCGTGGACCTGCGTCCACGGCTCCACGCCCTCCGCCCGCAGCTGGGCGCGGAGCGAGTCGATGGTCTGGCCGGACCCCGCGAGATCCCACCAGGCGATGGTGGCTCTCATGCGTTCAGCACCTCCTCGCTCTCCATCAGCGGCGCCAGCATCGAGGTCAGGATCCGCTCGCTGTCCTGGGTGAGCACCGACTCGAGATGGAACTGCACCGAGCTGAAGTGCGGCCCGCGCAGCGCGTGGACCTGCCCCGTGCCGGCGTCCAGGCTGACCCGTACTTCGCCGACGCCGGGAACCTCGAACTCGTCGGCCCCGGCCCATCCCACGTAGGAGTTGTAGAAGCCGACTCGTTCCGGTGAGCCGAACAACTCGATCTCGCGCTGGGTGCCCTGGTTCGGGACGTCGCGGCGCATCAACTTGATGCCGAGGGACTGGCAGAGCAACTGGTGGCTCAGACAGACCGCCATGAAGGGGATCCGCCGCGACAGCAACTGCTCGATCGCCGCGGTGAGGTGCGCCATCCGCGGATGGCCGGTTTCGCGCGGGTCGCCCGGGCCGGGGCCCAGGACCACCAGGTCGTACTCGTCGAAGCTGTAGGCCTCGTCGAAGCGAGCCAGTTGCACCGTGAGCCCGATGGCACGCAACTGGTGCATCAGCATCGAGCTGAAGGTGTCCTCGGCATCGATGATCAGTGCCCGCCGGCCGTTCAGCTCCGGCTGCGGCCGCACCCGCGACTCCGCGTCGCCGAGCCAGAAGCGCGCGATCGTCGAGTTGCGCTGACCAAGGGCTTCCTGGATCAACGGATGCCCGTCGAGCCGCACGCTGGTATCGGTCGTCGCCAGTACGCCGGTGGGCTTGATCCGCATCTCGGCGACCCCCAACGCGGCCAGTACGCCGGCAGCCTTGGTGCGGGTCTCGGCGACCTCGGCCTCGGGGTCGGAGTGCCGGACCAGCGTCGCGCCCACCCCGACCTCGACCTGACCGGTGCCGTCGGCCGCCGAGGTACGGATGTCGGCCGTGCGGATGAGGATGCCGGAGTCCAGCGTTCTGGCCCCGGCGGGATCGCGGCCGATCAGGGCAGCGACGCCTCCGTAGTACCCGCGACCGTGCGGCTCGTAGCGGGCGATCACCCGGCAGGCGTTCTCCAACGGGCTGCCGGTCACCGTGGGGGCGAACAGCGTCTCCCGGAGGATGTCCCGCGGGTCGAGGTCACTGTGGCCCTCGATGAAGTACTCCGTGTGCGCGAGCCAGGCCATCTCCCGCAGGAACGGGCCGACCACCCGGCCACCGCCCTGGCAGACCCGAGCCATCATCTTCAGCTCTTCGTCCAGGACCATGTACAGCTCGTCGGTCTCCTTACGGTCGGTGAGGAAGTCCATCACCTCCGACAGCACCGGCCCGGTCGCCGGGTAGCGATAGGTGCCGCTGATCGGGTTCATCGTCGCAACGCCGTCCCGCAGGCTGACATGGCGTTCCGGCGTGGCTCCGACGAAGGTGCGGTCACCGGTGTGCACCAGGAAGGTCCAGTAGGCACCGGTCTCCCGGGTGAGCAGCCGGCGGAACAGGCTCAGCGCGCTGCGCGTCGAGTAGCCGGTGATGGTGGTGACGAACGAGCGCTTGATGACGAAGTTCGAGCCTTCGCCGGTCCCGATCTCGTTCTCCAGTACGGCGCGCACCGTGTCGGCGTACGCGTCGTCCTCGATGTCGAAACCCCCACCGGACAAGGTGATCGCCTCGTCCGGCAACAGCTTCATCGCCTCGGAGGTGCTGATCAGGCCCTGGTCGGTCACCGACATGGCGAGCAGCGGTGAGCCGTCCGCGGCGGCGGCGAACCCGCGTTCGCTGATCTGCTGGTGAGGTACCAGCACCAGCACTTCCTGGTGCGCCTCCCCCGGCCGTGGGTTGAGGGTGGCCAGCGGGATGTCGGCGAGCCGGGCCGGCGTACTGACGTCGCCGAGCAGGATCTCCATCCGGTCCGCGCCGAGGGTCTCGGGGCGGTGCAGCAGAGCGAAGGCACCGGGGTCGGAGCCCAGCACGTGCTCGAGCAACTGTGACGGGTTCATCGGAAGACCTCCTCGGTGGTGGTGACGACCGCGCACCGGGCGGCCGCGTAGTCGAGGGCCAGCCGGTGGTAGTCGGCGGAGAAATCGCCCAGGGCATCGGCGACCAGGAACGGCTGGATGTCGTTGGTGAACGCGTCGAGAGTCGTCACCAGGACACCGATGTGCGCGTACACCCCGCAGACGATCAGCTGATCGCGACCCTGGTTGCGCATCTGGGTCAACAGGTCCGACCGGAAGAAGGCGCTGTAGCGCCACTTGGTCAGCACCTGGTCGTCCGGCTTGGGGGCCAGTTCGTCGATGATCTGGCGATCGCGGGGGTCCGCCTTCATGCCCGGACCCCAGATGTCCTTCAGCAGGCCACGGTCCTGTTCGGTCATGTCGCCGGGTTGCGCGGTGTAGAACACCGGGACGCCGAGTTCGGTGCAGCGTTCGCGCAACTGCACGCAGTGGCCGACCAGTGGCTCGCGGACCGACGGCGCGAACGGGGCCAGGAAGTAGCGCTGCATGTCGTGGATGAGCAGCACCGCCCGGTTCGGGTCGACGGTCCACTGCGCGGTACTGGTGGGCAGGTCGTCCTTCGTCGGCAGCGGGTAGGCCGCGATCGGGGCTATGCCGGGCACAGTTCCTCCCCGGAGCGGCTCATCAGCTGCGCGTGCGACTGCCAGGCCGAAACCACCGAGATCGCCTGGCGGGGGTTCAGTCGCGGGTCGCAGAGGGTCGTGTAGTTGTCGCCGACGCGATCGGGCCCGTGGTGGGCGTCGACGCATTCGGTCACGTGATCAGGGGTGGTCTCCAGGTGGATTCCGCCCGCTGTCCCGCCGGCCGAGCGAACGGCGAGCTGGAAGGCCGTCACCTCGCGGACGATCGTTTCCACCACGCGGGTCTTGCGGCCCTCGGCGGTGCTGACCGTGTTGCCGTGCATGGGGTCGACCAGCCAGATCACCGGATGGCCGGCCGCATGGACGGCGCGGACCAGCGGCGGCAGCAGTTCGGCGACCGAGTCGGCGCCCATCCGGGCGATCAGGGTCAACCTTCCCGGCTCCCGTGCCGGGTCGAGTCGCGCGCACAGGGCGAGCAGTTCGTCCACCTGCATCCGGGGCCCGACCTTGCAGGCGATCGGGTTGATCACGTCGGCCAGCAGGGCGACGTGGGCGCCCTCGAGCTGACGGGTCCGTTCGCCGATCCACGGCCAGTGGGTGGAGGTGAGCGCGAGCCGGCCGGCCCGGTCGTGGCGCAGCATCGGGATCTCGTAGTCGAGCAACAGAGCTTCGTGGCTGGTCCAGACCGCCGGAGCGATGCGGGCCAGGGGCGTCGGGGCGAGGTGAGCCATCACCTGGCTCGCCGCCCGGTAGCCCGTGAGCAGCCGGCGCGGATCCGATCGGCGTGCCTCCGGATCGGCCTCCGGACCGTTCACCATGTGTCCCCGGTAGACCGGGAGTTCGACTCCGTCGACCCATTCGGTGGACGCCGAGCGTGGCTTGGCGTACTGGCCGGCGATCCGGCCGACCCGGACGACGGGCTGATGGGTGGTGGCGCTGACGATGCCGGCCAGCACGTTGAGCAGGCCTGCCTTCCGCTCCACGTCACCTGCCGTGCACTCCGCGGGATCCTCGGCACAGTCGCCGGCCTGAACAACCTGTGCCTGGCCGGCGGCGACTTCGGCGAGCAGCCCCTGGAACCTCTTCAGCGATTCGATCTCCACCAGCGCGGGCAGGGCGCCCAGCACGTCGCGGACCTGTTCGACCCGGGCGGGGTCCTCCCACCGGGGCTGCTGCTTGGCAATTGGGGCTTGCGAAACTTCGAGCGAGGTGACGTTCAAGTTTGCTCCAAACCTCAGACATGTCGGCAACTCGCTGTCCGCGCATCATCTGATGCCCGCCACCCATGCCAGTGGTGGCGCCCGTCAGGGCGGCAGAAGTTGCCCCGAAATGCTTGATTCTGGGTACGGCGAATTACCCCCGTTCGTGCCCGGCCGATACGTCGGCCGAGCACGAAAGAAGGGTTGTCCGCCGAGGGGCGCCGATCAGCTGTGCGGCGGGTACGGGTTGTCCTGGAGGTAGAGCCAGGTGCCGTCCGGCTGCTGCCGGACAATGTCGCAGAAGTTTCCGGTGTAAAGCACGCGGGTGCCGTCCGGAAGGTCCTGCTCCAGGGTGTAGGTACCCATGATGCTGGCCGTGCGGTTCAGCCGGTCGCCACTACCGTCGGGCTGTCCTCCGTTGATCAGGGTCTGGAGCGGGTTGACCTTGAGAACGGGGTTGGAGTTGAACCAGTCGATGTACATTGCGCGGATTTCCGGCTTTCCCTTGGAAATCGTTCCGTCCCAGTTCACGACGGCCGCGGTCGGCTCGTGCAGAGCCATGATCCCGGCCAGGTCCTTGGCCACGATCCGCTCGCCCAGCAGCTGCAGCAGCTTGGCCGGGGTGCTGGCCGTCAGGCCGGCGTTGGCGGCGGCGCTGGCCTTGATCGCGCTCAGATCCTTTGCAGCGACAGGCTTTCCGCCGGTCCGTTGCTGCGAGCCCGTAGTCTTGTGTCCGCCGTGCGGCTCGGCCGCCGGCGTCGTCGGGTTGCTCGCGGCCGGGGCCGCGTTGGTGCTCTCGGACTGACCGTAGGCAGAGTTCACCACGGTGCCAGCGGCCACCAACATGGCGACAGTGGCGATCGACAATGCGGGGATGATTCTTTTCATGTGAGCCCCCCCGGGCATAGAGGTGGCGGCCAGGGAAATGAGCTGGGGCGCTGCGACGTATATCCCTGGTCGCCATCGAAGTGTGATGCGACCTTAACACTTCGACGCTTGCAGCCGTCAAGGCTTAATAGGGTCCGTTCCATTGCCGCCGGATGAACTGTTCGAGCAACCGAGAAGCGGCACTCCGCTTTCTCGCCGACGAACCAAACGGTCACTGCAGAACTACTGTTTCCACGCTCCTGGAAAGGGTGGACAGCGAGCCGGGGCTGTGTTTTACGGCGGCCCACCAGCCGTGGCCGGCCGGGTAATCAAACGATCGACCCAGACTTTGCGGCTCATTGAAACTTGGACGGGAATGCATTTGATCCGCCGTCACCTGCATTCAATAGCGCGGACTCCGGTAAATGATTTCGGAAAACCGAGAATCAGCACTTCGGTTGGTATCAGAATTCGGGCACGCCAAAGGGGCGATGGGCGGATCGGGCCCATCGCCCGCTTCGGCACGGCGTACCGTGCGGTCAGCTCAGGACTGCGGCTGCGTGACGTTGAACATCCAGGAGATACCGAACTGGTCCACCAGCGCGCCGGCCTCGTCGCCCCAGACCTGCTTCTCCAGCGGCATCGTCACGGTGCCACCGGCGGAGAGCTTCTCGAAGTAGCCGCGCAGCTCGGGGTCGTCGCCGCCGATGTAGATCGCGACGTTGTTGCCCGGCTGGTAGGGCACACCCTCCGGCACGTCGAAGGCGTTCAGCACGTAGCCGTGCTCGCTCTCGAGCTTGGCGTGCATGATCAGGCCGGCGTGCGGTGCATCGGCCGGAGCGGCGCCGAAGTCCGCCAGCGTGCCGAGCTCCAGCTTGCCGCCCAGCACCTCCTGGTAGAACTCCATCGCCTGCCGCGCGTTGCCGTTGTAGCTGATGTAAGGGTTGAGTTGAGACCCCACCGAGTGCTCCTTATGTAGTGACTTGCGAACGGCGGTAACCGTGGCGCGCCTTAGAATGAGGTGACTGCTCAGATCTCCGAGAGTCACTGGTGCAAGCCTCTCAGCGATACACGACATCTTGTGTCGTGTATTCCGGTACAGTTTTCGGCATGCGCGCCGATCGCTTGGTCTCGCTGGTGCTGCTGCTGCGCCAGAACGGCCGGATGACCGCGCCCGCGCTCGCGAAGGAGCTGGAGGTCGCCACCCGCACGGTGCTGCGCGACATCGAGGCGTTGTCCGCGGCCGGCGTCCCGGTGTACGCCGAGCGCGGCCGGCAGGGCGGGTTCGAGCTGATGCCCGGTTTCCAGACCGAGCTCCTCGGCCTGACCCACGACGAGGCACTGGCCCTGCTGGTGGCCGGCTCCCGGCGCGGCGCGCAGGCGTTCGGTCTCGGCTCCGCGCTCGCCTCGGCCATGCTCAAGGTGGTCGACGCACTCCCCGAGGGCCATCGGGACACCGCGACCGGCGCGGCCCGGCGACTGCTGATCGATCCGGAGACCGACCTGCTCGCCCGCCGGCTGATCCCGGAAGAGGTGCCGGACGCCATCATGGCCGAGATCCGGCGCGCGGTACTGGCCGGCCACAAGCTGCGAATCTGCTACTCGGCTGCCGCGAACAAGTCCTCCAGATGGATCACGGTGGACCCGATCGGCCTGGTCACCGCCCGCGAGAAGGGCTACCTGCTGGCCATCAAGGACGGCGCCGACCGCACGTACCGGTTGTCCCGGGTGTCGGCCGCCGAGGAACTCCCCGATCCGGCCCAGCGACCGCACGGGATCAACCTCGACCAGGCCTGGCAGGAGCGGAGCGAACAGTTCCGGACCAACGGCGACCAGGTCACCGTGGTCGTCCGGGTGCACCCGGCGCAACGTGACGAACTGGCCGGCAACGCCCTGAGCGTCCTCGCCGAGGAGACCGAGCCGCACGGCTCGCTGCGACTCGAGGTGACCTTCCAGGACCCGAGGCACGCCCAGTGGGCTCTGTGGCAACTCGCCGCGACAGCGGAGGTGCTGGAGCCGCAGTGGCTGCGCACCTACCTACGCAATCGCGCCGCCTCGATCGCCGCGCTCTACGGAGTACCCAGAACGCTCCCGGAGCCCGGTCCGTCGCTCAACTGATCCGCCCACGCGAAGCGTTTCCTTCGCTTGGCCACCGCGTTCAGTCGAGGCAGAACTCGTTGCCTTCGACGTCCTGCATGACCAGGCAGGACTCGTTGATGCCGTCGGCGACCAGCAACTGGACCCGGGTTGCTCCAAGCGGGAGCAGCCGCGCGCACTCTGCCTCAAGCGCGGCCAGCCGCTCTTCACCGACCATCCCGGTCCCGACCCGTACGTCGAGGTGCAGGCGGTTCTTGGCGACCTTGCCTTCGGGCACCCGCTGGAAGAACAGTCGCGGACCGACGCCCGTGGGATCGACACAGGCGAAGGCCGACCCCTGCGCCTCGGGCGGCAGCGAGCGGTCGAACTCGCTCCAGTCGGCGAACCCCGCGGGTGGTGGCGGTACGACGTACCCGAGCACCTCGCACCAGAAGCGAGCTACTCGCTCCGGCTCCGCACAGTCGAAGGTGACCTGAAACTGCTTGACCGACGCCATCGCTCCACCATAGAGGCGGATCTTCGCGTCGTCGCCCGATTTTGCCCGCCGCCGCAGCTCACAACTACTGCTGCGAGCGGGCGTCGGCGTACTGGTCGGGCAAGGAGGGCCAGCGGCGCGAGGCCCACTCCGACCACGACGTGTGGCCTGGTGGGACGGGTGGAATCCTGACACCCCGTAGCTCTTCCTCGTCCGGTACCTCGAACAGCGCATGCCACTGCACGAGTTCGGCGTCACTGATCCGGAACGTCTGCTCGGGCGTGGCCGCGAACCGCTCGGCCACACGCGTCCGCTGCTCCTCGAGGGCGATCGGCAGGTAGACGACCTGACTCCGTGCGCCGATGGTGCCGGCGATCCAGCGAAGGGCCGAGCGTTCGTCCTTGCCCCAGAACCCGAAGTCGAACACCACGTCGGCGCCCAGCTCCGCGGCCCGCATGCCGAGCTCGACCAGCTTGCCTTCCACCAGGTCGCGTTTGTCGTCCGGGTTCTGCCCGTCGAACAACGCGATCTGCCACTCGTCCGGCGTCAACCGCAGAGCCGGAGCGGTGGTCTCGAGTTCCCTGGCCCGGGTGGTCTTGCCGGCACCGGGGAGGCCGACGACGAGGTAGACGGTCGGCGGTTCGGAGGACTGGGGGGTGTCCGGGTGGCGGCTGACCATGCGGCAAAGGTAACCGTGGGCAAGGGCAGCGGCCGAGGCCTTTTTCGTGATCGGCCCCGGCCGAGCCGCCGGCTCAGGTCCTGACCGAACCCTCGCCGGTGATGTCACGGACCGTGTTGAAGACGCCCTCGAAGTCCCGGGTGCCACCGATGATGAAGGCCTTCTTGCCCTCGGGCCACGAGTAGTTGCACCTCGCCCAGGTGCCCTTGCCCCACTTGTTCCGGCAGCCCTTGTGCGAGAAGCTGACCTCACCGATCGCCGAGCGGCCGTCCGACTTGCCGTCGTACACGTAGAGCAGTTCGCCGTCCGGCTCGAAGCAGACCTTCACCGCGTTGTTGGCCACGAAGGCGTAGTTGCAGGCGCCGCCCGGTCCGGAGACCTTGGTGCCGACGCTCCAGCTGTCGGCCGCCGCGGCCGGAGTCACAGCGGCACCGAATGTGAGCACCCCAGCGACACCGACGATCGCTGCCGCCCGAAGGCGCAACCTACCTTGACGAAACATGACGCCTCCTGCTGAGCGGAAAGTACGCGGAGTCTCGGACGGTACACCGAGTTCGGTTCGCGATCCGAGCGCCGAAAGCCCTTTGGTGCTTGATGATCATCAGCACTCCGGTTGCGCTCGGCAACGGAGTCGCACGTGTGGTGCGATGTTCGGTGCACGACGCCGCGAGACTTCGCCACCTGTTTCCACCGACCCGCGACTTCGCTATGTTGGACCGGCTTGCCCCGAGGGGGATCGACCATCTGTTGGGCCGAGAGGGCTGTCTTTCATGCGGGCGATACTGCTGAGCGGCGTACTGGCGACGGTCTGCTCGCTTCTGGGGACGCGGTTCGCCGTCGGCTGGTTCGCCCGGCGCGGCTTCGGCCAGCCGATCAGGCAGGACGGCCCCACGACCCACCACGTCAAGCGCGGTACGCCGACCATGGGCGGCCTGGTCATCCTGCTGAGCGCCACCGCGGCGTACCTGGCGGCAACGTTCCTGACCGGTGAGCGGCCGAGTGCCAGCGCCTGGCTGCTGATGCTGCTGTTCCTGGGCTGCGGGGTGGTGGGGTTCCTCGACGACTTCATCAAGGTCTACACGCAGAACAACCAGGGCCTGAGCAGCCGGGCCAAGATGGCCGGTCAGACGCTGATCGCGCTGGTCTTCGGGATCCTGGCCACCCAGCTCTTCGCCGACGACCGCGGCGTCCGGCCGGCGTCGCAGTACCTGTCCACCACTCACGACTGGGGAATCAAGCTGCCCCTGGTCGTGGTCCTGCTGCTGATCTGGTTCCTCGTCACCGCGACCTCCAACGGCGCCAACCTCACCGACGGCGCCGACGGGCTGCTGGCCGGCGCCTCGGCGCTGATCTTCGGCGCCTACACCATCGTGAACATCTGGCAGAACAACCAGCTGTGCGACTCCCCGCGCCCCACCGTGATCGCGTCCCAGTGCTACCAGGTGCGCGACCCGCTCGACCTCGCGGTCTTCGCAGCCGCCATCGCCGCGGCCTGCGTCGGCTTCCTGTGGTGGAACGCCAAGCCCGCACGCATCATCATGGGCGACGTCGGCTCCCTCGCCATCGGCGGCGCCCTGGCCGGACTGGCGATCATGTCCCGCACCGAACTCCTGATGGCGATCATCGCGGGCCTCTTCGTACTCGAGACGCTGTCGGTGATCCTGCAGATGCTCAGCTTCAAACTGACCAAACGCCTCACCGGCACCGGCCGCCGAATCTTCCGGATCGCCCCGATCCACCACCACTTCGAACACGCAGGCTGGGACGAGGTCACGGTGGTGATCCGCTTCTGGATCGTCGCCGGCATCTTCGTCGCGCTCGGGCTGGGAGTCTTCTACGCCTCCTGGCTGGCCTGAGCCTGCGATCAGTACGACGGTTGCAGTTGGATCGCCAACGTGGCAACGCGACTCGTTCAGCTCAACATGAAGGCGCGGGACGACTCCGCACTAGGCGGCTTCTGGGTGGTGATGGCCGACCCCGAGAGCGATGAGTTATGCGTAAGCCTCGTGAAGATATCTGCCACTGACCCGTCGGATCCGTAGTGCGTCGTTCGTAGTAAGCGTGACGGGCGGCTGGAGAATGGCTGCCCGTACCGACAGAGAGGCATCGCGCATGCGGAAACTGATCTACGGCATGAACCTGAGCCTGGACGGCTACATCGCCGCCCCCGGCGACGACATCAGCTGGGGCGTACCGAGTGACGAACTGTTCCAGTTCTGGCTCGACCAGGAGCTGGCGATCGGCCTGTTGATGTACGGGCGCAAACTGTGGGAGATGATGAGTTCCCATTGGCCGACCGGCGACCAGCAACCCGGCGCCACCCCGGCACAGATCGAGTTCGCCCGAAACTGGCGAGACACCCCGAAGCTGGTGTTCTCCTCAACGATCGACAAGGTCGACTGGAACACCCGCCTGGTCACCGGCGACGCGATTGCCGAGATCAGCCGCCTCAAGGCCGACGACGGCGAGCCAATGAGGATCGGCGGCGCCACTCTCGCTGCAGCGACCATGCAGGCCGGCCTGATCGACGAGTACGAGATCGTCACCCACCCGGTGCTGGTAGGCGGCGGCAAACCGTTCTTCACGACGCTGGACAGCTGGGTGAACTTGAACCTGGTGGAGACACGAACGTTCCCCGGCGGCGTGCTCCTGACGAGGTACGAGACGAGGCGATGAGCGGGCGCCACTGTCACCAAGCCTGCTAGCAAGAGCTACCGCTGAGGATAGGCCCGCTGCCCCTGTCCGCTGATCCGCCAGTCAAGCGAAACACCTTCCGGCACCTGTTCCCACGGACCCCAGCCACCATGATCGCCTCGTCGACGGAGTATGGCCGCCGGATTCTCCGACAGCACCTTCCATGCCCCGAGCGGTTCTATCTCGGTGGGACGTCCGTCGTTCTCGATCTGCTTCTTGTGCAGTCCGGCGTCACGAATACGCCGGTACGCATCTTGCCGAGTGTCCGCCACGACCGCGACCTCCGAGACCCACCAATCAGAGTCGATGTCCTGCACTTGGAAGACGAACACCTGAGCCATGGCCTGAGTCTCGCACTGGCCTGTCGGACTGTCATGGAGCGATCAGTCCGCAGGCGATCCGCCTGGCCGGGCTCTGTCAGCAAGCCCGTTAGCATCGGAATGCAGATCCTGGAGGACCGCTTTCGATGCGTTGGTGGATTAGATCAGCGCATTCGTCGGAGCTGAGCACTGACGTGTCGACCTCAAGGTCATAGATGCCCGGCGTATGAACTGCCTCATGCCACAAACTCACCGGGTCCACTATCGAGCCCCCCTGGTTGTAGCCGACCCCTCCCCAGGTTGCCCGGCGGCGTTCCATGACAACCTCGATGGGGCAACGTACTCCCACGAATAGCACCCGCAGACCTTGAACTTTTCGAGCACAAGTCGGAAGGATCCTTCGCGGGACAGAGTAGGAATCATGGTGGACGGCATCGACGACGACGTTGAGCCCCATGCGGCTGTGCGCCGCGATCGCGTCATACATGGCGCCATACAAAGTAACTACAAGTGGCTCTAGGTCGGGCCTCTCACCCCCTGGCCGCAACCCGATCCCGGGCTGGAATCGCTCTGGCGTCATTTGCATGAACCGGTCGACCCCGAGGTTCATCCAGACGCCCTCGAACCTGCTCTGAATCGCGGCGCCAATGCTGGATTTTCCGGAGCGCGGCGGACCATTCA